>JBKGZY010000089.1:0-10402 GCA_046543175.1 Dichotomicrobium sp.
GCGCGGCACTCGCGCATGGCTCGCCGTTCGGCGGCGCCGCGCGATCCATAATCGTATGAATAGCCCCAGACCCCACTGTTCGGCGAATAGGCTATCGCCCCGTAACTCGCCGCCGAAGCGCTCGGTCCGGACAACGAAGCAGCGACAATGACACAAACAAAAACGACTGAAAAAATTGATAAAGTTTTAAGTATTCTGGTCACTTCGGCCTCTTGGCGCCATACTTCGACCGGCGCTGTCTGCGTTTCGACACGCCCTGCGTATCCAGGGCACCGCGGATCGTGTGATAGCGTACCCCGGGCAGGTCCTTCACGCGCCCGCCGCGAATCATCACCACGGAGTGCTCCTGCAGGTTATGTCCCTCGCCGGGGATGTAGCTCGTCACTTCGTAGCCATTCGTCAGGCGAACGCGCGCGACCTTGCGCAGCGCCGAGTTCGGCTTCTTGGGCGTGGTCGTGTAGACGCGCGTGCAAACTCCCCGCTTTTGCGGGGAGGCCTGCAGGGCCGGGACATTGTTGCGCTTCACCGGCGCCTGGCGCGGCTTGCGAATGAGTTGTTGCACCGTAGGCATAAGACAATACCGTCCGCAATTCGGAGCAGAATCCTTCCAGGGCACAACAACATGACCGCTGCCGCGCAGCAGCATGCCGAGCCCCAAAACACAGAGGACCGCCGCCGCTATCGGGCGTGCGATCTTGACCGATTTCTACTCAGCTTGTTTCCGCCAGCGTTTAGTCCCTCACGCGGCGCGAGCGCCGAACCCGTTGTGACTACCGCCTGACGATCAAATCAGCGATAAGCTAATCGCGGGATTCAGGAGCGTCAAGCGGAAAAGCGCCCGATTTTTGGGTTTTTCCGCCCGGCGCCAAAGACACCGCAACGGTCGCATTCACGCGCGCGCCCGTTTATAACGATCCGGCGCCGCCACCTCCACAATCGCCGCAGGGAGCCAGAAGGAATTGGAACACGTTCTCGAACAAAGCCTCGCCCGCCTGCCGAAAGCACGGCTCGTCGTGTGCGTCAGCCTCGATACCGGCTTTGTGCTCGGCCACTCGCAGACCGCGTATGAGACCGAAGCCCCGGATCCCGAAGCGCTCGGCCGCTCGGCCGTCGGACTCTTTCAGGACATTCGCTTTCCGCCCGATGACGTACCCGAGGCGGGCGACGGTCTAAACGAAGCCCTGGTGGCCGGCCCGGACCTCGCGACCATCTTCCTGCGGTGCCAGAACCGGGAGGCGGCCGTGGCCTATGCCGTCGCGCGCGACAGCGATCTGGGGCTTGCGCTTGCCACGTCGCGGCTGACGCTGCCGGAGATCGAAGCGGAAATCTGACAGGATCACACAGGGGATCTGGCATCAAGACATGCGAAAGGATACCGTCCGCGCCTGTCCGGCTCGGGCGCGCCGGACATCTGCGAAGGGGCACGCAACAGAGGGGAGTACGAAGTCATGGTCATGTCCCATGTCGCCGACCAACAGCCGTTGACCGGCACCCGGCAGGGCGATCCGTTCGCGCCGGAGGCCTTCACCGACGCCGAGACGCCGCTCGAGCGCTTCCTGGCGCTGCTGGCGCTTGTTGACCGCACCGTCCTGCCCCGCGCGATCAATGTCGAGAGCGCAGCCATGTCCTTTTCGCTCGATACCGGCAAACAGCGGCTCAGCCTGCTTCCGCGTCACCAGACGAGCTACGCCACCGACCAGATCCTGTCGGCCGAAGCGCCGCGGGTATACCGCACGCTCAACAAGAAGGCGCAGTCGGCGCGCAAGGCAATGGACAGCATGATGCCTGCGCGCGACGCCATCCTGCGCTGCGCGGCACGTGCGCTCTGGGAGTTTGCCGGCACCGGTCCGGCGCAGCACCGCATCCATGTTGCCTCGGAAGATGACGTCGGCGGCATCGGCTTTTCCGCGCTCGAATTGTATGCCGCCACCCGCGAGCAGGTCGCGCCCGCCGGCGAAGGCCCCGTATCGGCCTTTTACGCTCTCATGAAACCGCGCGCGCTGGCCGCCTGGCATGCCGCGCGCAGCGGCTGGGTTCATGACTGGTCGCAAGGTGGTGACAGTCGACAGTCCTTGCGTGCGCTCGCGGACATTTTTCAAACAGCACGGGGCTTCGGCGCCTGGATCGACGCGACCGGAACCGGCGACGGCGCAAGCCTGACATTCCTCAGCGGCACCGGCCACAAGGTCATCCGCTGCGTCGTCGCGGACGACACGGATATTGCCCATCTCGCCTTGTCGCCCACAGCCTGGGCCGGCGCGCTTCGGAACTGGGACGCGATCCGCGCCGATCCGGCCTTCGCCACGCGAGCGTCCACACCGTCCGATGAGACCCGCCAGTAGACCAACGCTGCGGTTGCGCGATTTTACTAAAATCGGCAGTTTCCCGTCCAAGATCCGGCGAAAGAGGTTCATCTTTCCGCCCAAGCCGTGTAACAACGCCATCAAGTTGACGGAGGCGGCGTTCAGATTGCGTCCTGCATATGCCGGGACGGCGTAATGAAGTGAGCAATGACGACAGAAACACCAGCGACAGAACAAATGACCGAAACTGCGCCGCTGGCGGGATCGGGCGCGAGACCGGGCGCGTTACTGCAACACATGGCCGACGAAGTGCAGGACTGCGCGCAGGCGCTGACCGGCGATCTTGAAGGGCCGCTTGCCGGCATGGTCGACACGCTGGTCGCGGAAATGCGCGAGCAGATTTGCCGGATCGCGGTGATCGGTCAGGTCAAGGCCGGAAAGAGTTCGTTCATTAACGCGCTGGCCGGGCGGCCCACCATGCTGCCCACCGACGTCAACCCGTGGACGGCGGTCGTCACGAAAATCCATTTCGGCGAGCCGGGCGCCCAGGAAGGCGCCTATTTCGAGTTCTTCACCGAGGAAGAGTGGCGCCACATGGTCGGCGGGGGCCGCATGCGGGAAATGGCGACCAGCCTTGCCCCCAATCTCGACAGCGGCGAAATTCACAAACAGCTCTCCGAATTCGAGCAACGCGCCAAGAGCCGCCTGGGCGAAAGTTTCCCGCAGATGCTGGGAAAGCATCACCTGTTCTCTTCGGTCACGCCGGGCGTTCTGGAACGCTACGTGACCGCCGGCGAGGACCGGCCGGCTGCGGAAGGGGCGATCGATGAAAGCTCGGCGCATTTTTCCGACATCACCAAGAGCGCCGATCTGTATTTCCGGGACAACCCGTTCGGCTTTCCCACGGTCATCATCGACACGCCCGGCACCAACGACCCGTTTCTGGTGCGCGATGAAATCACGTTGCAAAACCTGGAGACGGCCGATGTCTACATCGTCGTGGTCACGGCCCAGCAGCCGCTCTCCAACACCGATCTGAACCTCTTGCGCCTGTTGCAGGGCGTGGACGCCGGACGTGCCGTCATCTTCCTGAACCGGCTCGACATGCTGGAAGACGCCGCGGCAAACTACGAGACTGTCCTGGAACGCGTGCGCACCATCCTGCGCAAGGAGTTCTCGAGCGATGACATGCCGGTCATCCCCGGCAGCGCATCCTGGGGACTTCGCGCCATGACACCGACGGGCGCGCATATCGATGGCACGCTCGACGACGCATTCGCCGATTATGCCATCGCGCGCGGCCATGCCGACCGGGAAACGCTCGACCGGATCAGGCAAAGCGAGGTATCCGACGAAAGCGAGCTGGCCGGGCTGCTCATGGACATGTCCGGGCTTTCGGAAACGAACAGCCAGCTCGCCCGCCTGATGACCGGTTCGCGCGCCGCGCAGAAAATCGCCACGGTCGCCGGCATCATCTCCGCGATGACCCATAACTACGCCCTGCTCACGCGCCACGAGGTCGAACGTCTCAGGAAGCGCGCGGAACAGGACGAAGACCAGCGCCGCGAAGACCGGAAGCAGCGCAAGACGGCCTTTGAAACGGCCGCGCGCGAACTGGCCGAACGTTTCAAGACGTTCGAGCGCGACTACGCCGCCCTGGCCGCCGACGGCACGCGCCGGATTTCCGAGCGCCTCAACGCCGCGGTTACCCGCCTGGCCGATGCCGAACAGGCCGCGCTGGAGGAGAAGCTGCGCGCCGGCGAACGGCTCGACGCGCCCAAACTCGACACGATCGGCATCCGTCACAAGCTGGCGGGCGAGTTCATGGCCGCGTTCCAGGAGGTTGCCGCGTCCATGCAGAAATTCGAGCAGGAGAATCTCCGGGACATCGACGAGATGTTTTCCGCCGCAGCGCCCGGGCTGGACGAGCCGATGACCGCGGGTCCGCTGCCTGCCATCGCGCCGGCGCCGTCGCTCGCGCCGCTGGCCCAGGCCGTGGCGCTCGATCTCGACGAGCCGCGCCGGTTCGTCTGGCGGAGCCAGAGCCGCGATCCGCGCCAAGCCGTCAAGGCATTGCGCGTCGGGCTGGAGCGTGATTTTCTCACGGTTGCGCGCGAATTGAGCGATCTGGCCAAGAAGGCGCTGAGCGCGCATGCGTCCGGCGTGACGCGGCGCTACCGCACGATCGTGCATGAAACGCTTGAGATTGTGGCCAGGCTGGTGCAATCCGGCGCGGCCGGCCCGGACGACGCGCAGGCGAGGTTCGACAGCGTCGCGGCCCGCGCGGATCGCATGGCCGCCCTCGCGGCGCGCACCGCCGAGCTTCATCGGCGCTGCCAGGACGAACTGACGAGCCGGTAGGCCGGGACTGCGGAGGCCTTAGACAGATGCAGGAGATGGCCGACGAGACCAACACGGCTGTCGATGAACTGGCGCAGTGCCTCCAGCAAACGCGCGCCGTCTTCGAGCAGTCCGCGCAGATTCCCCGGGTCGCCTCGGCCATCCGCGCACTCAGGCGCATCGAGACCAGCCTGACACGGCCGCCGCGCATCGGCGTGTTCGGCGAATTCAACTCCGGCAAGACGTCGCTCACCAATATCCTGATCGGCCACAAGGCACTGCCGACCAGCGTGGTGACGAGCGACCGCGGCTCCACCTTGCTGCGGTATTCCGAGCAACCCGTTCTCTACGCGATCGGCGGCGACGGCGGGCGCCACAGATTGACCAGCGCGGCGTTCCAAAAGCTGATCGCGCGCCCGGCCCTGACCGAGATCGGAGTGCCGTTCGAGCGGCTGCGCAACTACGAGATCGTCGACTCCGTCGGTGTCTCCGATCCGGGGATGGGCGGCCTGCCGCCCAAGCGCGCCGCCAACTCTTACGTGCATGCCGCGGTCTGGTGCACCGTCGCCACGCAGGCCTGGAAGCGCAGCGAAGTCACGCAGTGGCGTACCATGCCCGAGGCCGTGCGCCGGCGCAGCCTGCTCGTCGTCACGCATATGGATGCCGTGCCCAGTCCGCGCGACCGGGAGCGGATCGCCGAGCGCATCCGCGGCGAGGCGGCCAACCTGTTTCACGGCTTCGTCATGGTCTCGCTCACCCAGGCATTGCGCGCCGTGTCGCCGGAGGGCGAAATCCTGGACGAGGCCGAGTGGTACAACAGCGGCGCCGCGGATATGGAGCACTGGTTCGCCGAGATCGCGGAAATGGCACGGATCGACAAGCGTTCGCACGCGCTTGCTTCGGCAAAGGCCGTCGCCGAGCGCCTGATGAGCGCTCCGCTGCGCTCGCCCCATGAAATCGCGGTGTCGCGCCTCCAGACGGCCTGGAGCCACAGGACGCGGCGCATCGTTCACGATGCCGCCGGCGGGCGCGAGATCGGCCGGATGAGCGTGGATCAGCACATCGGCGCGCTCGTCAGCGCCGCGCGCAGTTTTTCCGCCTATAGCCTGGAGCCGTGGCTGGAGGGACGCGTCAAGCAGGCCGTCATGCGCCCTATCCTCGCCCTGCTGCCAACAGACGAGGGGCGGCTCCGCGCTTTCCTGAAAGACCTCGATCCGGCCCAGGCGCATCACATGCTGGAGCTTGTCGTCGAGCAAATCGCGGCGGAACTGGGGGAGACACTATTGCAGGTTACGCCGCACAAGAGCGACCGCCCCGTCGAACTCCCCGAGACAGTGTTGCGCGCGGCAGGGGAACTGGCCTCTTGGGCCGGTCATGCGCAGGCAAGCTGACAGTTGCGCTTATTCGCGCCGGAGCACCCGGTTGACGATGAAATTCATCACGCCGCGGGCCTTGAAGCTGCGCGACACCTTTTTCGGCTCGTAGATCTCGTCCACCCACTGCATGAAGTCGGTCGGCTGGCGCGCATTATCCGCGCGGTAGCACGCGAAGAAGTGGTCCAGCACGCCCGTGTCGGCCTGCTTGAAATGCCCGTAGCGCAGGCTGAGCTGGCGCGTCGCCTCGTCGAGGGGGCGGCCTTCGCGCAGCAGGAGATAGAGGGCGGACATCATCCCCGCCCGGTCGGCGCCGGATTTGCAGTGGAACAGAACCGGATACTCGATCCGCTCGAACAAGGCCGCGGCCTTGTGGATCGTCTCGGGTTTCGGCACCCCGCGCGAGCGCATCTTGAAGTTGATGAATTCCACGCCGTAACGCGCGCAGGCCTGCTGCTCCAGCCTGTAACTGCCGCAGTCGCGCTTGCCGCGCAGGTTGACGACCGTGCGAAGTCCGCGCTTCGCCAGCCGTCTGATGTCCCGCGGCCCCGGCTGGGCCGAGCGCCACACGCCCGGCGCGATCTCGTGGAGGTTGAGATAGGCGAAGCGGAAGATGCCGTGATCGACCGCCAGAAGGTCGAAATGCTCCAGCATGCGCCCGAGCCGCGGCCGCGCGCCGACGAGCGGCGTGGCGGCGAAACGGTTGCGTTGAAGTCGGTAGCTGGAACTCAAGAAGCGTCTCTGCCGCTTTACGAATCTCATGGCCATTTATGGATTGCGCCCCATCCAGGCAGGAGACGCACGCGACACCTGGCTCCTGCGAAGCTCGCCCTCTCTACGCCATTCGTAGCGCCGGCAGGTTAATGCAGGATCAGCCTGCCGTCGAGATAGCGCAGCTCCGCCGGCGAGATCAGGTTTTTATGGGTGACCGTGATGCGATGCAGCGGGCCGTCGAGGTTGTCGCGCCAATAGTCCAGAAAGTCCAGCAGTCTCGGGAATTGCGGCGCATAATCATAGTCCTGCCACACGAACGATTGGATAATCTTGGGAAAATCCGGGAGCCGGTACAAGATCTCCGCGGTCGTCAGGCTATACCCATGGAGTTGTTCCAGAAGTTCGCGGTCGGCCATCGTCACCTCATCGTACCCGGTATTTACGGTCGGGCTTTCAAAGCGGCGGTAGCGGAATTTTTATCCCGCCATCGGCACGGCTTGACGCCCGAACCACCAATAAGTATACCGCATCAAGCGCCGAGTTGAAGAAGAAACAGCACTTACAAGGTGTTAGCAGCCAGTGATGACGGATGCTGCCAGTTTCGCCGCCCTCTGAGGCGCGACGATTGGTCCAATGCAGAATCGGCTCCGTCGTTGTGACATCATCGGCGTAGCCGCGCATGGAGCTGGGCTGTATATTCCGGCGAGGAACCGGGGGCGCTTGCAGAACTGACAGCGGTACACTTGGGCGCATGGCGCCGTTTCTCGCCGTCATGATCCCCCTTGGGAGCAAGAACGTCATGCTGAAAGCGACGAGTTCGAATCGCCCGGCGGACCACCCGCAGGTCGCCCACGGGCGCATCGGCGTCCTACTGATGAACCTCGGCACGCCGGACGCGACCGACTACTGGTCCATGCGCCGCTACCTGAAGGAATTCCTGTCGGATCGCCGCGTGATCGAGATAAATCCGGTCAAGTGGTGGCTGATCCTCAACGCCTTCGTGCTGACCAGGCGGCCGTTTTCGTCAGGCGAGGCCTACCGGAAGATCTGGAACGAGGAAAAGGACGAGTCGCCGCTGCGCACCATTACCCGTTCGCAGGCCGAAAAGATCGGCGAAAAGCTGGAGGATGCGCCGGAAGTCATCGTCGACTGGGCGATGCGTTATGGTAATCCCTCGATCAGGTCACGCCTGACCTATCTCCAGCAGCAGGGTTGTGACCGTGTCCTGCTCTTCCCCCTCTATCCGCAATACTCGGCGGCGACGACGGGCACCGCCTGCGACAAGGCGTTCGATGCGCTGAAACAGATGCGCTGGCAGCCCAGCATCCGCGTGGTGCCACCCTATTACGACGAGCCGGCCCACATCGATGCGCTGGCACGCTCCATAAAGACGAGCCTGGCCAAGCTCGACTGGGAGCCGGACATGGTGATCGCCTCCTTCCACGGCCTGCCGCTGGAATATTTCCAGAAAGGCGATCCCTACCATTGCCATTGCGCGAAGACGACCCGCCTGTTGCGCGAGGCGCTCGGCTGGGACGAGGACAAGCTGCGCCTGACCTTCCAGTCGCGCTTCGGCAATGCCGAATGGCTCCAGCCCTATACCGATTACACGATCGAGGAGCTGGCCCGCGACGGCGTGAAGCGCCTCGCCGTGGTCACGCCCGGCTTTGCTGCGGATTGCGTTGAGACGCTGGAGGAAATCGCCATGCAGGGCCGCGAGACCTTCGAGGAGGCCGGCGGCGAGAAATACGCGCTGCTCCCCTGCCTGAACGACACGCCCCAGAGCATCGACATGCTCGAAGGGATCATCCGCCGTGAGCTTTCCGGCTGGGTGGACTTCGACACGGCCGGGCAGCAGGTGGATGCGCCGGACGAAGGCCGGCTCATGGCCGCGGGCACGGATCGCTGAGCATTGCCGCCCCCTCAACGCTGTCGGCGATTTCCCTTTTCGACATGCCTGCAATTCGCCTAAAAGTGTAACGGTCCGCACCGGACTGGAGACACGGCATGGGCGCGTTTGAAATCTTCGCCATCACGCTGGCGATCGTTCTGGTGATCATGGTCGCGTCATCGGTCGTGATCGTTCCCCAGGGCAGCAACTTCACGGTCGAACGGCTGGGACGTTACGTGCGCACGCTCATGCCCGGCCTGCGTATCGTCGTGCCGTTCGTGGAACGCATCGGCCACCGCGTCATCATGATGGAGCAGGTGCTCGACATCCCGACGCAGGATGTCATCACCCGCGACAACGTCGAGGTGCAGGTCGATGCGGTCGCCTTCATGCAGGTGCTGGACGCCGCCGAGTCGGCCTACGCGGTCGCGAATCTGCGGCAGGCGATGGTCATGCTCGTCCTTACCAATACGCGTACCGTCATGGGATCCATGGACCTCGACGAGTTGCTGTCCAACCGCGATGCCATCAATTCGCGGCTGCTGCGCATCATGGACGAGGCGACGCATCCGTGGGGTGTGAAGGTCTCTCGTATCGAGATCAAGGACATCAACCCGCCGGCGGATATCACCGAGGCGATGGCCCGGCAGATGAAGGCCGAGCGCCACAAGCGCGCGCAGGTGCTCGATGCCGAAGGCGACAAGGCCGCCCAGGTTCTTCAGGCCGAGGGCCTCAAGCAGTCGCTCATCCTCGAAGCCGAAGGACGAAAGGACGCCGCCTTCCGCGACGCCGAGGCGCGCGAGCGCGAAGCCGAAGCCGACGCCAAGGCGACCGCAATGGTTTCGCGCGCCATCGCCGAAGGCAACGTCCAGTCCATCAACTATTTCGTGGCAAACCGCTACGTCGATGCGCTGAAAAGCCTGGCAAGCGCGGAGAACGCGAAAGTGCTGATGATGCCCGTCGACGCCGCCGGCGTCATCGGCGCCATCGGCGGGATCACCGAACTGACGCGCGAGGCCTTCGGTGCTGCCAACGGACAGGCAAAGCCGGCGCCGCGCGAGCCCGCGGCAGGTGACGCGTCGGAGGAAGACCAGGCGGCGGACGGGCACGCCGGCGACGGACCGGTCGAGGACCGACAGGCAGAACCAAGGGAAGGCGGCCAGAGCGACACGGGCACGCCGTCCGGCGCCCAGTAATCTGTGCTTCGCGCAGAGGGCATAACCGGCTAAACTCCCGCGACCCCGAGGCCGTCGCGGGGGCGCCGGCACTGAGAGACGACCGGAGGATTTCATGGAAGGCTTTATTGCCGAAGTGCGCGAACTCGGCGGATGGGCCTGGCTGATCTTCGGCGTCATCCTGCTGGGTCTGGAACTGCTGTTGCCGGGCTTTTTCCTGCTCTGGTTCGGCGTGGCGGCCGCTATCGTGGGCGTTGCGACGCTGGCCTTCGACATCGCCTGGGCCTGGCAGGTCCTGTTGTTCGGCGGGCTCGCCGTCGCGGTGCTGGTTGGTGCGGGGCGTTTCTGGGGCGGTGACAGCGAGGATGCGAACCGCTTTACCGACCGGGCGCGCGAGTTGATCGGCCAGCATTTCCTGTTGCACCACCCGATCGAGAACGGACGCGGCGTTCTTCTGGTGGGCGACTCGCAATGGTCCGTGCGCGGCCCGGACTGCCCGCGCGGCGTGACAGTCCGCGTGGTCGGCGCGCGCGGGACGTTCCTGCTGGTCGAGCCGGTCGCCGATTCCGCCAGCGAAAACTTCCCCAAGGCCGGCTCGTTCGGCGA
>JBKGZY010000090.1:0-10364 GCA_046543175.1 Dichotomicrobium sp.
ACATGGCCCCGCAGATTGCCGCCTGCTCACGGCCGCCCAGCGAACAAAGCACGGCCAGGGGATCGCGCGCCGGCTGCCGCGCCAGCCCGGCCTCGATGGCGGCGATCTTGCGCGCCATGCCGGCATCGTCCGCGCCGGCGCCGGGGCCGACCCAGTCGGCCGGCCGCCCGCCGAACAACGCGCAGGCCAGCGCCGCTGCCACAGTGGAATTGCCGATGCCCATTTCGCCGAGGACGAGAATGTCCGCATCGGGTGCCACAGCCTCCGCGCCCCGGTTGAGCGCGTCGAGACATTCGGCCTCGCTCATGGCCGGTTCGGCGGTGAAGTCGCGTGTCGGCTTGTCCAGGTCCAGCGGCACGACAGACAGCGCAGCCCCGTTCACCGCGCAAAGCTGGTTGATCGCCGCGCCGCCCGCGCGGAAGTTCTGGACCATCTGCGCCGTCACGGCCTGCGGAAACGCATTGACCCCCTGGGCACAGACGCCGTGATTGCCCGCGAACACGAGCGCCTGCGCGCGCTCCAGTGCCGGCTGCGGCGTCCCCTGCCAGCCGGCCATGAAGATCGCAAGCTCTTCCAGAAGCCCGAGCGCGCCCGGCGGCTTCGTCAACCTTTCCTGCCGCGCGCGTGCGGCGCGTGCCGCTTCGACGTCGGAAGTCGGGAAGGTATCGGCCAGCCCGGCGATGCGGTCGAGGCTGGCAAGGCTAAACGGAATCGTCATTCGGCTTCACTTTCACGGGGATGCCCGCCACGGTCAGATAGACGTCATCGACGGACGCGGCGATCATCTGGTTGAGTTGTCCCGCGGCGTCGCGGTAAGCGCGGGCGAGCGCGTTCTCGGGGACGATGCCGCTGCCGACTTCGTTGGTCACGAGCACGAGCGGGGCGAACTGGCGCGGAATCGCCTTGGCCAGCGCGCGCGCCTCGGCCTCCCAGTCGCGTTCGGCGGACATCAGGTTGCTGAGCCAGAGTGTCAGGCAGTCGACTAGGCGCGGCGCCGTGCCGTCCGTTGCGTCCAGCATACCCACCAGATCGAGCGGCGCTTCGCGAACCGTCCAGCCCGCGCCGCGCCGCGCCTGATGCGCTTCGATCCGAGCGGCCATTTCGTCGTCATGCCCCTCCGCCGTGGCGATATACACCGGCTCCGCGCCCATCATCAGCGCAAGCCGCTCGGCAAGCGCGCTTTTGCCCGAGCGCGCGCCGCCTGTCACGAGAATCGACTTCGACATGGTTTCATGAGAAAGCAGAAACCGCGAGAAAAGGGAAGATCGCGTGTCCATCGAACCGTCGCAGCCGGGACTCCTGTTGATCCGCCATGCACCGTCCGGGACCGACGGCATGCTGTGCGGACGCGTCGATATGCCCGCGCGGACCGACGGGGCGCCGGGGATCGCGGCGCTGCGCACGCTGCTGGGCGGGGTCGAGCGGCGCGTGAGCAGCCCGGCGCGGCGGTCTCGCGAGACGGCGGCCGCGATCTGGCCCGGCGGGCCGGAGGCAGACCTCGATGAACGCCTCTGGGAGCAGGACTTCGGCGCGTGGGACGGCAAGCCATACGCGGAAATCCCTGACCTCGGCCCGCTGACGCCCGAGCAGCTTGCCGCGCATCGCCCGCCCGGCGGCGAGAGCTTCGACGATCTTGTGCGCCGCGCCGGGCCTGCGCTTCGGTCGATTGCCGAAACGCACCCGGACACGCCGGTGGCGGTTGTCGCGCATGCCGGAACAGTGCGCGCCGCGCTGGCAATGGCGATCGGAGCAACTGGCCCCGCGCTCGGCTTCGAGATCGCGCCGCTGTCGATAACGCGTCTCCGGCTGCTGCCCTCCGGCGATTTCGCCATCGCCTGCACGAACTGGCGCCCGGCATGACGATGGCCGCCGCGATGATCGTTGCGCTCGCGCTCGATGCGCTGGTCGGCTGGCCGGACCGGCTGTATGCCCGGATCGGGCATCCCGTGACATGGCTCGGCGCGCTGATCGACGTGCTGGACGCGCGGTTCAATCGCGAAGACTTGCGCGGGCGGACACGGCGGCTGGCCGGGGTCGGCGTTGCGATCGGCGTCACGGTGCTGACCATCCTCATCGGCGCGGGGCTTCAGGCGCTCGCGCCCGAAGACGGGGCCAGCGTCCTGCTCGTCGGCGTGCTGGCCTGGCCGCTGGTGGCTGCGCGGTCGATGTACGATCACGTTGCCGCTGTCGCCGGCCCGCTGGCGGCAGAGGATATGGACGGTGCGCGTGCCGCCGTCGCCATGATCGTCGGGCGCGACCCGAGCCAGCTCGACGCCGCGGGCCTTCGCCGCGCGACGCTGGAAAGCCTCGCGGAAAACACCTCGGACGGGATTGTCGCACCGCTGTTCTATGGTGTCATCTTCGGCCTGCCGGGTATCATGGCCTACAAGGCGATCAACACGCTGGATTCCATGATCGGCCACCGCAACAAACGCCACGCGGATTTCGGCTGGGCCGCCGCGCGGCTGGACGACGCCGCGAACCTGCTCCCCGCGCGGCTGACGGGGCTGATCTTCGCGCTGGTCGGGAAGCGCACGCGCGTGACGTTTCGCGTGATGGGGCGGGACGCGGCGAACCATCGCTCGCCCAATGCCGGCTGGCCCGAGGCGGCGCTGGCCGGCGCGCTCGGTGTCAGGCTGTCGGGGCCGCGCGTCTATGGCGACCGTGTGGCGGACGAGCCGTGGCTGAACGGCACGGCGCCCGATCCGACGGATGACGATCTGAGCGAAGGGCTGACATTGTTCCGCCGGACGATGTTTGCCGTGGCGGGGCTGCTCGCGGTCCTGGCGATAATTTGAAGGAGTCACATGGGCGATCACGGCGGCAATCTGGATGCGGCGATGGCGTGCTTCGGCGGGCCAGCGCGCGACTGGATCGACCTGTCAACGGGCATCAATCCGCGTCCGTATCCGCTGCCCGACATCCCTCCGCGGGCATGGGCGGCGCTGCCGACCACAGCCGACATGACGGCTCTCAAGGACGCAGCGGCACATGCTTATCGCGCGGCGTGCCCGATCGCCCCGGTGGCCGGCGCGCAGGCGGCGATCCGGATGATCCCGGCGCTGATGCCGCCGGGTGAGGCGCGCGTGCTCGGCCCGACCTATAACGAGCACGCTTCGTCCCTGCGCGCGGCCGGCTGGGATATACGCGAGGTTGCGCGCGCGGACGAACTCACGGGGGCGGAACTGGCGGTTGTCGTCAATCCGAACAACCCCGACGGGCGGCGGCACGATCCGGACGCGCTGTTCGCGCTTTCCGGGCGGGTCGGGCTGCTGGTCGTGGACGAGAGCTTCGCGGACACCGCGCCGGAGGTCTCGGTCATTCCGCGCCTCACCCCTGAAAGCGACCGCGTGATCGCGCTGCGCTCCTTCGGCAAGTTCTACGGGCTGGCGGGGCTGCGGCTCGGCTTCGCTATTGGAGGCGAGGCGCACATTGCAAGGCTGCGGGAGATGGCCGGGCCGTGGCCGGTTTCGGGGCCGGCGATTACAATCGGCTGCGCCGCGCTCAATGACACGGCGTGGCAGGAGCAGACGCGCGCGCGCCTCACGGCGGATGCCGCGCGGCTGGACCGGGTGGCTGAGGCCGCCGGTTGGGAGCTTGTCGGCGGCACGCCGCTGTTTCGCCTGTACGAGACCGGCGATGCGGTGGCGGCACAGGCCCGGCTCGCCCGTGCGCATATCTGGTCGCGCATTTTTCCCTATTCGCCGGGTTGGTTGCGCCTCGGCCTGCCGGGCGATGACGAGCAATGGACGCGGCTTGAGGCCGCGCTGGGCTGATGGAATTCACGCAGGAAGATGCCGACGCGCTGCGGCGCATTCTGGCATGGCGGCGGGATGTGCGCCATTTCCGGGCCGATCCGGTCGATGAGACGGTGCTGGAGCGGCTGCGCGCCGCGATGGACCGAGCGCCGTCGGTGGGCAATTCGCGGCCCTGGCGCGTGCTTCGCATCGAAGACCCGGCGCTGCGCGCTGCCGTGCGCGACAATTTCCGCGAATGCAACCAGGCGGCAGCCGCTGATTTTGAGCAGCCGCGCCGCGACGAATACCTCAGGCTCAAGCTCGCCGGGCTGGATGCCGCGCCGGTGCAGCTTGCGGTGTTTACCGAGATCGACCCGGCGCAAGGGCACGGGCTGGGCCGGGCCACGATGCCGGAGACCCTGCGCCAGTCCACGGCGATGGCCGTGCATACGCTTTGGCTCGCGGCCAGGGCGGAGAATCTTGGTCTCGGCATGGTGTCGATCCTTGACCCGCGCGCGATCGAGAAGCTGCTGACCGCGCCGCCCAACTGGGAATTTTCCGCCTATCTGTGTATCGGCTATCCCGTGAGCGACGATGATACTCCGCTGCTGCATCGTGCTGGCTGGCAGGAGAACGCGTCGACACGCTGGGAACGGGTCTGAACGCGGCCTTATCGTGCGAGGTCCAGCAGCCCCGCGATGTCGAGATGCGTCTCCATGTGGTCCGCCAGCGCGTCGAGCGTGCGCTCGACCGTCTCGGAATAGGATGCCGCGGCGGGCGCGGCGCCAAGAAGGCGCAAATAGGCGGCGCGGAAGGCATCGTCGCGGAACATGCCGTGCAGGTAGCTTCCGGCAATCCGGCCGTCCGCACTGACCGCGCCTTCCGGCCTGCCATCGACATGGGCAAATGGCCGCAGGCGGTCCGGCCCCTCCGTCCGGCCGATATGGATTTCATAGCCGCTGAATTCCGCGCCGGTCGCCGCATGGACCGCCCGCGTCTCGGCAAGACGCTTCTCAGGGGTCATCTCCGTCTCGATGTCGAGCAGGCCGAGGCCCGGCGTATCGCCCGGCGCGCCTTCCAGCCCGTCGGGGTCGCGCACCATCCTGCCAAGCATCTGATAGCCGCCGCAGATACCGAGCACATGCCCGCCACGGCGAACATGCGCCGCGAGATCGATGTCCCAGCCTTGCCGCCGCACAAGCTCCAGGTCGGTGCGCGTGGTCTTGCTCCCCGGCAGGATCGCGAGGTCCGCGTCGCCCGGGATAGGCTGGCCTGCGCGCAGCATGGACAGGCGCACATCCGGCTCCTGCGCCAGCGGGTCGAGATCGTCGAAATTGGCGATCCGCGACAGCCCGAGGCACACGATATGCAGCTTCCCGGTGCCGCGCCCCGGCGCGATGTCGAGCGCGTCTTCCGCCGGCAGCTTCCACGCCTCGGCGAAATAGGGCAGCACGCCGAAGCCGCGCCAGCCCGTGAGCGCTTCGATGAGCGCATAGCCGTCATCGAACAGGCTCGGATCGCCCCGGAACTTGTTGATGAGGAAACCGGCGACGAGCGCCGCGTCGCCTGCGTCCATCACCGCCTGCGTGCCGATGATCTGCGCGATCACGCCGCCCCGGTCGATATCCCCGGCCAGCATCACCGGCACCTGCGCGGCGCGCGCAAAGCCCATGTTGGCGATGTCGCCGGCACGCAGATTGACCTCCGCCGGGCTGCCCGCGCCCTCCACGAGGATCAGGTCGTTCTCCGCCTTCAGTCGGGTGAAGCTCTCGAGCACCTTCTCCAGAAGCCGGGGTTTGAGCGCCTTGTAGTCGCGCGCCTTCACGGTTGTCAGCCGCCGCCCCTGCACGATCACCTGCGAGCCGGTATCGCTCTCGGGTTTCAGCAGGATCGGGTTCATGTCGATGATCGGCGGCTGCCCGCAAGCCTGCGCCTGAAGTGCCTGCGCCCGGCCGATCTCGCCGCCATCGGCCGTAACGGCGGCGTTGTTCGACATGTTCTGCGGCTTGAACGGCGCGACGCGAAGACCCCGCCTGTACGCGGCGCGGCACAGCCCGGCGACAAGCAGCGACTTGCCGACATTCGAGCCGGTGCCCTGGATCATCAGCGCGCGCGCCATCAGCGATCAGAACTCCACGCCCGGCTGCGCCTTGATGCCGTCGCGGAACGGGTGCTTCACCAGGTTCATCTCGGTGACGAGATCGGCGGCCTCGATCAGCTCCGGCTTGGCGTTGCGCCCGGTCAGGACGACATGGGTCATCTCCGGTTTTTCGGTGAGCAGGAAGCTCACGACCTCGTCGATGTCCAGATAGTCGTACCGCAGCGCGATGTTGATCTCATCCAGCAGCACCATGCGGATCTCGGGATCGCGGATGAACGCCTTGGCCTGTTCCCAGCCGGCCCGCGCCGCGGCGATGTCGCGCTCGCGGTCCTGCGTATCCCAGGTGAAGCCCTCGCCGGAGACCACGAACCGGCACTCGTCCGCGAAGCGCGCGCGCAGGAACTCACGCTCGCCCGTGCTCCATTTTCCCTTGATGAACTGCACCACCGCGCAAGGCATTCCATGCGCGATCGAGCGCATGATCATGCCGAAGGCCGAAGACGACTTGCCCTTGCCCGTGCCGGTGTGAACGATGATAAGCCCTTTTTCTTCGGTTTTGGTGGCCATCAACTTTTCGCGCGCGGCCTTGATCTTCTGCATCTTCTCCGCGTGGCGCTCGTTGACATTGTTCATCGCTCACCTCTCAATCTTGACAAAACCGGCCGGGCTCGGAAACATACCGCGACGCTGGTGCTTGTTGAAGACAAGTGAAAAGGGAATGCGCCACGGGAGCCAAATCCCCAAGCGCAGCCGCCCCCGCGACCGTGATCGGAGAGGGCATCCATTGCCACTGGCCCTGCAAGGCTGGGAAGGCCGGATGACCGCCAGAGCCGCAGCGCCCTGACATCCGTAAGCCGGGAGACCTGCCAGCGGCATGGACGTGAACCGGACGGGGGTGTCCGGTGACGGGTCATTGAAAGGTTTTGCCCGCCATCTGCCCTTGTCCCCTCTTCAGAAGGGGCAATCGTTGACATATTCGCTTTCTCTTCAGGAACCTCGCAGGCGGAGGCGCGGCCATGAGCGTTGACGCTTCCGACGGGGTGGAACTGCTCGTGTGTACCACCTGCCGCTGCGGAGAGCCAAATGACGCGAACGCGCCCCGGCCGGGCGCGCGTCTTCATGCGGCGCTGAGCGAACGGTCGCTGCCGGACGGCGTGGCTCTGCGGCCGGTCGAGTGTCTCTCCAACTGTTCGAAGGGCTGTACCATCGGGCTGCGCGGGCCGGGCCGCTGGACCTATGTTTTTGGCGGTCTCGACGCGGACGCGCATATCGACGTCATTCTCGAAGGCGTTGCGCGCTACCTGAGCGCGCCGGACGGCATCGTGCCATGGCGCGAGCGCCCGGAACACTTTCGCAGGAACTGCATCGTCCGCATCCCGCCAATGGAGACCATATATGCCTGACCTGGAGAAGCTGCCCGTCACGGTCATCACCGGCTTTCTCGGTTCCGGCAAGACCACGCTTATCAGCCAGCTCATGCAGAACCCGCAGGGCAAGCGGCTTGCGGTGGTTGTGAACGAATTCGGCGATGTCGGGGTAGACGGCGATATGCTCAAATCCTGCGCGATCCCGGACTGCCCGGCGGAGAACATCATGGAGCTGGCCAATGGATGCATCTGCTGCACCGTGGCCGACGACTTCATCCCGACCATCGAGGCGCTGCTGTCGCTCGACCCGCGTCCCGAGCACATCCTGATCGAGACCTCCGGGCTGGCGCTGCCCAAGCCGCTCTTAAAGGCTTTCGACTGGCCGGATATCCGCTCGCGCATCACGGTTGACGGCGTGGTCGCGCTGGCCGATGCGGAGGCCGTCGCGGCGGGCCGCTTCGCGCCGAATGTCGACGCGGTCGAGGCGCAGCGGCTGGCCGATGACAGCCTGGACCACGAGACGCCGCTGTCGGAGGTGTTCGAGGACCAGGTCGCCTGCGCGGACATCGTGCTGCTGACCAAGCCGGACCTCGCCGGGGCGGAGGGCGTCGCCAAGGCGCGCGCGATCATCGAAGAAACCGCGCATCGCCCACTGCCGGTGGTGGAGGTCAGCGAGGGGAAGGTCGATACCCGCGTCATCATCGGTCTGGAAGCCGCCGCCGAGGACGACATGGACGCCCGGCCCTCGCATCACGACGGCGAACCGGAACACGACCACGAGGACTTCGACAGTATCGTCGTGGCGCTGCCCGAGCAGGCCGACGCCGACGCGCTGGCCGCGCGAATCGTCCGGCTCGCCACGGAGCGCGACATCCTGCGGGTCAAGGGCTATGCCGCTGTCGCCGGCAAGCCGATGCGCCTGATGGTGCAGGCAGTGGGCGCGCGCGTGCGCACGCAATATGACCGGCTGTGGCGGCCCGATGAACCGCGCACGGGCCAGCTTGTGGTGATCGCCGAGCACGACCGGATCGACGAATCCGCGATCCGCGCGGCGCTGAGCGAGTAGGCGTGACCGATGCATGTCATCTTTCGCGAATCCCACGGGCTGGAGGAAACCGAGACGCCGACCGATCTGGGCCAGTCGCCGGCCGATCTGGTCGTGCTGTCGTTTTCCGACAGCGATCTCGGGGCGTTCGCGGCGGGGTGGCATCGGGCACAGGCGAGCGGGGCGGCGCTGCCGGGCCTGCGGCTGGCGAACCTGGCCGCGCTGAAGCATCCGCTCTCGGTCGATACCTATATCGAACAGACGCTCACCGGCGCGAAGGGCATTCTGGTCCGGCTGATCGGCGGCGTGCCCTACTGGTCCTACGGGCTCCAGCAGGTCGAGGCGCTGGCCCGCGAGAAGGGCATCGCGCTTGCGGTGCTGCCCGCCGATGGGCGGCCCGATCCGCGCCTCGACGAAGTCTCGACCGTGCCGGAATCGACGCTGCGGCGGCTGGCCGAGCTGTGCGATACCGGCGGCGAGGTCGCGGCGCAGGCGGCGCTGGCGCAACTCGCGCTGGCGGCGGGGCTTTATGCCGGGCCGGTCACGGGGGCGAAGGCCGTGCCGATGGTCGGGGCGTGGACGCCGGAGCATGGCACGTGCTGTCCGCTCGCGGCGTTTCCGGCCGAGAGCAATCGCCCGCGCATCCTCGTGACGTTCTACCGGGCCTATCTGACGGCGGCCGACCTCGCGCCGGTGGGGGCGTTGTTCGCGGCGTTTCGCGCGCGCGGCTACGATGTCGCAGGGCTGTTCGCGCCCTCGCTGAAGGCGCCCGAGCCGGCCGGCTGGCTGGCGCGTCAGGTGGCCTTCGCGCGGCCCGCGGCGATCGTCAATGTCACGGCGTTTTCCGGCAAGGGCGATGATGGCGCCTCGCCGCTGGATGCCGCCGGCGCGCCGGTGTTTCAGGTGGCGTTGGCGACCTCGACCGAAGCGGCGTGGGCAGAGTCCGAGCGCGGGCTGTCGCCGCCCGATCTGGCGATGCATGTCGTGCTGCCCGAGGTGGACGGGCGCGTGTTCGCCGGGGTCGGCTCGTTCAAGGAGCCGGGGGCGTTCGACGAGGCGCTGCAATTCTCCCGCACCTGCCATCAGCCGCGGGCGGATCGCATCGAGGCGATTGCGGACCGGGTTGCGCGCTGGGTGGCGCTGGCTGAGCCGCCGGCGAAAGACAAGCGCCCGGCGCTGGTGCTCTCCACCTATCCGGGCAAGGACTGGAACATGGCCCATGCGGTGGGGCTGGACGCGCTGGCCTCGGCCGAAGCGATCCTGAGCGATCTGGGCGAGGCGGGCTACGCGGTCGCGGACGGCCCGGCGCTCGAAGGCGCTTTGTCACAGGAGACGAGAAGCTGGCCGCTCGAGGCGTACCGCGCCGCGCTGGAGACGCTGCCGCCCAAGCTGCGGGCTGATCTCGCCGAAGCCTGGGGCGCGCCGGAGGACGACCCGGCCTGCCGCGACGGCGCGTTCCACTTCGCCGCCACCCGGCGCGGATCGGCGCTGGTCGCGCTACAGCCCGAGCGCGGTTCGCCCGAGCGGCGCTATGACGACTACCATGACATTTCGCGCGTGCCGCGCCATGCCTATGTCGCGTTTTATCTCTGGCTGCGCCACGCCATTGGCTGCGATGCGCTCATCCATGTCGGCGCGCATGGCACGCTGGAATGGCTGCCCGGCAAATCGGTGGCGCTGTCAGGCGACTGCTGGCCCGAGGCGCTGATCGGCGATCTGCCAGTGATCTACCCCTTCATCGTCAACGACCCCGGCGAGGCCGCGCAGGCCAAGCGCCGGATCGGCGCGGTGACGCTCGGCCATGTGCCGCCGCCGCTGCGCACCAGCGGCGCGCCTGAGAGGCTGGCGCGCCTTGAAACGCTGCTCGATGAATTCTCCAACGCCGACGGGCTGGACCCGAAGCGCCGCGACCGCTTGCAGGATGATATTCGCGAGGAGGCGCGCGCGCAGGGCGTCGAGGCCGATCTCGGGCTGGACGCGGCGGCCTGCCCGGCGGAGGCGATCACGCGGATCGACCGCTTCGTCTGCGACGTGAAGGAGAGCCAGTTCAGCGACGGGCTGCATGTCTGGGGCCGTTTGCCCGAGACGCCGGGCAGTTTCGACGTGACGCAGTC
>JBKGZY010000091.1:0-10183 GCA_046543175.1 Dichotomicrobium sp.
GCGGCGACGATGCCTGCGAGACCGGCGAGGCCGATAAGAGCGACAACGCCGCCTGTCCCGGTTGATCCGGGGCCAACTGCTGAGTGCCCCCAGATTGACGCAGGGACCGGCGAGACGCTTGCCGCATTAACGCTTGCTCTCCTGCGCGGCGATGTGGCTCTTTCCTTTCAGCGTCTGCAATTATTGACGCGCATCAAGGAGAGCCTCGCGGTCCTGGCGATAAGTTTCGACGACGACGGGTGGGCGCATGCGGAGACAGCAGTCGCCCGCACGCCAAGACCGGTCGTTTGGACGAACGCGCATTTTTTGATACTGAACCATTCGATTCCCGGGGGCTTGTAAAGCTGATGAGTGTATCGGGCTGTTTGACCCTGTGCCGTGTTGTGCTTGTCGCGATCGCGCCGTGCGCTGTGACCGTTGCCGCGGCGCTCGCCGATGAGGCCGGTTATGACGTCCGGTCCGCGACGATCACCGACCGCAAATCGGTCTTCGCCACGGTGCAAAGCACCGACAGGGTGAGCGCCCGCGCGCGCCTGTCGGGGACGATCGTCGATCTGCGCGTCGATGAAGGCAGCGAGGTCACGACCGGCGAGGTGATCGCCATTGTCGGCGATGAGAAGCTCGGCCTGGAGATGCGGTCGGTCCAGGCGCGCATTCAGGGGCTGGAGGCCGAACTCGAAAAAGCGAAGGCCGATCTGGATCGCGGCCAGCGGCTGAGCGAGCGCGGAGTCATTTCGGAATCCCGGATGGAGGAGCTGCGCACCCAGTTCAGTGTCACGCGCAACAATCTTGAATCGGCACGTGGCGAACTCTCGGTGCTGGAAGAAAGGCTGAGCGAAGGCGAGGTGCTGGCGCCCGCGCCGGGCCGCGTGCTGGACGTTCCCGTGACGGCGGGCAGCGTCGTGATGCCCGGGGAAAGCATCGCCACGGTCGCCGCCAACAAGTACATCCTGCGCCTGGAAATCCCCGAACGGCACGCCCGCTACATGAGCGAAGGCGACGCGGTAAGCGTTGGCGCGCGGGGGTTGAGTCCCGATCAGGGGCCGGTGCGCACGGGCAAGATCGTCAAGGTCTATCCCGAGCTTGGCAGCGGCCGCGTCGTGGCGGATGCCGAAGTCGCCGGCCTCGGCGACTTCTTCGTCGGTGAGCGCGTGCTTGTCTGGGTCGCGGTCAACGAGCGCGAGACCTTCCTCGTTCCACCGGACTACGTCTTCCAGCGCTACAGCCAGGACTATGTCCGGCTTGTGCGCGACGGCGCGGCGCCGATAGACGTGGTGGTTCAGCCGGGACAGACGATCACCCGCGAAGATGGCACGCGCCACGTCGAAATCCTGTCCGGCCTGCAGGACGGCGACAGGCTGGTCAAGCCATGAAACTCGGCATCTCCGGTCACCTCACCAGCGCCTTCATCCGCTCCCCGCTGACCCCTCTTCTCCTGCTGGCCGCGCTGGCGCTGGGGCTGATGGCGCTCGTCTCGCTGCCACGCGAGGAGGAGCCGCAAATCCGCGTGCCGCTCGTCGACATTCACGTCCAGGCCGATGGGCTGAAGGCGGAGGATGCCGTCAAGCTGGTCACGGAGCCGCTGGAGACGATCGTCAAGGCCATCGACGGCGTCGAGCACGTCTACAGCCAGACGGTGGATGACCGCGTTCTGGTCACCGCGCGCTTTTTCGTGGGCACCGACAAGGACGACGCCATCCTGCGCGTGCACGAGAAGGTCCGCGCCAACATGGACCGCATCCCGATCGGCATCCCCGAACCGCTGATCGTCGGGCGCGGGATCAACGACGTGGCGATCGTCACCCTGACGCTCTGGCCGAAGCCCGAGGCCGCGGAGCGATGGGACGACACCGGCCTTTACCATATCGCCGAGGACCTGCGGGTGGAACTCGCCAAGCTGCAGGATGTGGGTCTGAGCTACATCGCCGGCGGGCGGGCGAAGCAGATCCGGGTGGAGCCGGACCCCGAGAAGCTGTCGCTCTACAACATCACGCTGGCGCAGCTTGTCGGGAAGATAGAGGGGGCGAACCGCTCCTTCCAGGCCGGCTATGTCCGCGACCGGAACCAGCATGTGATCGTCAATGCCGGACAGACGCTGCAAGGCATTCCCGATATCGGCTCGCTCCAGATGACCGCGCGCGACGGCCGGCCGGTCTATGTCCGCGACGTCGCCGATATCCGCATGGACGCCAAGCCGCGCGAGCATCGCGCCTGGCATTACGCGCGCGATGAAGACGGCACGCTCCGGCGCTACCCAGCCGTGACCCTCGCCATTGCCAAGCGGGCGGGGGCGAACGCCGTGGTCATCGCGGACCAGATCATCGAGCGCCTCGCCGAACTGCAGCCGCGGCTGGTGCCCGACGATGTCAATATATCCGTGACGCGCGATTACGGCGAGACCGCCAACGAGAAGGCCAACGAGCTCCTGTTTCACCTCGGGTTGGCGACCATCTCGATCGTGGTTCTGATTGCGCTGGTGATCGGCTGGCGCGAAAGCCTCGTGGTGCTGATCGTCATCCCGACGACGATCCTGCTCACGCTGTTCGCCTCATGGCTGCTGGGCTACACCATCAACCGCGTCAGCCTGTTCGCCCTGATCTTCTCCATCGGCATCCTCGTGGACGACGCCATCGTGGTCATCGAGAACATCGCGCGCCACTGGGGGATGGGCGACGACAGGACGCGGATGCGCGCGGCCATCGAAGCGGTGGCCGAGGTCGGCAACCCGACGATCATCGCCACGCTGACCGTCGTTGCGGCACTGCTGCCGATGCTGTTCGTGTCCGGGCTGATGGGGCCATACATGGCGCCGATCCCCGTCAACGCTTCGGCGGCGATGATCTTCTCCTTCTTCGTCGCGGTGATGCTGACGCCTTGGCTGATGCTCAGAATTGCCGGGCGCGGCGCAGCGCATGGCGGGGAGGCGGAGGCGTCGTCCGGAGGCGCGCTGGGCCGCGCCTACCGGCTGGTCGCGCGGCCGATCCTGCGCGCGCGCTGGCGCGCCTGGACGTTCCTGATCCTCGTGGGGCTGGCGACGCTCGCCTCGCTGTCACTGTTCTATTTCAACGCCGTGACCGTGAAGCTTCTGCCTTTCGACAACAAGTCGGAGATGCAGGTGGTCGTCGACCTGCCGGAAGGCGCGACGCTGGAGTCCACCGACCGGGTTCTTGGTCTCGCGGCCGAGCGGCTGAAGGACGTCCCGGAACTGGAGTCCATCCAGGCCTACGCGGGAACGGCGGCCCCATTCAATTTCAACGGGCTGGTGCGCCACTACTACCTGCGCGACGCGCCGGAACTGGGCGACTTGCAGGTCAACCTGACGCCCAAGGCGGAGCGCGAGCGCGTAAGCCACGAGATCGCGCTGGAGGTGCGGGAGCGGCTGAAGGGGCTGGCGGCGCCCGAGGGCACCTCGGTGAAGGTCGCGGAGGTTCCGCCCGGGCCGCCGGTCATCGCGACGCTGCTCGCGGAAATCTACGGACCGGACCGCTCCACGCGGCTCGCCGTCGCCGAAGAAGTCCGGGCGATCTTCGAGGAGGCCGGTTTCATCGTCGATGTCGATGACAGCGTGGGCGTGGCCGCCGATCAACTGCGCGTGCGAATCGATCAGGACAACCTGGAGTTCCATCGCGTGGAGCAGGGCGACGTTTACAACGCTGTCCAAGCCTACCTGTCGGGAGTGCCAGTCGGCTACTCGCATCGCGGCGGCGGGCGCTATCCCATCGAGATCGCCGTCCAGCTTCCGAAGAAGGACCTGAGCGTATCGCAGCGCACCCTCTCGACGCCCGTGCCGGCGAATGCCATTCCCGGCAGCACGGACGTGGTCGAGCTTGGCGACGTGGTCACGCTGGAGCGCGAAAAGGCGTCGAGGACCATCTTCCGGCGCAATGGCCGCCCGGTGGTCATGGTGATGGGTGAGCTCGCGGGCCAGTTCGAGGCGCCGATCTACGGGATGATGGCCGTAGCCGACGCGATCGAGGCGCGCGATTGGGGCGACGTCCCGCGTCCCGACATCCGGCTGCATGGCCAGCCGCTGGACGAATCCGGGCCGGTCCTGCTGTGGGACGGCGAGTGGGAAGTCACCTACGTGACGTTCCGCGACATGGGCATCGCCTTTACGCTGGCCATTCTCGGCATCTACTTTCTCGTCGTCGGCCAGTTCAGCTCGTTCAAGCTGCCGCTCGTCATCCTGACGCCCATCCCGCTGACGCTGATCGGCATCATGATCGGGCACTGGCTGTTCGGCGCGGCATTCTCGGCAACGTCCATGATCGGCTTCATCGCCCTGGCGGGCATCATCGTGCGCAACTCGATCCTGCTGGCCGACTTCATCCGCCACGGCCGCCGGCCGGAAGCCTCGCTGCGCGACACGCTGCTGGAGGCCGGCTCGATCCGCTTCAAGCCGATCCTGCTCACCGCGATCGCGGCCATGATCGGCGCGTCGGTGATCCTTTTCGACCCGATCTTCCAGGGGCTGGCGATCTCGCTGCTGTTCGGGCTGGCGTCATCGACGCTACTGACAGTGCTCGTCATTCCCGCGATCTATATCGTGTTCCGTGACGACGGCCGGCCCTATTCCTCATAGCGCTCTATCCGACCTGTTTGAACCAGGCCATTGCGTCTGAAAGACCAAAGCAATTCAGAAACCGCACTCACTGCCGCTGGATAGTTTCGTCGCTTCGCGCCGGCCTTCGCTCCGCTACGCTCGCAATCACCGTGTTGCTGGTCACGCGTTGCGGAGAGTCAGCGTTCACAAAAACGATGAACGAAGTACTTCGGGCAAAGCGGGATTAGAGCCTGTTCAACGAAAACCGAATCGCTGTGAACAGGCTCTAAGCTCTTGTTTGGTCGCACTTTCGGTCGCCAGATCCCCTGCTGCCATGAAAACGGACGCCACAAGGAGATGGCTCTCCGCGCAGGCGCGGGGATAGACCCAGCGCCAGCCGGAGCGCCGGCGGCAATCCAGCGCCGTCGCGCGCGCGTTTAATCTCATGCGCACAAGCGGGCACATCCACAGCGATCCAGCGTCGACCGCGCCGGCCGCTGACGTCCAGCGTCGTCGCGCCATGTGAACGGATAACGCCTTTGCCGAAAAAAAGGCTCCGATGGGAATGAGCAGATGCAATACCTGGCCGCCTATCTCGTCACCGCCGCGATCTTCCTGTTCGCCGACTTTCTCTGGCTGGGCTATATCGCCAAGACATTCTATTTCTCGCGGCTGGGCGACCTGTTGCTCGACAAGCCCAACCTCTCGGTAGCGGCGGTGTTCTACGCCGTCTATGTGATCGGCGTGGTGATCTTCGCGGTCGGCCCGGCCCTCAAATCGGGGGCATGGCAGACCGCGCTCATCTACGGCGCGCTGTTCGGCTTCTTCTGCTACGGCACCTACGACATGACGAACCTTGCGACGCTGAAGGGTTGGCCGGTAACGGTGGCGGTCGCCGATGTGATCTGGGGCACGGTGTTGACGGGAACCTCGGCGCTGCTGGGCTATCTCATCACCAGGCAGCTTTTCGGAAGCTAGCCGGCGAGCGCGTCGAGCACATTGCGCGCCGTCACTTCGCTCACGCGCGCGTTCGACTCCTCCGTGACCCCGGCGATGTGCGGCGTCAGGATCACGTTGTCGAGGCCCGCGAACAACGCGCCCGTGGCGCCGTCGATCGGTTCGGCATCGAACACGTCGAGCGCAGCCCCTGCCAGCCGTCCTTCGCGCAGGGCCGCCGCCAGCGCCGCTTCATCCACAATCCCGCCGCGCGCGGTATTGACGATGATCGCGCCGGGTTTCATGCGCGCCAGAGCCGGCCCGCCAAGCAATCCGCGCGTTTCGTCGGTAAGCGGCAGATGCAGGCTCAGCACGTCGCTCGTGGCGATCAATTCCTCGAAGGTCGTCCGCCGCGCCTCGGTCTGCCAGCACGGCGCGTCATGCGGTATCGCCGGGTCGTGCGCCGCGATCTCCATGCCCAGCGCGCGCGCCTTGCCCGCCGTGACCTGCCCGATCGAGCCGAAGCCCAGCAGCCCCAGCCGCTTGCCCTCGACCTGGCGGCCGATCAACTGCTCGCGCGGCCAGTGGCCGGCGACCAGCTCGGGCGTGGCCGAGAATGCGCGGCGAAGCAGGAGGAGCGTCGCGCCGATGACGTATTCCGCGACCGCCGAGGCGTTCGCGCCGCGCGCGGGCAGAACCTTGATGCCGCGCGCTTCGCACGCGTCCAGGTCGATGTTGTCGAGGCCGACGCCGAGCCGCCCGACCGCCTCCAGCCGGTCCGCCGCTTCGAGAACGCTACCGCGCACCTGCGTCTTGTTGCGCACCACGATGGCCCGCGCCCCGGCGAGCGCGGCGGCCAGTTCCTCCGGGCGCTCCCACAGCGCCGGGTCGTAATGCACGCTGTGCGTGCGCTCCAGCAGGGCGAGCGCTTGCGGCGTGATGAATTCGCTTATGACGATCTCGGCCATCACCGACTCCGGGTGGGCGCGGCGGCGGCCGGAGCCGCACACCGCCGCATCGCTCGGCTCAGGCGCTGCGATACAGCTTGGTCATCACCAGCTCGCGGTGCCCCAGCGCCTCGGCCGCCGTGTGCCGGCCGTTTGCGGTGCGGATCACCATGTCGATCAGCGCATCGCCCGCCTGGTCCAGCGTCATGTCACGGCGCAGGATGCCGGAGACGTCGACATCGACATGCTCCGACATGGTGCGCACCGTGCGCGGATTGGCCGAAATCTTGACGACCGGCAGGATCGGGTTGCCGACGACATTGCCCTGTCCGGTCGGGAAGGTATGGACGACATACCCGGCTGCGGCCATCAGCGTGACGCATTCCGCCGCCGCCGAGGAGGTGTCCATGTAATACAGGCCCGGCCCCTTGGCCGGCGCTTCGGCGGGTTCCAGCACGTCGATATAGCGGCACTGCTTGCCGATCTTTTCGAGGTTGCCGAGCGCCTTTTCCTCGATGGTGGTCAGACCGCCCTCGATATTGCCCTTGGTGGGCTGCGAATCGGACAGGTCCGAGGTCTTGTGCGGCTCGATCACCTCGTCCTGGTAGGCCTGGAAGGTGGCCATGAACTTCTCGCCGATCTCGGGCGAGGCCGCGCGCGCCTTGCAGATATGCTCCGCGCCGGTGATCTCGGAGGTCTCGCCGAACACGCCGTAGATGCCTTCGGGGATCAGCTTGTCGTACATGTTGCCGACGGTCGGGCAGGAGCCGAGGCCGGTCGTGGTGTCGGACTCGCCGCACTTCGTGGAGACCCACAGGTCGGCGATGTCGCATTCCTCGCGCTGAAGCTCGGTGGCCCAGTGCACGAAGTCCTTGGCCTTGCGCGAGGCATCCGCCACGGTCTTGATGTCGCCGTTCTGCTCGATGGCGAAAGCCGCCACCGGCTTGCCGGTTTCCGCGATGCCCTCGGCCACCTGGTTGGTCCAGCCCGGCTCGATGCCGATCACCACGCAGGCGGCGACGTTCGGGTTCGCGCCGAGACCGATGATCGTGCGGAAATGAAGGTCAAGGTCCTCGCCGAACTGCAGCCGCCCATAGGCGTGCGGCAGGGCCATCGTGCCCTGGATGTTCTTCGCGACGTTCTCGCACGCGGCATTGGAGATATCGTCCACCGGCAGGATCGCCACGTGATTGCGCACGCCCACGCGGCCGTTCTCGCGCCGGTAGCCAAGGAATTTGCGGTTGCTCATGGTCGCCTCCTACCAGCGCTTGGTCTTGAGATTGTGGGTGTGGACATGGCCGCCCTTGCTGACATCGCCGATCATGCGCCCGATGTCCTCGCCGTATTTTATCACGGTGTCGCCCGATTTCAGGTCGGTGAGCGCGACCTTGTGGCCGATGGGAATGTCGTCGAGGGCGCGCAGTGACAGGTCGGAATCCGATTCGGTGATGACGCCCGACATTTCGGTGCCGGCCGTGAGATCCTCGACGACGACGACGCCGACATTGTCTTTCGGGGAGTGGACGAGAAAGTGGGGAACCGGCACATGCACCTCCTGTAGCGGGAATCTCGACAGAATGATATATCTTATATAAGAGTAGTGCTATCCTCTCCGACAGACCGAGTCAATCGCCGGAGCGAAACGCGCAGGAATGGCCGACCCACGGGACAAGCTCGACGCCCAGCCGCTTTACGCGCAGGTCAAGCGCGTGCTGACCGAGCGCATCCTGTCGGGTATCTGGGCGCCCGGACGCGCGCTGCCGAACGAGTTTCAGCTGGCGGAGGAACTCGGCGTCAGCCAGGGCACGGTGCGCAAGGCCCTCGACGCGCTGGCGGCCGAGCATCTCGTCGAGCGGCACCAGGGCCGCGGCACTTTCGTCGCACGGCATACCTCGGATAATGTGCATTTCCGATTTTTCCAGCTTTACGGCGCGAGCGGGCGCATTCACCCCGAAAGCCGGGATGTCGAGATCGCCGTCGATGAACCGAACGCGCGGGAACGTGCCGCCCTCGCGGTTTCGCCGGAAACGCGGGTCATTCGTATCCTCCGGACGCGCACGCATCAGGCGCGTTCGATCATCGACGAAAAGATTTCACTGTCCGAGACGCTGTTCGCCGATCTTCTCAACCGCGAGACGATCCCCAACACGCTCTACGATCTTTACCAGACGGATTTCGGCATCACGGTCGCGCGGGTAGAGGAAAACCTGCGGGCCGTCGCTGCCGGCGAACACACCGCGCGCCGGCTGACATGCCGGGTTGGCGAACCGCTGCTGGCGATCGAGCGCATCGCGTTCGACTACAGCGGCCAGCCGGTCGAATTGCGCGTCAGCCACTGCCTGACCGATGCGGTCTTTTATCACTGCACACTGAAGTAGCCCCGCAACCCCGGAAAGAGAGCCGATGACACAGGTCACGATTTCGATTGCCGAGGCGCGCCACCGCGTCGAGAAAACCCTGATGGCGAACGGGGTCGCGGCCGACAACGCCGAATCGGTCGCGCGGGCGCTCGTGGAAGCGGAGATCGACGGGCAGAGCGGGCACGGGCTACAGCGGGTCGCCTCTTATGCCGCGCAGGCAAACGCCGGCAAGGTCGACGGTCACGCCACCCCGGTGGTCCGCGAGGCCGCGCCGGGGGCGCTGCATGTGGACGTGGCCCACGGCTTCTATTACCCGGCGTTCGACCGGGTGACGGGCCAGCTTCCGTACATGGCCAAGTCGCAGGGAATTGCCATGGCGGGGTTCTACCGTTCGCATCACTGCGGGGTCGCGGGGCACAGCGTCGAGCCCTTCGCCGAACAGGGCTGTGTCGCGCTGATGTTCGCCAACACACCGGCGGCGATGGCGCCGTGGGGCGGGGCGTCGCGCCTGTTCGGCACCAACCCGATCGCATTTGCCGCACCGCTGCCCGGACGGGAGCCGCTTGTGATCGACCTGTCGCTGTCGAAGGTGGCGCGGGGCAAGATCGTGGCAGCACGCGAGCGCGGCGAGCCGATCCCGGAAGGCTGGGCGGTCGATGCGCAGGGCCAGCCGACGACGGACGCGGCCCGCGCGGTCGAAGGCGCGATGCTGCCCTTCGGCGACGCCAAGGGCGCGGCGCTGGCGCTGATGGTGGAGTTGCTGGCCGCGGGGCTGACGGGCGCGCGCTATGCGCGCGAAGCGACGTCGTTTCTGGACGCGGAAGGCGGCCCGCCCGCGACCGGGCAGCTCATCATTGCCATATCCGCGGAAGCGCTGAGCGCGGATGCGCCCGACCGCTTTGCCGAGCTTGCTGCGTGGATCGAGGCGGACGGCGATGCGCGCTTGCCGGGCCAGCGCCGGCTGGAGCGCCGTGCCCAAGTGCGCGCGCAGGGGCTCACGGTGGAGCAGTCGCTGCTGGACAGCCTCCAGCGTTAGAGCGCCGGGCGAAAAAGTGGAAACCGGTTTTTCGCAAACCCGGCGCGACAACCAAACAACCTACAGCATCGGACGATCCGGATTTATCGCCCGATGCTGTAGCGCTTGATACACGCCGATTGAAACGGATCAACATTCGTCTTTGCCGGGCTTGCCATGCTTGGGCAGCCCCTGGTTCCCGAGCCGGGATGACCCGCGCAACCCAGCAGTCCATAAGCAAGCGTCATCCCACCGCGCCCATCCGGGTCCCGTGTCTGCGCCGCGGCATTTCATGCCGCGCCGCGCACGGGACGACACGTTGCTGACCCGGGATCGCGATGCGGCCGGCCGAAGAACGATCCCGTGTCCGCGAGGCGGCATG
>JBKGZY010000092.1:0-10179 GCA_046543175.1 Dichotomicrobium sp.
CGCGTAACTCTTTGCTTTATCAGTCAAAAATGGAAGGCTATGGCGGAGAGGATGGGATTCGAACCCACGATACGGTTTTGCCGTATACTCCCTTAGCAGGGGAGCGCCTTCGACCGCTCGGCCACCTCTCCACTCACAGAGATACTAAGCCAAGGGGGGCTTTGGCAAGGCGGCTGGGGCAAATTCTTTTGGAGAGCAACGACCAATCGCTGAACCGCTCAACTCGGCGATCCTACCACCAGGCTCCAGAAGGTCTCGAATTGCGTGTCCGGCTCGCGCGCCACTGCCACGCCCATATGCGTCGCATCGGGCAGCAACAGGTTGCGGTTGTGATCGGGGCTGAGCTTCCATTCGCGGAACACTTCGCCGAAGGTGATCTGGCCGGTGCCCACATTCTCCGCGGCGACCTTGGGCTCGAAACCCGTCCGCTGGACCCGCTCCCAAGGGTCGGAGCCGTCGGAACCGAAATGGGAGATTCGGTCGTGCTTCGCCAGATCCTGCGCATGGGCGTCCGCGGCCTGTCTCAGCTTGGGATCAAGCGATAGCGGCGCGAGCCCTTTTTCCTCGCGATACGCGTTGACCAGCGCGAGCGCCTGCTCCGGCTCGAAGCTCTCCGCCGGCGCCACAGTCTGCAACTCTTCGTCGCCAGTGGAAGCGGTCGCCCGGCTCCACAATGCGGACAGGCGTTGCGACAGCGATGGCTCGGCCGAATTCTCGGACTTCTTCGCCTCTTTCGCGGCCTGGGGCTCGGCGGTTTCGCCGGCGAAACCGCCCATCGTCGCCGTATTCACCGAACATCCCGCCAACGGCATGACCGTCAGCAACACCGCAACGGTCCCGACCGCGCCTCCAGCCCGCCGCCGGCCCGTCATGTCGCCGGTTCCAAGCCTTCCGCGCAGCGCGTTCACCACATCCATCTCCGCAGGGAATCGCTTCAATGTTCGCAAGTTATGGGCAATACCGTTAAAAAACGGTTTCGATCTGTCCGCCTGACGGAACCCCGTTAAGCGAACGGCATATCAGTCAACTTATATGGCCTAAAGATGGCGGGAAGCGATCAGGACGCGCCGTCCTCGCCGTCGCTATTGGCGAGCTTGTCGAGACGCGCGCGCATTTCGGCGAGCTGCGCGCGGAGCTGCGCGACCTCTTCGGCCGAGGCCGGTGCGCTTTCGTTCGTCTGGGGCTGAGCGGCGCTATCGCCCTGCGCCGACGCGTCGTTCTCGGGCGTGTGAAAAGGCTGGAACATGCTCATCGCCTGCTCGAACATTTCCATGTTCTGGCGGGCCTGTTTCTGCATGGCTTCGAATGCCGCGTTGCCGAACGGCGATTGCCCGAAGGTTTCGGCGAGTTGCTTGGTATACTTCTCCTGCTCGCGCGTGAGCGTGTTCATGCTGAATTCGAGATAGCTCGGCACGAGCTTTTCCATCGATTTGCCGTAGAACCGGATGAGCTGGCGGAGAAAGCTGATCGGGAGCAGGTTCTGCCCCTTGCTCTCCTCGTCGACGATGATCTGCGTGAGAACCTGGTGCGTTAAGTCCTCGCCGGTCTTGGCATCGTAAACAACGAAATCGCGCTCCGAGCGCACCATGTCGGCGAGGTTGTCGAGCGTCACATAGGTGCTCGTATCGGTGTTATACAGCCGGCGGTTCGCGTATTTCTTGATGACTGCCGGCTCGCTATTGCCCTTGCCGGTCGCGTGGGAGGTATCATGGGCCATGTTCAATGTCTCGTCAGGTACTGGGGGCGAATGCGCCGATGCGGGGCACCGCCGGGGACCACGGTACGTAAGACAATTTCGTAAGACAATATTGCATTGCGGAAGCCGGGGAACAAGCTTTGTGCGGAGCAAGAGGCGTTTGGTAAATCTGGCGAAATGCCCGATACTCGAAAATGTGATGGCGTGAGCCTTTCCGGCGGTTCACGCGCGCGGTTTGCAGGCGCACAATGCGACAGGCATCGGAGAACGCGGCCATCGAGGCCCGAAACGGTAAAGTCCGGCAACAGCCGGTGAACAGGAGGACGGCATGAGCAATCACGAGACCATCGTCATCGCGGGCGGCGTGCGAACCCCGGTCGGCGCGTTCAACGGCGGCCTCAGCAGCGTTCCGGCGCATTATCTCGGCCAGACGGTGATGAAGGAGGTTCTGAACCGCGCCAAGGTCGAACCGGGCGAGGTCTCCGAGGTCATCATGGGGCAGATCCTCACCGCGGGCCAGGGCATGAACCCCCCGCGCCAGGCCTCCATCGGCGCCGGCATCCCGATCGAGACTCCGGCCTGGGGCATCAACCAGGTTTGCGGCTCCGGCCTGCGGACCGTGGCGCTCGGCTACCAGGCGATCCGGCAGGGCGACAGCAACATTGTCATCAGCGGCGGGCAGGAGAGCATGAGCCAGTCCAAGCATGCCGCCTTCATCCGCCAGGGCCACAAGATGGGCGATCTGGAGATGGTGGACACCATGATCCGCGACGGGCTGTGGGACGCGTTCAACGGCTATCACATGGGCAAGACCGCCGAGAACGTCGCGGAGAAATGGCAGATCACCCGCGAGGAGCAGGACAAGTTCGCCGCGGCCTCCCAGAACAAGGCCGAAGCCGCCAAGAAGGCCGGGCGCTTCAAGGACGAGATCGTCCCCGTGACCATCAAGGGCCGCAAGGGCGATACGGTCGTCGAGGAAGACGAATACATCCGCGAGGGCGTAACGGCGGAGAGCCTGTCCGGCCTGCGCCCGGCGTTCGACAAGGACGGCACCGTGACAGCGGGCAACGCCAGCGGCATCAATGACGGCGCGGCGGCCGTGGTCCTGATGAGCGCGGCTGAAGCCGAAAAGCGCGGCGTGGAGCCGCTTGCGCGCATCGTGTCCTGGGCGCACGCCGGCGTGGACCCGGAGATCATGGGCACCGGGCCGATCCCGGCTTCCAAGCTGGCGATGGAAAAGGCCGGCTGGACGCCCGAGCAGATCGACCTGATCGAGGCCAACGAAGCCTTCGCGGCGCAGGCCTGCGCAGTCAACAAGGGCATCGGCTGGGACCCGGAAAAGGTCAACGTGAACGGCGGCGCCATCGCCATCGGCCATCCGATCGGCGCGTCGGGCACGCGGATCCTCGTCACCCTGCTCTACGAGATGCAGAAGCGCGACGTTAAGCGCGGCCTCGCCACGCTGTGCATTGGCGGCGGCATGGGCATCGCCATGTGCGTGGAGCGCGATTGATCGAGGACATGGCACATCCGGCGTTTCTGGCAAGAATGAGATAGAGCGGGCGTGACGGTGCGCGGCCCCGAGCGGCGGCCGCCGCGCCTGCCGGGTATCTGTCGCGGCGCGCGAGACGCCGACGCAGAAGTGGGATCAAGCGGAGGAGACACTCATGGCACGTGTAGCAGTCGTTACCGGCGGCACCAGAGGCATCGGCCACGCCATCGCCGCAGCCCTCAAGGACGAAGGATACACCGTCGCCGCGAATTACGGCGGCAACGACCAGGCGGCGCAGGACTTCCAGAGCGAGACGGGCATCCCGGTCTATAAATGGGATGTCGGGGACTACAGCGCCTGCGAAAGCGGGCTGAAGCAGGTCGAAAGCGATCTCGGCCCCGTCGATGTCGTGGTCAATAACGCGGGGATCACGCGCGACGCGATGTTTCACAAGATGACGCCGGAGATGTGGAACGATGTCATCCGCGTGAACCTGAACTCGATGTACAACATGACCCATCCGGTTCTCGGCGGCATGCGCGACCGCGGCTATGGCCGGATCATCAACATCTCCTCGATCAACGGCCAGAAGGGCCAGATGGGCCAGACCAACTATTCCGCTGCCAAGGCCGGCATCATCGGCTTCACCAAGGCGCTGGCGCAGGAGACCGCGCGCAAGGGCATCACGGTGAACACGGTCGCGCCGGGCTATATCGACACCGACATGGTGGCGGGCGTGCCGGAAGACGCGCTGGGCAAGATCATCGCGCAGATCCCGGTCGGACGGCTCGGCAAGCCGGAGGAGATCGCGCGCTGCGTCACCTTCCTCGCCAGCGAGGATGCGGCGTTCATCACCGGCTCGACCATCACGGCGAATGGCGGGCAGTACATCCTCGGCTAAAGCGGCGTCCTAACTGATTGAATCGGATTGGGGATTCACGAATCGCTGGCGTTGTGATTCAAACGGTCTGCCGGAGGAGGAGGCCGGCAGACATGTCGAAAGCCCTTTCCCTTAAGTTTCGCAGCCGGGTGCTGTCGGCCGGCTTTGCGACGCGTTCATGCCTGCGATGCGCCGTCTTGCGACAATGACCGCTGCCGACGACGGACAGTTCTCCCGAGCGGAAGCGTCGTCCGCAGTTCGCGGAAAGAAACCAGCTTCTGTTTCCTCTCATCCCACAAAGCCTTGCCCACGCATTGCAGGCTCTGGAACAAGGTAAGCCGTCCGAGAGCCGCGTACTCCGGATGATCCTGTAACACCTGCTGCAGCCGATAATACGGAATTCGGCTGGACAGATGGTGGACATGATGCACGCCGATATTGGCGGTGAACCAGCGCAGGACGCCCGGCAAGTCATAATGCGAACTGCCGTGCAGCGCCGCGGTGTGGAAATTCCAGCCCTCGTCAGGTGCCCAGTAGGTATCCTCGAACTGATGCTGGATGTAGAAGAGCCAAACGCCGATCGAGGCTGCAAGCAGGATGATCGGCAGATGCACAAGCAGGAACGGGCCAGGGCCCACAAGCCAGATCATCGCGGCGACCAGAACCGCTATTGCGCCATTCGTCGCCATCGCGCTCAGCCACGATTTCCAGCCGCCGCGCATCAGTCCGCTCGGCAACCGGTTCGCCAGGAGGAATAAGTACGCCGGGCCAATTCCGAACATCACCAAAGGGTGCCGGTACACGCGATAGAGAAGCTGGCGCCATCGCGGCAGCGCCAGAAACTCGCGCACGGTCAACGTCTTGATATCGCCGATGCCTCTGCGGTCGAGATTGCCCGAGCCTGCATGATGGGCGGCGTGGTCGCGCCGCCAGTGATCGTAGGGCGTCAAGGTCAGCACACTGATGACACGTCCAACCCAATCGTTCGCGCGACGACGCCGGAAGAATGCGCCGTGGCCGCAGTCGTGCTGGATCATGAAGAGGCGAACGACGAATCCTGCCGCCGGTACGGCGAGAAGGAGTCCTAGCCAATAACCCGCATCCAGCAAGGCCCACATCAGAACCCAGAGGAGGACGAACGGCAGCGCGGTGATTAACAGTTCAAGCGTGCTGCGTGCGGCGCTGGGCGTGCGATAGCGGCCCAGGAGGTTTGCCAACGCACGGGCGTCAGGCGGGGTATGAGCGTTCGGTACTTGTTGATGCATGCGCAGGTGCCTTCTCGGCGGATCGTGGATCAGTGTGGTCCAGAACGTCTGGTCCCACCGCAGACCCGGTTTTTGGTGTGTCGTGCGGGATTTTCTTGCTGTTGGGCGGGGACTTCGGATAGCGGCTGCCACCGGTTGCCGGGGCGAAATCGGTCTCATCACGGGCTCATGCCGGTGGCATTTACGCGTGGTCGGGCGCTTTCGCGTCGTCGAGCGCTGTCGCGGGGTCGGTCTCTGACGCTTCTGCGCGCCAGTAATTCGATGCGTTTTCGAGTTCTTTTACAAATTCTCGCGGTGCAGCGATGGCGGGAAGTCTCAAAGCTTCGGTTCCTTTGCCGTAAACAATGATACTTCCGTAATTCAATATTCTTCCCAAAACGTCTTGCTCGGAATTGACTTTCTCGACGGACTCGAGCTGAAGCTCATTCACCGAACGCGAAAGCCATCCGCGCTTGATGATGAGCCGATCGCTGGTGACCCCGATCTCGGTCGTCCAGATTGGCAGCATCCAATAGGCGATAAAGCCGATGCCAACGAGGCACGCGCCGACCGCGATCCATGTCACAGGAGCAGAAAAGAAAATGAACGCCGCTCCCGCGAACAATAAACAGCCGATGATCAGAAACCAGGCAAGAACGTATAAGAGGATATGAAAATGCGCTTGGTAAACGATTTTCTCGCCATCGCTCAATGCCCCTTCGATATAGGTCATTCTTCTCACTCCGATTCGCTGTCAGTCACGATTCGAGACACGTCGAAGCGGGCCGGGTCCGGATCGTCAAGACGACGTCTTTTGACCGCTCCATGCGCCCGTGCAGCCAGGCGAAACCCATTTGCCACCGCCTGTCTGCGCGTCGAGACTGCCTTGCGCCCGGACCACGTTGCCGCCATGGGCAAGCGTGATGGTCACACGTCCAGCCGAGTTGACTTGCCCCCTGGCGTCCACAGCGTGCGGGCCAGCATAGCTGATCGCGCCATCCTGCACGTCGATCGGCAGGCGATAGGCTTCCTCGCAACTGCCCTCGCGGGCCTCAGCGACGATCGTCCATCGGCCGTCAAAGGGGGTGGCGGCAGCCTCCGCCGCCAGTGGCGCGGCCGCGAAAAGCCCCGCGGCCGCAACAATGAGCCATTGTTTCCGCATTTTCGGTTCCTTCATTCAACGGGTTCCGGTCCCTGCTCGCCCAGTCTGCGGATAAGCCCGGGCGGAAGCTTCGGGACCATGTGGGGAACATCGAAGATTCCCATTGGCTGCCAGATTAGACGGGAGCGCATTGCGCGTCTGAGCAATATTGCACACGCATGTCTTGCAGAACGCCCACTCAGGCAGGAGACGGCCCTTCCGAAGCCGGCGCGGGCTGAATCGACACTGAGTCCGGAAAACGAGGCGTCGTTTTGCAGGAACGACGACGCTGTTATAAAATATGGCCGTTCATGTGCAGCACCTTGGCCCAAGAGCCACTGGACTGCCCCGGCGAGCAATCCACCAACGAGCGGACCTTGGTGAGCCTTGGTTCAAGACCTTGGTTGTGAGCACGATGCGGACGACGGCTTTCATTTGAGTTGTTGGGCGACGCTGCAACCGAAAGTTCCAGCTCATTCGGCCGTGGCCGTAAGCCGTTTTCCGTGGAGGGAAAATCTATAGAGGATCGGCTGTTATGTCCGACGAAGCAGATCCGGCATTTGATGTTGAAGCGTTTCTGGCGAAGGCCGATGGTGGAAAGATCGTTCGGGACCATGCGAAAGGCGAGGTCGTGTTTTCCCAAGGCGATCCCGCGGATGCCGTGTTCTACATCCAGGACGGCCAGGTCAGTTTCCGGGTCGTTTCCGAACACGGCAAGGAGGCCATTGTCGCCCTTCTCGGAGCGGGCAGCTTCTTCGGCGAGGCCTGTTTGGCAGGCCAGCAGTTGCGCACGGCAACGGCCGTTACAATCAAGGAATGCCGCATCATGCGTCTGGAGAAAGCCACCATTCTCCGCCTGATTCATGATGAGCCGGAGTTCTCCGAAAAATTCATCGCGCATCTACTGGAACGGTCCATCCGGGTTCAGGCGGACCTTGTCGATCAGCTGTTCAATTCAAGCGAAAAGCGTCTTGCGCGTTTGCTCCTTTTGCTGGCGAATTTCGGCAAGGAAGGGAAGCCCGAACCCATGATCGCGCAAATCAGCCAGGAGACACTGGCGCAGATGGTCGGCACGACGCGGGCACGGGTCAGCCACTTCATGAACAAGTTCCGGGATCTCGGCTTCATCGACTACAACGGCGGCATCGTGGTGCACAGTTCGCTCCTGAATGTCGTTCTGCACGACCAGCCGGAAATTCTGAAAAATCAGGTGGATCCTGACACCTGATATTTCCGAAAAAATCGTTCCCAGTGAAGGGTGTATAGGCAACCGTCCAGCGACAGATGCTCATGTCGAGCACGGGCGTGACGTCGTGCTGAATGGAAAACTGCTTAAATGGCTATTGCGTCTCGCGCGAGGCCACGGTCGCGGGTGGCGGCGCCTTCGCGCGCGCCTGGCGCGCGGCGATGGTCACGCCTGTGAGGATCAGCGCGAAGCCGACGCCGTGCGACCACAGCGGCTGCTCCCCGAGGATCAGGATCGCCAGCGCGGATCCGAACATCGGGATCAAATGAAGAAACACCCCCGCGCGATTACCGCCGATCAGCTCCACGCCGCGCGTGTAAAAGACATATGACAGGATGCTCGGGAAGACCGCGACATAGCCGATCGTCAGCAGCGCGTCGGTTGACAGGGTGAGCGAGCGCACATAGGCGTTCTCCCAGATGAACAGCGGCCAGTTGACCGCCGCCGCGACGAAGAACAGTGCCGCCGCGAAACTCAGCCAGTGAATCTCCGGGCGCTTGCGCAGGAAGGCGGTGTAGACGCCCCAGATGCTCATCGCCGCCAGCACCCAGAGATCGCCGATGTTGAATTCGAGCGCGGCGAGGGTCTCGAGGTCGCCCCTCGAGACGACGACGATCACGCCGATCAGCGACATCAGGATGCCCAGCACCTGGCGCGGGGTCAGCCGGTCGCTGAAAAAGATGAACGACGCAAGCGCGATCATCACCGGCCCGGATGAGTTGATGATCAGCGCGTTGAGCGCCGGCGTATCGTTCAGGCCGATATAGGTCAGCGTCGAGAACGAACCCGTTCCGGTGGCGCCGAGGAAGACCAGCCACGGCCATTGCCTGCGGATTGCCGGCCAGTCGCGGCGAAGATGGGGCAAGGCGAAGGGCAGGATAATCAGGAAGGCCAGCGTCCAGCGAATCGCGGCCAGCGCAATTGGCGGAAAGAACTCGTGAACGCCGCGGCCGATCACGAAGTTGCCGCCCCAGAACAACGGGGTCAGGGTCAGCAGCACATACGGCATGTTGAACAGCGCCATGCCAGCGCGCCGGACCAGCGACGGCCGCAGCGTATCGTTCGGTGATGGACGGGTCATGTCGATGGGCATACGCTAGGCGTTTTTGCAGGTAAAGCCGCGCGGTGCACGGCTGCGATGCGTTCGCCGCATCGTTGCGGTCATGACAAACCGGGGATGAACAGATGGCCAATGTGGCAGTGGTCGGCTCGCAATGGGGCGACGAAGGCAAGGGCAAGATCGTGGACTGGCTGAGCGAGCGCGCCGATACCGTCGTGCGCTTCCAGGGCGGCCATAACGCCGGCCATACGCTTGTCGTCGACGGCCACACCTACAAGCTGTCGCTGCTGCCCTCAGGCGTGGTGCGCCCCGGCAAGCTGTCGGTCATCGGCAACGGCGTGGTGATCGACCCGTGGGCGCTGGCCGAGGAGATCGAGTCGCTGCGCGGCCAGGGCGTGGACCTGACGCCGGAGCGCCTGCGCATCGCGGAGAACGCCACGCTGATTCTGCCGCTGCACCGCGAACTCGACGCGCTGCGCGAGGCGGCCGCGGGCGCGGGCATGATCGGCACGACCCGGCGCGGGATCGGTCCGGCCTACGAGGACAAGGTGGGAAGGCGCGCGATCCGCGTCATGGACCTGCAAAACCCGAGGACGCTGAAAGCCAAGCTTGACCGTATCCTCACCCACCACAACGCGCTGCGCCGCGGGCTGGAGCAGCCGGAAGTGAATTGCGACGAACTGTTCGATGCCCTGTGCGAAATCCGCCCGCAAATATTGCCCTATGTCGATACCGTCTGGCAGCTTCTGGACCAGCAGCGCCGGGCCGGCCGGCGCATCCTGTTCGAGGGCGCGCAGGGGGCGCTCCTGGACATCGACCACGGCACCTACCCGTTCGTCACCTCGTCGAACACCGTCGCCGCGCAGGCCGCAACCGGCTCCGGGATGGGGCCGCGCGCCATCGGCTACGTGCTGGGCATCACCAAGGCGTACACCACGCGCGTCGGCCAGGGGCCGTTCCCGAGCGAGCAGAACAACGCCACCGGCCAGCTTCTCGGCGAGCGCGGGCGCGAATTCGGCACCGTCACGGGACGCCCGCGCCGCTGCGGCTGGTTCGACGCCTGCCTGGTGCGCCAGACCATCAAGGTCGGCGGCATCGACGGGATCGCGCTCACCAAGCTGGATGTGCTCGACGGGTTCGACGAGTTGAAGGTCTGCGTCGGCTACCGGCTGGACGGTACGGCGCTGGATCACCTGCCCGCCGCGCAGGGCGCGCAGGCGCGCGTGGAACCGATCTACGAGGTGCTGGAAGGCTGGTCCGGCTCGACCGAGGGCGCGCGAAGCTGGGCCGACCTGCCCGCGCAGTGCATCAAGTATGTCCGCCGGCTGGAAGAACTGATCGAGGCGCCGGTGGCGCTGTTGTCGACCTCGCCGAAACGCGAGGACACGATCCTCGTTCACGACCCCTTCGTGGATTAGCG
>JBKGZY010000093.1:0-10179 GCA_046543175.1 Dichotomicrobium sp.
TTTGCGGCGACGCAGCGAGCGAATTTCTCGATCTGAATCACACTAGCAAGTCTATGAATCTAGTGTCCCTTTTTGATTCCGAAGTTCGCACAGGGAGCGATTTGCAAACTCAAGCGAACTTCGGAATCGGGACACTAGAGCGCATTCCGAAAAGTGGGAACCGGTTTTCGGAAAAAATGCGCGTCAAATCAAATCACTAGAGCGGTTTTTTTCCGGCGCAGCTTGACCGGAAAACGCTCCAGTAGACGGGGAGCCGTCAGGAATGCCGATCCTCGCGCATCTCGATGCGGCGCTGGACGATCCGGAAAGCTGGGCGGGGCTGTTCGCCGCCGCGAACGATGCGGAACTGGCGGCCATCGCCGAAATCATCGCGCCCTATGCGCCGGAGGCCGGTACCGAGGGCGCGACACGCACGCTCGACCGGGAATGGCTGGCGGCCGGCGCGGCGGCGCTGGCCGTGAAGGCGCATGGCCAGCCCGGACCGATGGCACTGGCGCGCTGGTCGCTGCGCCGGCTCGGGGCCCGGCCGGGCGGGGCGGAGCGGATCGACGAGGTCGAGGCGTGCCTTCTGAGCCTGCTCGCCGCGCGATTGGGCCTCGACGTCACGTCTGACCGAATCATACCTTCCCCCCTGACCGCCGTTCTGCCTGAAGCCGTGCCGGATGCCAAGGCGGCGGAACTGGCAGCTCTCTATCTCGCGGTGGAGGCCGCCTGTCTCAGACGCGTCAAGCGCGCGCGCCTTCACCGCGCCGGGGGGCTGCTGGCCCTCGGCGGGATCGATGCGCCCGCGCCGCTCCCGGACCCCGCGTCGATGGCCGGCCAGCCCGAGGCGGCCGAGGGCACGGGCAATCGCTGGCGCGACCTCATGGACGCGGCCGGAAGAGTGCCGCTCGATATCTGGGAACAGCGATTGAACGAGGCGCGTGCCGAGCTTGGCCGGTTCAACATCATCGTCGCGGGACGCACGGGCGTCGGCAAGACGACGCTGATCGGCGCGGTTTTCGGCAAGGAGGTTGGCGATACGCTGGCCGGGCGGCCGCGCACGCGCGGGCGCGTCTGGTACCCGGAAGAACCGGGCGAAGGCGACGTGCTGCGCCTGTGCGACACCGAAGGGCTGGAGATCGAGCGGTTCCGCGAAACGCTCGACGGGCTGCGCGCGGAGATCGCGGAAGCCAATAGATCCGACGATGCGTTCGATCACATCCACGCCGCCTGGCTGTGCATCGACGAGCCGTCGCTGACCGTCCAGCCCGGCGAGGAAAAGGCGGTTGTGCTGTTCCGCGAGCTGGATGTGCCGGTCATCTGCGTGCTGACCAAGGCCGGCATGGCGCCCGATTTCCACGAGCGCGTCCGCGAAATCCTGCCCGATTGCGCGGCGGTCGTGCGCGTGCGCGCCCAGGCCATCGAAATGGAGGGGCAGAGTTTCCAGCCGATGGGGCTGGACGAACTGATGGCCGAAACCGAGCGCGTGATCCCCGACGTGGTGGAAAAGGCGTTCGCCGTCGCCTCGCGCAATCTCGAAGCGATGTCGGCCAAGGCGATGCAGACCGTCCGCGCGTCGGCGGGCGCAGCCGGGGCCGCCGGGTCCACGCCGCTGCCGCTGGCGGATGCGGCGGCGGTGTTCGGCGTCCAGGCGGGAATGATCGTCCGCCTCTCGCTGCAAATGGGCGTGCCGCTGGAGCGCGGCGATCTGCGCAAACTTGCGGCGACACTCTTGGGAGCGCTGGGGCTGACCGCCAGCGGGCGCTTCCTCGCCGGGCGCGCCATCAAGTTCATTCCCGGCATCGGCCAGCTTGCCGGCTCGGCCATCACCGGTGCGACAGCGGCCGCATTGACCTACGGGCTGGGGCATGCCTATGTCAGCTTCCTGCGCCGGTTTCACGCGCGGCATCGGCGCATGCCCAGGTCCGACGAGATCATTTCGGGCTTCCAGTCGTTCTGGCGGGAGTGGCGCAGCAAGCACGAGACGCCACCGCAGGGCACATTGCACCCTCAGGCGTGACGGTCTATACGGTCCGGCACAGGCCGAACCGGCGGAAAATTCATGGAACAGGAGCAAAAAGGCATGAGCGTCGACGCCAACTCGGACACGAAAAGCAGTCTCTGGGAGACCGTGCGCGTCGTCGTCATCGCGCTGTTGCTGGCGTTCCTGGTGCGGATTTTCCTTTACCAGCCGTTCAATATCCCGTCGGGTTCGATGAAACCCACCCTGCTGATCGGCGATTACCTGTTCGTCTCGAAATTCAGCTACGGCTACAGCCAGTACTCGTTTCCCTTCGGCCTCGCCTCGTTCGACGGGCGCATCTTTTCGTCGTCGCCGGAACGCGGCGACGTGGCGGTTTTCAAGCTGCCGCGCGACAATAACAGCGATTACATCAAGCGGATTATCGGTCTGCCCGGCGACCGGGTGCAGATGATCGAGGGTGTTCTTCATATCAACGGCGAGGCCGTGCCGCGCGAGCGCATGTCCGATTTCACCGTGGAACTCGGCGGCGGCCGCACGCGCGAGGTCAGGCGCTACCGGGAGACGCTGCCCAACGGCGTGAGTTACCAGACGCTCGATCAGTACGATAACCGGCCGGGCGACAATACCGACGTTTTCGTCGTGCCGTCGGGACATTATTTCATGATGGGCGACAACCGCGATAACTCGTCCGACAGTCGCTTCTTCGGCTCGCGCGGCGTCGGCTTCGTGCCGGAGGAAAACCTGATCGGCGAGGCGGAAATCCTGTTCTTCTCCGTCACCGAGGAGGCCAGCCTGCTGGAATTCTGGGCGTGGCCGTTCGAGATCCGCTGGTCGCGCCTGCTCCGGGTGATCCAGTAACGCGGATGACAAAGCTGAGCGCGCAAGATTCGCTGTCCGAACGCCTGGGCTATCGCTTCAACGATCCGGCTCTGCTGCGCCTGGCGCTGACCCATCCCAGCGCGCAGACCGCCGTCGGCGACGACTACCAGCGGCTCGAATTTCTCGGCGACCGCGTGCTGGGGCTGGTCATTGCCGAAAGCCTCTACAAGACCTGCCCGCAGGACAGCGAAGGCGCGCTCGCGCGGCGCTACAATGAGCTGGTGCACCGCGAAAGTTGCGCCGCGGTGGCGCGGGCGCTCGATCTCGGCCGCGATGTGCGGCTCAGCGAGGCCGAAGCCGCCAGCGGAGGCGCCGACAAGGCCGCAATTCTCGCGGATGTCTGCGAATCGGTGCTGGGCGCGGTGTTTCTGGACGGCGGCTACGAGGCGGCGCGCGCGCTGGTCCACCGGCTCTGGGGCAGACGGCTGACCGCCCCCGGCCCCGTGCCGATCGACCCGAAGACGGCATTGCAGGAATGGGCGCAGGGCATGAAGCTGCCGCTGCCGGAATACACCGAGATCGATCGCTCGGGACCGGACCACGCGCCGCAGTTCACCGTCGAGGCGCGTGTCGCGGGGTATGAGCCGGCGCGTGGCACGGGCACCAGCAAGCGCGGGGCGCAGGAGGCGGCCGCCACGGCCATTCTCGTGCGCGAAGGCATCTGGCCGGAGGATCAGGGTGAGTGAGCGGAACGACGCCCCGGCGGCATCCGGCGAAACCGCCTGCGGCTTCGCCGCCATCATCGGCGCGCCCAACGCGGGGAAATCCACGCTCACCAACCAGCTCGTCGGCGCCAAGGTCGCCATCGTCACGCACAAGGTGCAGACCACCCGCGCCCGGTTGCGCGGCATCCTCATCGACGGCCGGACACAGATCATCCTCGTCGATACGCCGGGCATCTTCCGGCCGAAACGCCGTCTCGACCGCGCGATGGTGGACACCGCCTGGAGCGAGGCGCTGGAGGCCGATGTCGTTCTATTGCTCGTGGATGCGCAAAAGGGCGCGGATGCGGAAGTGGAGGCAATTCTCGAGCGGCTGGCCGGAATCCCGAAGCCTGTCGCGCTGGTGCTCAACAAGATCGACCGGGTGCGCAAGGACCGGCTGCTGGAACTCACCGCGCAACTCAGCGCGCGGGTGGATTTCGACCAGGTCTTCATGATTTCAGCGCTCACCGGCGACGGCGTGGCGGATCTGCGCGCCTGGCTGGCGGAGGCCATGCCGCCCGGCCCGTGGCTCTACCCGGAGGACCAGATCGCCGATGCGCCGCTGCGCGTCATGGCCGCCGAGGTCACCCGGGAGAAGATGTATCTGAGGCTGCACGACGAACTGCCCTACGCCTCGACCGTGGAAACGACGGATTTCAAGCGGCTGAAGGACGGCTCGGTGCGCATCGAGCAGGTCATCTATGTCGAGCGCCAGAGCCAGAAGAAGATCGTGCTCGGCGCGGGCGGGCGCACGATCAAGCAGATTTCCAGCGAGGCGCGCGAGGATCTGGCCCGACAGTTCGAGACGCCGGTGCACCTGTTTCTGTTCGTCAAGGTGCGCGAACGCTGGGCCGAAGACCCGTCGCTTTATCACGCGATCGGGCTTGAGTATCCCAAGCGGTAGTCTGCTTCTTTGCTTTCCGGCGGACATCCGTCCGCCGGTTGCGGCCCAACGGGCCGGCCGCCGGTGGTCGCGTTCGCGCCCGTCTTCGACTCCGGCGGCTCAGCGCGCCGAAGGGCGCGCTGGGGAGTGCCATCGCCAGCGAATAGAGCGTAGACCGGGTGAAGCGAACTCGGGAACAACTGATAGAACACCCCGGTACCAGGACGCTGCCCGGTTCGCAGCGGGTTTGAGCCAATGGAATGGAGCGACGAAGGCATCGTGCTGTCGGTGCGCCCGCATGGCGAGACGGCCGCGGTCGCGGAACTGCTGACGCGCGCACATGGCCGGCATCTCGGGCTGGTACATGGCGGGCGCTCGCGGCGTTTGCGCCCCGTGCTCCAGCCGGGCAACGCGGTGCGCGCGGTCTGGCGGGCGCGGCTGTCCGAGCATCTCGGCGTGATGAGGGTCGAGGCCGAAACCTCGTATGCCGCGCAGGCGATGACCGACCGGCTGGCGCTGCTGGGGCTGAGTTCGGCGTGTTCGCTGGCGCGACTGCTGCCCGAGCGCGATCCGCACCCCGAGGTGTATGACGGTCTCGCCGTCCTGATGGCCGCGTTGTCCCGGCCCGGGGAATGGCCCGCGCTGCTGGTGGAATGGGAGCTGGCGCTGATCGGCGAGCTGGGCTTCGGGCTGGATCTGGGCTCATGCGCAGCGACCGGCACGCGAGACGATCTGCGCTATGTCTCGCCGAGATCGGGCCGGGCCGTTAGCGGGACGGCCGGGGGACCGTATCGCGACAAATTGTTGACGCTGCCGCCATTTCTCGCCGGCGACGACCGGCCGCCGAGCCGCGCCGATATCTGTGCGGGCCTCAGGCTGACCGGCCATTTTCTCGACAAATGGGTTATGGCGCCTGGCGAGATGACGCTCCCGGACGTCCGCCTCCGGCTGCTGCGGCAACTGGAAAAGAGCGCGTCTTCTCCGCAGGAATGACACGGTTTTTGGACAAAATGTCCGGCGGCAGGACGTTTTCTATCCGTGGCGTTTATGGTATGTTCCAAAATGAAATGTGCCGAGGTAGTCAAAGGTGATGATTAACCTCAGGAAGGGAAGTGAGATGTTGAAAGGATTGAGTTCGGTTTGTGCCGCGCTGCTCGTGGCGGCCGGATTCGCCGGTGCAGCGGCCGCCGCGGCCACGCAGGGGCCGGCGATGTCGCCGCTGCCTGAGCGGGACTCCGGTGTGACGACCGCGGAAAACGGCGTTCAGGTCGCCGATGCCGGCGATTTCGGCGCCGGCCTCGCCGTGGGCATTATCGGCTCCATTATCGCGCACGGTGCTGCCGAGGCGCACCGGGACCGCTATCACGGCGATTCCTATGACGACGAGGAATGGCGCTGGCGGAAATGCGACCGCGAATTCCGCTCGTTCGAGTGGGATACGGGCATGTACACGACCTATAGCGGCCATCGCCGGCTGTGCCCCTATCTGCGCTGAGGGCACGTGCCTGCCAGCCGATTTGGTCGTGACGCGCTCAGCTCTTGACCACAACATATTAATGAAAAGGGCCTGCCTGATGTCCGGCAGGCCCTTTTCATTGACGCCCGGACAAAGAGCGCAGCGATGTCGGTTGCGACGCGGCGCTCACGCCACGGTGCTCGACGAGGCCCTTGATCCTGATCTCGCAAGTTTCCGAGTTCCGGTACGCGCAGGCGCAAAGCGAAGCCGGCCCTTCGGGATAACTGCCCTTGCAGGTCTGCGTGCCAAGAATTGCATTGAGGCGGTGTTGATCCACCCGTCGATATGATGCACATCACCTACCTGAAGTCTAGCTTGCCCGCGGCGCATCCATGGCTTGAAGGCGTCGGCCCGCCGCAGGGGCGGCGCAGACGTGCCGCGCGGTCTCTGGCAGGTTCTGTGATTGGCCATCTTCCTCGACATTCTCACGGGTATCACGCTCCCCGTGCTGGTTCTCGTCGGGCTCGGCTGGATCGCTCAGACGCGGCTCGGCCTGGACCTGGAGACGCTGTCGCGCCTGACGGTAAACGTGATCCTGCCGGCGGCGCTGGTGCATTTCCTCACCTCCGCGGAGATACCCCTCATCGACATCTGGCCGACCGCGTGGTTCATGCTCTTGCAATTCGCCGCGCATTACGCCATGGGCTACGCACTGGGGCATGCGCTACGTGGCGCGGCGGACATGCGCCATCTGCTCGGCTTCGCGGTCGCCTTCGCCAATAGCGGCAATTACGGCCTGCCGCTGATCGCGCTGAGCTTCCCGCCGGATTTCCTCTTGCACCAGACCATTGCTGCGAGCACGCACATGGTGCTGATCTCCACCTTGGGCGTCTGGCTGATGGCGCGCAGCGGGCCGGACGGGCCGAGCATGGGCAAGCTGCTGTTTGGCACGCCGCTGCTGCCGGCCGTGGCCGTCGGCCTGCTGTTCAAGGGCTTCGAGGTGAGCCTGCCCGTGGCGGTGACGAAGCCCTTGGAACTGATGGGCGATGCCTTCACGCCGATGGCGCTGTTCCTGCTGGGCGCGCAGCTCACGACCGTCACGGCGGAGATCACGCGCGGTCCGCTGGCCAGCACCGCCGTGCTTAAGCTGTTGGCCGCACCCGCGGTGACTTGGGGGCTGGCGGCGGCCACCGGGTTCTCCGACGCGATGGTCGCGTTTTTCGTGGTGGGAACCGCGACGCCGACGGGGATCATGCTGGCAGTCTTCGCCGCGCAGTACCGCGCGCATGCGCCGTTCGCTGCGGCGGCGGTGTTCTTCACCACCGTGCTGAGCGCGCTGACCGTGACCGGCTGGATTTTCGCCATGAAGCTGGCCGGGCTGATGCCCTAACGCGCCGGCGGCTGGTCTTTCTGCCCGGACCCGTGCCATAAAGCGTGTCGAACCGACCCGGCAACAGCCATGAAGGACGCTGAATGATCGACCTTTACACCTGGTCCACCCCGAACGGGCGCAAGGTCTCCATCGCGCTGGAGGAGATGGGGCTCGAATACAAGGCCATCCCCATCAATATCGGCAAGGACGAGCAATACACGCCCGAATTCACCGCTGTCAGCCCGAACAACAAGATCCCCGCCATCCGCGATCATGACACCGGCCTCGCGCTGATGGAATCCGGCGCGATCCTGATGTATCTCGCGGACAAGACCGGCATGTTCTGGCCGCAGGATTTCGAGACAAAATGGCGCACCGTGGAGTGGCTGATGTGGCAGATGGGCGGGCCGGGACCGTTCCTCGGCCAGATCCACCACTTCGTCAAGTTCAACAAGGGCGTGAGCGAATACGCCGAGAAGCGCTATCTCAAGGAAGGCCACCGGCTGTACAAGGTGCTCGACGACCGCCTGGCGGAACACGAATTCGTCGCGGGCGTTTACACCATCGCGGACATTGCCATTTTCCCGTGGATCGCGCGCTTCGACTATCAGACCATCGACCTGAACGATTATCCGAACGTCAAGCGGTGGTATCTGACACTCGCCGAACGCCCGGCGGTCCGGCGCGGCTATGTCGTGCCGAACCCGGACCAGCAAATTCCGATGCCCTGACCGGCTGCGAACGAGAAGGATCAGCAATGGCCAATTCCGACCAGATGAGCGGCGTCCTTGCGCCGGTCGTAACGCCTTTTCTCGAAGACGGCACGATCGACGAGGACAGGTTCTTCGAGCACGCCCACTGGCTCATGCAGAACGGCTGCGACGCGCTCGCGCCGTTCGGCACGACGAGCGAGGCGACTTCCCTGGGGCTGACCGAGCGCAAGCAGCTTTTGCGCGCGCTGGTGGACAGCGGCGTGTCGCCGGACGACCTGATGCCGGGGACCGGCATGTGCTCGCTCGCGGACACGCTGATGCTCACGCGCCACGCGGTCGAGCTGGGGTGCCGCGGGGTGCTGCTGCTGCCGCCATTCTATTACAAGAATGTCAGCGAGGAAGGGCTGTTCCGCTATGTCGCCGAGTTGATCGAGCGGATGGATACCCAGAGGCTGCATATCTACCTCTACCACATCCCGCCGGTAGCGCAGGTCGGCTGGCCGGCCGACCTCGTGAAACGGCTTGCGGGCGAGTTTCCCGATACGGTCGTGGGGCTGAAGGACTCCTCGGGCGACTGGTCCTACACACAGGCCCTGCTGGAGGCGATGCCGGAATTCGCCGTGTTCTCGGGCAGCGAGGATTTCCTGCTGGATAACCGGCGCGCGGGCGGCGCCGGCACCGTCACGGCGATGGCGAACATCAATGCCCCGGCGATCGCGGAACTCTACGAGCGGTGGGAAGAGCCGGAGGCGGAAACGCTTCAGGAGCAGCTTTCGCGGGTGCGCGCGGTCGTCAGCAAGGCCGGGACGATCCCCGCGCTCAAGGCCGTTCTGGCGCATTACCGCGATGCGCCGTCGCTGGCGACCATGCGCCCGCCGTTGCGCCCGCTGGAGGCGGATGCGGCCGGCAAGCTGATCGGCGATCTGGAAGAAGCGGGTTTCACTCCGAATTTCTAGCGGAACCCGGATCGGCCTTGTCGCCGGCGCTGTGCTCCTGCGTGCCGAGCGCGTCGGCCAGCCGTGTGCTGGCCGCGCCGGGGCGCAGCGGTTTCTGCTGGCTTTCGTGCGGCGCCCAGCCGGTGAGCGTGACGATCTCGAAGGTCGCGGTGACGCGCCCGCCTTCGGCGGGATAGCGTTCCGCGTAAATCTCCGCTGCGCGCCCGAGCACATCGCGACGCAGCGGGCGGTCCGAGCGTTCGCTGAGCGCGTTGGCCGCGCCCATGCCGCGAAGCTCGCTCATCAGCGCGAAGGGCGTCTCGTAACTCACTTGCACCACGTCGGTGTCGCTGACGGGCAGGTTGAACCCGGCGCGCTGCAAGAGGCCGCCGAAATCGCGGATATCGGCCATCGGCGCGACGCGCGGCGCGGCGCCCCCCGTCACCTCGGTTTCAGCCGTGACGAAGGAGGCGCGCAACTCCTGCAGCGTCGACCCGCCGAGCAGTGCCGCGATGAACAGCCCGTCCGGCTTCAGCGCCCGCCGGATCTGCACGAGCGTGCCGGGCAGGTCGTTGGCGAAGTGCAGCGCCAGCGCCGAAGCGACCAGATCGAGTTGCTCGCCGCCGAAGGGCAGCATCTCCATGTCGCCGCGCAGGCGCGGCTCGGGGCACCGGGCCAAAAGGCCGGGGCTTTCCTCCATGCTGATGACGGTGCCGACGCTCGGCGCGGCTTGCAGCATTTCGGACAACACCCCGTGATGCGCGCCGAGATTGAGCGCGAGCGGAAATTCCCGCTGGATCGCCTCGAGCCGCTCGGCGACATCCGCCGCCGCGCGGCGCAACAGGAAGTCGTGCGCCGCGATGCCGGGCGCGGCCCGCTCGCGCTGGCGGGCGATCATCCGGCGGTCGAAAAGCTCGGGCTGGCTGGTCATGGTCGATTGGCCTGTTATAGTCCGCGTGATTATCGCGAGAGGTGATCGCGCTGGCTGTTCATTCACACATCAGGGCGACTTCGGGCGGCCTGTTCGCGCGGGCGGGCGCCGGGCTGCGTTATGTCAGCGATCTCGTCCTGCCGCCCGTCTGCATCGCCTGTCACACACCGCTCGACCGGCATCACGCGCTGTGCCCCATATGTTGGGGCGGGCTGCGCTTCATCCGCCCGCCCCTGTGCGACCGGCTGGGCATACCGCTTCCATATGATGCCGGGGACCGGCCCATCTCGTCGATGGCGCTGAAATACCCGCCGCTTTACGACAGGGCGCGCGCCGCGCT
>JBKGZY010000094.1:0-10165 GCA_046543175.1 Dichotomicrobium sp.
CGCAGCGCCTTCAGGCTGCTGACGAGCTGCCACGGGAACGCGATCTCGAACCTGCCCCGATCCAGCCCCTTGGCGATGCGCTGTGCCGCGTCCTCAGGCTGGAGGATGTAAGGCATCCCGAAATCGTTTTTCGCCGTCATCGGCGTTTCGACGAAGCCGGGATTGATGACGCTGACGGCGACATTGTAGCGCTCGAGATCGGGTTTCAGCGATTCGGCGAAATTGATGAGCGCGGCTTTCGTGGGGCCGTAAGCGAGCGACTGCGGCAGGCCGCAATAACCCGCCACGGAGGCGACGATGGCGATATGCCCGGCGCGGCGCTGCATCATCGGTGCGATCAGCGCGCCAATGCAGTTGACGGTGCCGCCGAAATTGACCTCCATCCCCTTGCGGATCTTGGCCGCATCGAACGCGTCCACGCCCATCTGCGACCAGACACCCGCGTTCAGAACGGCGAGGTCGAGCGGGCCGAGGTCGGCCTCGATCTTTGCCACCGTTTTCTGCACCGCGTCAGGGGCGGTGATGTCGAGCGGGTAGGGATGTATGGCGTCTGATGTCGCCGCGACGCCGGCGAGCGCATCGGCCGAGCGCGCGGAAATTGCCACCGTCGCGCCGCGCCGTGCGTAAAGCTCTGCCAGCGCCTTGCCGATCCCGCTGCTGGCGCCGGTAATCCAGATTGTACGGTATGCCAAGCTGTGCTCCGGCTTTTCGTCTCGCCCGCGCGGCGTTCACATGCCCGTAAAGGGCTGGAGCACGCGCGGGATGAGACCCTTGAAACGCACCGGCTGCTCCGTGGCGACGAGGCAGATGCACTCGCCGTCCTTGTCCACGCGCGGTTGGTGTTCCGCGTCCTCGTCGAGATCCGCGACATCGCCGGGCCCGAACCGGCCGAAACAATCGTGGTACGCGCCCCGCAGCACCAGCGTCAGCTCGCTGCCGCCATGCCCGTGCTCGGGCATCCGCATCCCCGGCCTGATCCGCAGCAGGCGCAGCGCGCCGCGGCTCTCGTCGGGAAGCTCGATGTTGTGCTGCCGGATGCCGGGCGCCAGCCACTGCCAGCGCAGTTGCTCGAGCGAATGCCCGACAAGTCTTTGCAGCGGCGCCGGGACCTCGCCGGCGGTCCGCGCCCGACTCGGGCCCGAACGGGTGCGGTGAGCGGGGAAACTGCGCACATTATCGTCGCGGAAAAAGGCCGCCATGCGCTCGGTCAGCCCCTCGCTCAGCGGCTCCGGGTCGAGGCGTTCCAAAAGCGCGCCGCCCAACATGTCCAGTTCGCGCAGGCGCTTCTGGCAGGGCTGGCAGGCATCCAGGTGACACGCCGCCACGCTGGCCAGCGCGTCGGGCAGGGCGCCCGCGGACATGCTCATCAGTGTCGCGTCGTCGAGATGATGTCTTATCGTCACTGGAGATCTCCCAGACGCTCACGTATCTTGCCGTAGGCCAGACGCATGCGTGACTTCACCGTGCCGAGCGGCACCCCGAGGCGCTCTGCGATTTCGGTGTGGGTCAGCCCCTGAATATAGGCCAGATTGACGACCTCGAACTGTTCGGGCGTGAGGGTTTCCAGCGCCTCGCTGACGCGCTCGCGCTGCTGTTCGCGGTGCAGTTCGTCATACGGGCTGTTGTCCTCGCTCGGCCGGTCGTCGCCCTCGGCCCCGAAATCCTGCCACGCTCCGTTGCGTCGCAACTTGTCGATGCGCAGGTTGCGCGCGATCGTGAAGACCCAGGTGGAGAAGCTGCCCTTGCTTTCCGAAAACAGATGCGCCTTGCGCCAGACGGAAAGCATGGTCTCCTGAACGATTTCTTCGGCGGTCTCCGGATCGGCGCCCTGGCGTATCAGCATCGCCTTGATGCGCGGCGAAAACGTCACGAACAGCTCATGGAACGCCTCGGAATCGCGGTTGCGCGCCACCTTATGAATGAGATCAGTCATCTGGGTCCGGTTGTCCTGGCGCACATCGTCGAATCGTCGTGCACCGTCTGCCGAATTCACCAGCATATCCGCCTTCCGATTGTTTGCCTAGTAGCCTACGGAGCGAGGGCACAGGGTGGATCACGCGCGGTGGAGGCAAAGCGACGCGGCCATGCTGTCCGCCAGCACGAGGGGCGGCGGTATTCCGGCCGCCGCCGCCTTCTGTCGATCACGGAATGAGCTTGTCGCCCGGGCGCCGTGCCCGCGGTCAGCCGCCGGAGGAATGATCGGCCAGGCCGCGATCCTCGCCGGCGCTGGTCGCCGTGCGCTGGAGCCGGGACAGTTCGTCCTTCAGCGCCATGATGCGCTGGTAGGAGGCGCGGATGCGCTCGATACTGAGCCGTCCGGCGTCGATCGCCTGTCGGATGACGGATCGCACGCGCTTGGCAAGGTTGCTCTCGGGATCATTGGAATTCGTGATCAGCAGGATGTCGTTCCCGGCTTCGACCGCACCGAGGATACGCTTCTCGAAACTGGCGTTCTGGCGCACTCCGCGCATGTCGAGATCGTCGGTGATGACCACGCCGTCATAATTCAAGCTGTCGCGCAGCACGTTGGTCACGCCTTTTTTCGACAGTGACACGGGCGTATCCGCCGTGTCCGAGAAGCTGGGATGCGACAGGTGCCCCACCATGATCATGTCGATCGCCTGCGCCTCGATCAGCTCGCGGTATGGACGCAACTCCTTCTCCGTCCAGCTTTGCGAGATATCCACGAGTTCGTCGTGGCTGTCGGTTTCGCTGCTGCCGTGGCCGGGGAAATGCTTTGCCGCGGTGAGCACGCCGCTTTCGTTGTGGGCGAACACGAACGCCTTGGCGAACGCGCTGACATGGTCGGGATTCTTGCCGAAGCTGCGCTTCAGCCGGCCGATCACCGGGTTGGCGGGATTGATGTTGAGATCGACGACCGGCCCGAAATTGAGATTGAAGCCGTAGTCGCGCAGTTCCAGCGCGAGGTTGCGATAAGCCGAATAGGCGCCCTGCGGGTCGTTGCGCGCGCCGAGCCGCTCGGCCGATGGATGCGTCTTGAAGCCCTTGGTGCGGGCCAGCCGCTGGACATAGCCGCCTTCCTGGTCGACGCCAATGAACGGTGTCGGCTGACCTTCGGCGGCCTCGGCGAGATGACGCGTCAGCCTGCGGACCTGGTCCGGCGACTCGATATTGCGGCTCATCAGGATGACGCCGCCGACGTCGCCCTCTTCGAGTTGCCGGGCGGCGTTTTTCACACCGGCGTCCGACGGTCGCACACCCGGAAAGCCGACCAGCAGCATCTGGCCGATCATCCGGTTCAGTTCCGGATCGGGTTTCGGGCGTGCGGGTGCCTGGCTCGGTTCGGCCGGAGCGCGCGTGCCGGTCGGCTCACCCAGGGCCAATTGCTCCGGATCTTCCGGTTCTCCGCGCTCGTCCAGCGGTGCCGGGTCCTGCTGCGTCTGTTCCCGGAAGGCCGGCTCGGATTCTGCCGCGGTATCCTGGTCAGGACGATCGGCAGTGTCGTCGTAAGAAGGCTCGGCAGTATCATCGGCCGCCGTGTCGGAGCCTGCATGACCGTCCTCCGGCTGTCCGGCGGGCCTATCATGCTCATCCGTATCGAGGATGGCGATGTCGAGCGGTCCCTCGCCGCGCCGTTCCGGGGCGGGCGGGGGAACGCGCGGGACGCCGCTGCGCGCCGCCGTCTCCGGCTCACGCGCGTCCCAGCCATCATCGGCGTCATCCGCCCAGCCATCGGGCGCGGGCGGATCTTCGTCGCGATAACCGTGGTCATCGGCCCCCTCGCCGCTGTCATCGAGAAAACCCGGCCCCGGTGCCTGCAGAATGCTGTCGATGAGGGGATCGCCGGTCAGCCCCCTGTCGCGGTCCGACTGCGCGAACCCGGTGGAGGCGAAAATCACGAGCACCGCGCCGACGCCCGCGGCAAATGCCGCCGGCCAGATAATGAATGAAGGTTTCAAAGACGACTCTCCCCGGCGGATCGCGGCCGCCGCCCCTTGGCCGCGCCACAAACTCCGCACATCGTAACATCCCCGGCGAACCCGGGATTGCGGACGAACTATGACCCTTTATTGACCGATGCGTGGTATGCAGGCAAGCTTTCGTCGAAACGCGGGGCACACCCCCGAAGACCCGTGGATGACCATGATCCTTGCGGCGCGCCTTCTGATTCTTGCGGCCCTGATTGTCGCCACCCCGGCCCAGGCTTCGGTGGAGAAATCTTTGCTTTACGCGCAGGAAGGCGTCAACGCGCTGATGCGCGGCAACAACACCAAGGCCATCGACTCCTATGACAAGGCGCTGGCAGACGATAACCTGCCAGAAGCGCGCCGCGCGAGCATCCTTAACGATCGCGGCGTGGCGCACTGGCGTGAACGCAACTATGACAAGGCGCTGGCGGATTTCGAAAAATCCATCGCCATCAATCCCGATTACGCGCCGGTCTATAACAACCGCGGCAATGTCTACATGGCGCAGGGCCGCGTCGAGGATGCGATCGCGGATTTCTCGCGCGCGATCTCGCTCGCGCCGGCTTACGGCGCGGCCTTCAACAACCGCGGAAACGCCTATCTGGCGCGCGGCGAGTCGGACAAGGCCGAGGCCGATCTCACCAAGGCTATCAAGTTCCTGCCCTCGAGCGCTGCGCCGCTGAACGGCCGGGGCAAGGTCGCTGCGGCCGAAGGCCGTCCGTTCGCCAGCCTGCGCTATCTCAACCGCGCCGTGCTGCTGAACCGCAATTACCCGGCGGCCTATCGCAACCGCGCCACCGCCCATATCGAGGTGCGCCATTACGACGACGCGCTTGGCGACCTGGAGCAAGCCGTGGCGACATCGGATGGCGATGCGCAGCTTCTCATCCTGCGCGGGCGCGTGCGCAGCCTTGACGGCAAGCACAGGGCCGCGGTTCAGGATTTCTCCGCCGCTCTGGAAATCGAGCCGCAGAATGGCGAGGCCTATGCCAGGCGTGGCCTCGCGCAGCTTGAGCGCGGCCGGGCCAAGGAAGCCCTGAGCGACTGCGACATGGCCGTGACCTTCGCCTCCGATTTCGCGCCCGCGCATCTGTGCCGCGGGCGGGCCTATCTGCGGCTCGGGGAGCCCGTGCAGGTCAGCACCAATGTCAACAGAGCGCTGGAACTGGCCCCGGACATGGCGGAAGCCTACCTGGTGCGGGCGCGACTGGCCGAAGAGGCCGGCGATATCGAGGCGGCGGCGGAAGACTACCGCAACGCGCTCAAGCGGGATCCGATCCTGGAGGCTGCGCGGACGGCGCTCAGGCGGCTCAGCGAGGAAAGCGAGAGCGGTTTTGCACCGCCCGATCTGACCGTCGGCGAGCCGCTGGACGGCTGGCGCATCGTCAGGGCGGCCGGGCCGGACTATTATGCGGTGAACGAGGCGCATCCCGGAATCGCCGTGCGGCTGGACATGCATGGCGACGAACAGCCCCGGCTGCTCGAGTGGACGGAACTGACCGAGACGCTGCGCGGCTTCGGGCTGCTGCGCTATTACGCCGGGGCCGCCGAGGGCCGCGCGGGCGAGGGGCGCCGCGTCTACGAGAACGTGGCGATCGTCGATCTGCGCGAGAACCGTGTGGTGGCCATCGAGCCTTACGAGGTCGGCGGCGAAAAGGCGAAATGGGAATGGGCGCAATACGGTGTTACGGTCACGGATCCCGACGGCGTGCCCAGCGCCCATCAGCTCCGCAAGGAGCCGCCCAGGGTCACGCGGCGCGAGCCCCAACGCCGTCTGGAAGACCGGGGCTGGAGCTACGACGGCTGGGGCCGCGATCGCGACCGCGACCGGCGTTATCGTCAGCGCAGGCAGCCGCAGAACCTGTTCGACTGGCTGTTCCAGTGATCGCCAAAAACCGGGTTGTTCGGCTCTGGGTGGCTCTGTCCTTCCTGTCGGCCGCTCAATCGGTTTGGTCGCGCCAGTGGTCCGATGCAGACATCTGAACTTGGCGTTTGCGTCCCGCTTGCCGCCAGGCGCTCGCAGGGCCGTTCTGCTGCTCCGCGACCTGCACCGGCACGCTTTCTTCGCCGTGGCAGTGCTCGAGATAAAACCACAGAAACTTGAAGAACGACATCCCGCCGTTGGCGCTCGCACACGGGCCATCTTGCGCCAGGCCGACAACGCAGGATGCATATCTCAGTGATCGGGATGCGGAGCCAGGCGACGCCTGTCCAATTCGATCCGCCAGATGGTCACCAGGTTGGTGACCAGAATGAGGCTCTCCGCGATCACGCCGCCTATCGAGCCCGCCAGGAAGTTGCTCAGGACCCAGCAGAAGGCCGCGCCGGAGAGCCACCAGCGCATGACGATGCCGCGGAACGCGAACATGCCGACCGTGCCGAGTATGCCGGCGATGAGCGCGGGCGCGTCCGTCCAGTCGCTCCAGGCAAGGATTGCAGCCCCGATTGTCGCCACAAGCAGCACGCTCATGAGGTAGAGATTCCGGTGATACATGCGACAAAGAACGATCCGCAGGACCACCACGCAGGTTATGCCGCTGGCCACCCAACTCTGCAGCAGGGCGAACTGGATGGCGAAGGCCAGATTCGCCGCGATCAGGAGCAGGAGAAGCGTGCGATCGTCCTTGTTCGCGAAGCCCGCAATGCACAGCCCCAGGGCGATCAGGCTGAATACCTGGCCAAGAAACCAGCGTGGCGTGGCGTCTATGAGCAAGCTGTCCAGCATGTGACTCCGCAGTGGCGCGGTGAGACGTTGGAGCGGGACGGCTCACCCTGGAAAGAACGCCGAACGACATAGCATTGTTCGACGACCGCAGGGTAGCTGATCACGTGTCTGGGGTTGCCGGTGTGCTCAAGTCCTGATTCGATCCTCTCAAGACAGGCAGGAATCGGCGACGATGGGCAAGCGCGGTGACGGACGTCCCATTCGTGCCGTAAAGGTTTGGTGCTTCGCTCCGGGGCTGATATGACCGCGGAATCGCTGATTTCGCGGTGAGATTCACAGACGCATCGGAGCACACCGAATGGCGGTCAAGCGGCACCGCGTCCCTTGGCCGGTAATGATCGGCCTTGCAACCGTCATTGCCGCGGCCGTGGTTCTCTGGGTTTTCTGGAGCGGCGAGCCGGACAGTCGCGCGGGACCGCTACCCGCGCTCGGCGCGCCGATCGAACGCACGACCGTCTCCGGCCTGTCGGCTGGCGCCTACATGGCGGGGCAGTTCCAGGTGGCGCATTCCGACATCGTCACCGGGGCCGGCCTCGTCGCGGGCGGGCCCTATGGCTGCGCGGAAAGCGAGTTCGCCCGGCTCTGGCCGATCTGGACCACGGCCGTGCCGCACAACCTCAATCTCGCCACGAATGCCTGCGCCGGCGACAGCCTGTCGGTGATGGGCAAGCCGGATGTCGACACGCTGGTGCGGCGCACGCGCGAACTGGCCGAGGACGGGGAAATTGCGCCAGTGAGCGGGCTTTCGGACGACCGCCTCTACCTTTTCCATGCGCGGGACGACGAGACCGTGGCGCGATCCGTCGTGGAGAAGGCCGCGGAGTATTACCGGCAGGTCGGCGTGCCGGAAGAGAATATCCGCTTCGTGCGCTTTGACCGCGGCGCGCACGCTTTCATCACCCAGGACGCCGGCGCGGACTGCGGCACGGCCGGGTCGCCATTCCTGAACGACTGCGATTACGACCAGGCCGGAGCGATCCTGCGCCACCTGTTCCCGGAGGCGAAGCAGCCCGGCGATGTCGCCACGGGAGCGTTCAGGGTTTTCAATCAGCCGCGCTACGCCCCCGATGGCAACGACCACAGCCTGGCGCGCGAAGGTGTCGTCTACATCCCGCCGTCCTGCCGAGAGCGGGCAGGGTGCGCCGTGCATGTCGTGTTTCACGGCTGCGAGCAGAACCGCGCCCGGGTCGGCGAGGCTTTCATACGGGGTTCGGGTTACGCGCGCTGGGCGGACGCCAACCGGCTGATCGTCCTGTTTCCCCAGCTGCGCCGCAGCGCGGTGAACCCCCGGTCGTGCTGGGACTGGTGGGGCTATACCGGCCTGAATTACCGCCAGCGTTCAGCCCCCCAGATCGCGACGGTGCGCGCCATGCTGGCGCGTCTGGCGGAGACGCAATGATCCGTGGTAGCGATTAGCGTGTGGGTTGTACCCGCAAAAGCGGTGGCGAACTTCGGCCGCTGCCTCTGACTTGCCTTGTTCTGATCGAATCGTACAACCGCACGCGTGAAAGCAGTCCAAGAGCCCGTCCATGAGCACTTCCGTCCGAAAGGCCGTGTTTCCCGTCGCCGGTCTCGGCACCCGGTTCCTGCCGGCAACAAAGGCCATCCCCAAGGAGATGCTGCCCGTCGTCGACCGGCCGCTGATCCAGCACGTTGTCGACGAGGCCAGGGCTGCCGGGATCGAGCACACGGTCTTCGTCACCGGCCGCAACAAGCATGTCATCGAGGATCATTTCGACATCCAGTACGAACTGGAGGAGGTTCTGCGGCTTCGCAACAAGACCGAGGACCTTGCCCTGCTGAACAGTCTTCGGCCCGAACCGGGCCAGTCGAGCTTCACCCGCCAGCAGGAGCCGCTGGGGCTCGGCCATGCGGTCTGGTGCGCGCGCGACCTGATCGGGGATCAGCCATTCGCGCTGCTCCTGCCGGACGTGCTCGTGAAAACCTCGGGCGCAGGCTGTCTGACGGAGATGATGCAGGTCTATCAGCGCCTCACGGCGGAGATCGGCGGGAAGATCAACATCATTGCAGTGGAGAAGGTCGATCCATCAGAGGTCCACAAATACGGTGTCGTCAGCATCGGAGACGGCGCGGACCGGCTGTGGCCCGTCACGGGCATGGTGGAGAAACCGGCGGTGGAAGACGCGCCGTCGAACCTGACAATCCTGGGGCGCTATATCCTCCAGCCGGAGATTTTCGACATCCTGGACGATCAGGAGGCCGGCGCGGGCGGCGAAATCCAGATCACCGACGCCATGCTCAAGCTCATGGAACACCAGAAGGTTTTTGCCTTCGAGCCGAGCGGACAGAGTTACGATTGCGGCTCGAAGTTCGGCTTCCTGGAGGCCAATATCGCCTACGCGCTCGATGACGCGGATATGGCGGGGCCGGTGCGCGAGGAAATCCGGCGGCTCGCGCGTATGCTGGATTGATAATGACGGGCTGCACGGTTCAAACGTTAACCGGGCAGAATAAAAGAGCCAGGAGGGATACAAGGCATGTCACAGGCGACGATCGCGTCGGAGGTTGCCGTTTCCGAAAGCGCGAAGGCCGACCCTTCGGTGCGGTCGGCGCTGCGCACGCTCGATTTCGAGCTGGGCGGCATCGCCGCGCTCAAGCAGGAGATGTCCGGCGCGCTCGGGGAACGCTTCGCCGGGGCGGTGGAACTGCTGCAATCGCTCTCCGGCCGGGCCATCGTCAGCGGCATGGGCAAGAGCGGGCATATCGGCCAGAAGATCGCGGCCACGCTGTCATCCGTCGGCACCCCGGCATTCTTCGTGCATCCCGGCGAGGCGAGCCACGGCGATCTCGGCATGATTACCCCGGAGGATGCCGTCATCGCGCTCTCCTGGTCCGGCGAGACGGCCGAGCTCGCCAACCTGCTGACCTACGCCCGCCGCTTCGCGGTGCCGATCATCGCCATCACCTCGCGCGCCAACAGCTCGCTCGCCAAGGCGGCGCACCACGCGCTGGTTCTGCCACAGGCGACCGAAGCCTGCCCGCATGGCCTCGCGCCGACGACCTCCTCGCTGATGCAGCTTGCCATCGGCGACGCGCTGGCCATCGCGCTTCTGGAGGGCAAGGGCTTCACCGCGCATGACTTCAAGGTGTTTCACCCCGGCGGGCAGTTGGGCGCCAAACTCAAGCATGTCGGCGATTTCATGCATACCGGCGAGCGCCTGCCGCTGGCGGATGCGGATACGCCGATGAGCGAGGCGCTGGTGCTGATGACGGAAAAATCCTTCGGCTGTCTCGGTGTCGTGGACGGCAGCGGCAAGCTGATCGGGATCCTGACCGACGGGGACCTGCGGCGGAACATGGGCGATGGGCTGCTCGCCGCGAAAGTGCGCGAGGTCATGACCCGGGCGCCGAAAACCATCGGGCCGGACGCGCTGGCGAGCGCGGCGCTCAATATCCTGAATACCGCGAAGATAACCGCGTTGTTCGTGGTCGAGGAGGACCGGCCGGTCGGGATCGTGCATATCCACGACCTGCTGCGGCTCGGCGTTGC
>JBKGZY010000095.1:0-10042 GCA_046543175.1 Dichotomicrobium sp.
TCATCCCGTGCGCGCCGCGGGATGCAATCCGGCGGCGCAGACACGGGATCGTTCTTGGCCGAAGGCATCCCGATCCCGGGTCAGCAGCGCACCACTTCGTGCTGCGCCGCGCCCGGGATGACGTATGCCGCTCGTGGCGCGGTTCAGTGGGTTCCGGCCTGCTTCTTGAGCTGGGAAACGCTCTGGCCGATCAGTTCGCGCGCCCTGGCGTCGTCGAGCTTTTCCGAAATGATGGTCTCGGCCGCCTCCACGGAGGCATCCACGGCCCGGCTGCGCACCTCCGCGACCGCCTGGGCCTCGGCCCGCGCGATCTTCTCGTCGGCCATCTTCATGCGGCGGTCGAGCATGTCCTGGAACGTCTTGCGCGTTTCCTCGGCATAGGCCTGGGCCTCGCGCTCGGCCTGGGCGATGATCTCCTGGCTTTCCTGCTCGGCGTCGCGCTGCTTGCGCTGGTAATCGGCGAGGATGGATTGCGCCTCCTCGCGCAGCCGCCGGGCCTCGGAAAGCTCCTTCTGGATGTTCTCGGCCCGCTTGTCGAGCGTGGAAATCACCTTGCGCGGGATGGCGAAATAGACCAGCAGCGCCACGAACAACAGGAAAGCGACGGCGACCCAGAATGTTGCGTCCATCACGCGGCTCCGTGTTTGGCGGCGGCGCGCGAGACCGCATCATCGAGGGCTTGCTGGCTCACCTGTTCGCCGAGCAATTGCTCGACCAGTGCGGCCGTCGTCTCGCGGGCGATCTCCTCGACATGCGACAGCGCCTCCTGCTTGGTCCGGGCGATCTCGGCCTCGGCGCGTTCCAGCTTTTCCGCGACCTCGGCCTCGACGCTGGCGCGCTCGCGCTCCAGTTCCTCGTTCAGCTTGTCGCGGGTCTGCTGGGCGATGGCGTTCGCCTTGGCCTTGGCGTCGGCCAGCGCCTGCTCGTAGGCGGCGATCGCCTCGTCCGTCTCCTGGCGCAACTGCTCGGCCTGCGCCAGATCGTTGGCGATCCGGTCCTTGCGCTCCTCCAGCACGGTGGCGATGCGCGGCAGGGCTACGCGCGCCATCAGCAGGTAGAGGGCCACGAAGGTGATGAGCAGCCAGATCAGTTGTGGCGCGTAATCGGCGAATTCCAACTGGGGCATGAACGCCTCTCAAGCTGTGGCGTGTGCGTCAGTCTTTGCACCCGACGAGGCCAAGACGGCGGCGCGCCCATTGGCCAAGCCGCCCCGTCCGGCCGCGACCCGAAACTCCGTCTCTTAAAAGACGAACAGGATGATGAGCGCGACCACCAGGCCGAACAGGCCCGTCGCTTCGGCCAGCGCGAAGCCCAGCAGAAGGTTGGGGAACTGGCCGGGCGCCGCAGACGGATTGCGGAGCGCGCCGGAAAGATAGTTGCCGAACACGGTGCCGATGCCCACGCCCGCGCCGACGAGCGCGATACAGGCGAGACCCGCGCCGATGAGCTTGGCTGCTGCTGGATCCATAGGTTTTCTCCTCAGGTTTTCGATTAAGGGCTCAGAACGTTTGCCGGTTGACGATTCAGTGATGCGGGTTGAGCGCATCGTTCAAATAGATGCAGCTCAGCACCGCGAAGACGAAGGCTTGCAGGAAGGCGATCAGCACTTCCAGCGCGGTGAAGGCGACAGTGAAGATCAGCGGCGCCCATCCGCCCGCGACGCCGAGCGCCACGACGAAGCCGCCGAACACCTTCAGCATGGTATGTCCGGCCATCATGTTGGCGAACAGACGCACCGACAGGCTGAACGGGCGCACGAGATAGGACAGGATCTCGATGGGCACCAGCAGCGGCAGAAGCCAGATCGGCACGCCGGCCGGCACGAACATGCCGAGAAACTTGGTGCCGTTCTTCACGATGCCGATGACGGTGACGCCGATGAACACCACGAGCGCGAGCGCTGCGGTGATGACGATATGACTCGTCACCGTGAAGGCGTAGGGCAGCATCCCCAGCATGTTCATCGCGAGAATGTAGAAGAACAGCGTGAAAATGAACGGGAAATACGGCATTCCCCGGCTGCCGGCGTTCTCGCGCACCATGTCGGCGGTGAATTCGTAGGACAGTTCGGCGAGCGACTGGAAGCGGTCGGGCACAAGGGCGCGGCCGCGCATGCTGCCGATCATGAAGAAGCTGATCAGCGCGACCCCGATGACCATCATCAGCGAGGAATTGGTGAAGGAGGCGTCGAGGCCGAAGATGTTCAACTCGACGAGGCGCTTGATCTCGAACTGATGCATCGGATCGAGCGCGGCCGACAGCGAGGATTCGCCGCCATGTGCGGCGTCGGCGGCGCCGTGCGCCGCTTCCTCGGCACCCGTCTCCGCGCCCTGTCCGGTTTCGGCGCCCGTCTCCGGCGCGGCCGCACCATTCTCCTGCGCGTCGGCGGCGCTTTCTGCGCTTTCGTTTTCCACGCTTCGTTCCCTAGCCGTTATCGCCGCTGCCGCGGCCACCACCATTCTGCGGCTGCATTCGCTGGGCGGTGCGCACCGCGTTCAGGATGCCCGCGCCGCAGCCCAGCAGTAAGAACACGATCAGGAAGGCCGGTGCCGTGCCCAGCCAGTCGTCCAGCGCCCACCCGATAACACCGCCGATCGCAACACCAACCACCATCTCCGCGCCGAGCCGGAAGGCCATGCCGAGCGCGCCGGCGCGTTCGCTTCTCTCCTCGTTGTCCGCCCCCTTGCGGGCCTTGACTTCGTTGAGCCTGTCGCCAAGCGCGTCAAGACGCTCGCGGATCGTCTTCGTTGTCCCGGCATCGGCGCGGCGGCCGTCCGGTTCCCGATTGTCGTGATCGTTCTGGCCCATCTTGGCTCCGGCGTCGAGGGGCCCGGGCCGCAGAGGAAACGGCCCCGTGTTCAACCGCGCGCAACTTAGTCAGGGGCGCGCGGAGTGTCAAGCACTGGCGCAGCACCCCTAGAGGCTTGTTTTATCGCGAGAATTCGCGGCCAACGGGAACGCTGCGGCGCTTTGGCGCCTAGCTGGCCTCCAGAAAACGCTCCGCCGTGCGCAGATCGACGGAGACAAGCTGGCTGACGCCCTTTTCCGCCATCGTCACGCCGAACAGGCGGTGCATCCGCGACATCGTCATCGGGTGGTGGGTGATGACGAGGAAGCGGGTCTGCGTCGAACCGCCCATCTCCTCCATGAGATTGCAGAAACGGTCGACATTGGCGTCGTCCAGCGGCGCGTCCACCTCGTCCAGCACGCAGATGGGCGAGGGGTTCGTCAGGAACACCGCAAAGATCAGGGCGAGCGCCGTCAGCGCCTTCTCGCCGCCGGAGAGCAGGGTGAGCACCTGCGACTTTTTGCCCGGCGGCCGCGCCACGATTTCCAGCCCGGCTTCCAGCGGATCGTCCGATTCGATCAACTCCAGCCGCGCCTCGCCGCCGGCGAACAGCACGCTGAACAGGTGTTCGAAGTGGTTGTTGACCGTCTCGAAGGCATCCAGCAGGCGCTTGCGCCCTTCCTTGTTCAGGCTCGCGATGCCATTGCGCAGCTTGGAGATGGCCTGCTCGAGGTCTTCGTGCTCCTGCTGCATGCCGCCGTACTGCTCTTCAAGCTCCTGCGCTTCTTCTTCAGCGCGCAGGTTCACGCCGCCAAGGCGCTCGCGGTCGCCGCGCAGCTTGTGGATGCGCCGGTCAAGCTCCTCGGCGTCCGGCAACTGCGCGCCAGCCTCGAAGCCGGCGATCCGGAGGCATTCCTCGGGCGCGCAGTCGAGGTTTTCGCGGATGGAATGGGCGCGTTCGGAGCGGCGCTGGCGCGCGGCTTCGAGCTGCGCTTCAAGGCGCGCGCGCTTTTCCTTTGCCGCGCTCAACCGGCTCTGGATGTCGCGCAGGTGCTTGGCGTTGTCGCGCAGCGAGGACTCGGCCTCGGCGAGCTTGTCGGCCGCTTCGCGCCGCGCCGCCTCGGCCTGCTCGATTTCGGCAAACAGCTTCTCCCGCCGCTGCGCCGCGGATTCGGGGATGCCCGCTAATTCTTCGAGTTCGGATCTGGTCTGTTCCGAGCGTGCTTCGAGATCGGTGATCTGCGCGCTGGCGGCATCGCGCCGCTTGGCCGCGCGGGTCAGTTCGGCGGCGATGCCTTGCAGCCGGTCGTGGCGCTGCTTGCGGTCGCGCTCGATGCCGTCGAGGCGCGAGCGCGCCTGCGAGTAGGCATCGCGTTTCCCGCTCACGACCGCCTGCGCTTCACTAACCGACTGTTCGAGCGCGCTTGTATCGGCCAGCGCCTCCAGCGCTGCGCGCGCTTCGGCACGCTGATTCCGCGCGTCTTCCAGATCGGCCGCGATGCGGTTCTGGCCCTCGACCAGCGCGGCGCGCTTCTGCCCGGTTTTCTGCGCCTCGCGTTCCGCCTTGGCCAGTGCATCGCGGGCGCGGGACAATCCGGCCTGCGTCTCGCGCCAATGGGCGCGCAGGCGTTTGTCGTCGTCGGCCAGCCCGGATGCGTGTTCGGCGGCCTGCTTCTGCTGGGCTTCGGCCTCGTCCGCCGCCCGGCTCAGCCGTTCGACCTCGGCCGTCAGTTCGTCCAGCCGGTTGCGCTCGGCCAGGCGCTTGGCCGCGGCTGTCGGCGCATCGGCGGCGGCGTGGACGCCGTCCCAGCGCCAGAGATCGCCACGCGTCGTGACCAGCCGCTGGCCCGGCGCGAGCATGGCCGCAAGGCGCGGGCCGTCGGCCGGGTCCACCAGCCCGATCTGGCGCAGCCGCCGGGTGAGCACGTCGGGGGCGCGCACGAACTCGGTGAAGGGTGTCGCGCCGGCGGGCAGGGCAGGGTCGCCGCTGGCATCGCCCGTGCCGGCCCAGTGCGCCGGCGCGCGCCTGTCGGCGGGCATGTCGAGATCGTCGCCCAGCGCCGCGCCGAGCGCGGCTTCATAGCCGGGGGCGACGCGGATTTCATCGACGATCGGGCGCCACTGATCGCTTTCATCGGGGCGCAGCAGCTTGATGAGCGTGGCGGCCTCGGTTTCGAGCTCGCGGGCTTTGAGGCGGGTCTGCGAGGCGTGTTCGCGGGCCTCCTTCTCGCGGGCGCGCGCCTCAGCCAGCGCCGTCTCCGCCTCGCCGGTGCGCGCCTCGACATCGCCGACCGCTTCGCCCAGCCGCGTCACTTCGGCCTGAAGCGTGGCGATCTCCGATTGTTCGCCGAGCGCGGCATCGACCTCAGCCAGGTCGCGGGCAAGGCGCTCCTGCTGCTCGGTGAGACTGGCGATGCGCTTGTCGGCCTGGCCGATCTGCCCTTCAAGCTCGCGCCGACGCGCGCGCAGATCCGCGGCCTGCGAGGTCAGGTCCGACAGGCGCTGCTCGGCGGCTTCAAGGTCATGGCTCGCGGTCTCCACCGCCTGCGCGGCTTCGGCCCGGCCATCGTCGGTATCATCCTGCTGGCGCAGCGCGGCCTCTTCGGCCTCGAGCTGGCCGATGGTCTGGGCGGCGTCCTCCATCATTTCGCGTTCGCGCGAAATGTCGGCGGCGATCTGTTCGAGGCGCTGTTGAAGCTCCTTCTGGCGCGCGGCCGCGCGCGCTTCTTCCTGTTCCAGCGTCTGCTGCTCGACCTGGAGCCGGTGGAGAACTGCCGCGCGTGTCGCTTCCTCGTCGCGCAGCGGCTGGATCGAATCGCTGCCCTCGCTTTCGGCGCGCGTGGCGGCGGACTCCGCCTGCGTGAGCTGGCCGACCTCGCGCATCGCCTCTTGCAGGGCTGCTTCTTCCTCGGCCACTTTCTCGTTCGCCTGCTGGAACAGGATGTGATGCTGGACAGCCTCGGCCTGGCGCAGTTCCTCGGAAATCTCGCGGTACTTGCGCGCCTGCCGGGCCTGGCGCTTCAGGCTTTGCAGTTGCGAGCTGACCTGGCCCATGACGTCCTGAAGCCGTTCGAGATTGGACTCGGCGGCCTTGAGCCTCAGTTCGGCCTCGTGCCGGCGGCCATGCAGCCCGGCGATCCCGGCGGCATCCTCCAGGATGCGGCGGCGCTGTTCCGGCTTGGCGCTGACGATCTCGCCGATGCGCCCTTGCTGCACCAGCGCCTGCGAGCGCGCGCCGGTGGCGGCGTCGGCGAACAGCAGCTGCACGTCGCGGGCGCGGGCCTCGCGGCCGTTGACCTTGTAGGTCGAGCCGGATTCGCGCTGGATGCGCCGCGCGATCTCGATATTGTCGGTGTCGTTGAAGGCGGCCGGCGCACGGCGCGCGCTGTTGTCCAGATAGATCGTGACTTCGGCGGTGTCGCGCGCCGGGCGGGCATCGGTGCCGGAGAAGATGACGTCGTCCATCGCCGAGCCGCGCATGCTCTTGTAGGAGGTCTCCCCCATCACCCAGCGCAGCGCTTCCAGCAGGTTGGACTTGCCGCAGCCATTGGGGCCGACGACCCCGGTGAGACCGGGCTCGATCAAGAGCTCAGCGGGTTCGACGAAGGACTTGAAGCCCAGCAGTTTCAGGCGGGTGATTTGCACGGCAGGCGCCCTCTCGCTCAACAGGACCGGGAAGCGGGAAGCCCAAGCTCAGCCTTGCGGCGCGGCGGCACTGTTCAGGGCCGCATCGACGAGTTCGGCGAGAACCTCGTAGCTGATCCCGCCGCGGCGTTGCTCCGTGTCCACGAACACGGTCGGCGTGCCGATCACCCCAAGCTTGCGCCCGCGCTCTTTCACCCACTTCAGGCCGTCGATTATCGTTTGATTCTCCAGACACCTGTCAAACGAGGCGCGGTCGAGTCCGAACTCCTGCACAATTTTATGGATGGCGCCGGGCCGGACGTCTTCGGAAACCCATTGGCGCTGGTTGGCGAGAAACTTCCAGTTGGCCTCGAAGTAGTGCTCGTCCGGGACGCAGCGCGCCGCGACGGCCGCCGTTCCCGCCGTGCGGCCGATGGGGAATTCGCGGTAGATGAAATGCACCTTGCCGGTATCGATGTATTCGCGCTTGAAGCGGGGAAACACCTCGGCGTGGAAGGCCCGGCAATAGGGGCAGGTGAGCGAAGCGTATTCGATCACCGTCACCGGCGCGTCGGGATCGCCAAGGGTCTTTTCCTCCAGCGGCCCGGCCTTCTCGAGCATCGCCTGAGTCGGCCCCTGGCCGGCCGCCATCATGGCTTCGAGCGTTTGCGGCTGGGTCGCCTCACCTCCGGCGCAACCGGCGAGGAGCACCGCCACCGCGAGCCCCGCGGCGAACCGGGCGAACCACGACTCCGCGGGGCTGTGACGCCGAATACCCGCAAACCGGTGAAGCATACCCTCTCCCAACGACGCCGAGGTTGAAACTAGCTCTTTTCGGCGTCGCTCAGCAGCGGATCGATCACCGCCTTGAGCTGGCTGATCGACTGGTTGCCTTCCAGCTTCTGCCCGTTGACGATCAGTGTCGGCGTGGAGCGGATGTCGTATTGCTGGTTGCCGTTGTCGCGGACCTGCTGGATGTAGTCCAGCGTCTGCTGATCGCGGATGCAGCGGTTGAACTTGTCCTCGGTGAAGCCCGCCACCTTGGTGACCTGGCGGAGCTCGGCCAGCGGCTCGTCCGCGTCCGCCCATTGCGACTGCTTCTCGAACAGCATGTCGATGAACGGATAATAGTTGTCCTCCTCCACGCAGCGCGCCAGCATGAAGGCGGCCGCCGCCAGGTTGTCGAGCGGGAAGGCGCGCAGAATGTATTTAACCTGTCCGGTGTCGATATACTGTTCCTTCAACTCCGGCAGCGTATCGGCGTGAAAGGCGGCGCAGTGCGGGCAGGTCATCGAGGCGTACTCGATCACGGTGACGGGCGCATCCGGATCGCCCATGACGATGTCGTCGAACGCCTGGCTCTGGTCGCCGCTTTCGGCCGCAGCGTCTTCCGTCTGGGCCTCGGCCATCTTGACCGGCGGTTCGGCAGGCTGCTCCGCGGCGCTGTTGCCGGACGCCGAATCCGTGGCGTTGTTGTCATCCGTGGCGTTGTCGTCGGACGTTGTATCGGTCTCTGCGGCGTTTCGGGACTCCGCGGGCTGGGCAGGTTGCGCCGCGGACTGCTCGTTGCCGGCCTCGCGGGCGACCACGCCCGGCGCGGAGACTTCGTGAAGCGCGCTCAGCATGATGACACCGAGCACGGACAGGCCGGCGACCGTGACGGCGGGGCGGAACACGAACTGTGCCTTGGAACGGGACTGCTTCATCGGATGTCGCTCCTGAAATCGGGAAACGGGCCGCGCGCGGGTGGTTCCGCGCGATTTTGATCAACTCTACATTTTGTAGATCATTATTGACAAGTTGGGGCGAGAAAGCGGCTCGTCAGCGGCAATCCAGAGGAATCCGGGCGCGATTCGAGATCACAAATATGTGTTGTCACAAGGCAACTTAGCCGCCAACGGCCGTCAGGCATCGATGGCCGCGGCAATTCGTGACAAGGCGTCCCGCAGGCGCGGATTGTGAATGCCGTTGACCAACCCGTTCCGGTCGGCGCGCGGCGTGATGCGGGGGCGCGCCTGCCGGGCGTCGGCCGGGCGGTCGAGCGGCGCCTGGTAAAGCCTGATCTGCGCGACGGCGCGAAAGCCGAAATAGCTGTTGATGCGCTCAATGAGCTGGGGGAGGCCGTGCTGAAGCTCTATGGCGCGCGGGCCTTCCACGCGCAGCACGAGCGTAGCGCCTTCATGCGTCACGGCCTCTTCCGGTTCGCCGCGCTGGCGCGGCCATTTCAGCCGCTCCGGCGCGGTGTATCCGGCAATATCCCTGCCGGCGATCGTCGGCCAGTCGGTGAGCAGGGCCGCGGCCGGAAAGCCGTATTTCTCGAAGGCGGGTCGCGTCAGTTCGGGCGTGAACGCCGCCGCTGCCTTCGCGCCGAAATGGCGTCCGCGCCGGTCGGGTGTGAAGTTGGGGGACGCTTGTTGCGATTTCCTGCCTCTGCCGCGACGCCGCTGTGCAGCGTGTGCCGATTGCCCCATTGTGCCCTCCATGCCAGAACCTGTTGGCTGCACGGGAGGATAGGTGATTCGGGCGGGAGGCAGACGTGACGCGGGTCGAGGCGGTGGATATCGCGGACAACTTGCTGGCCTGGTACGACGCGGCGCGGCGGGAATTGCCGTGGCGCGCGCCGCCGGGCCGGCGGGCCGAGCCGTATCATGTCTGGCTTTCGGAGATGATGCTCCAGCAGACGACGGTGAAGGCCGTCGCGCCGTATTTTCACGCGTTTGTGCGGCGCTGGCCGCGCGTGGAGGACATGGCCCGCGCGCCGCTGGAAGATGTTCTCGCGGCCTGGGCGGGGCTGGGCTACTACGCGCGTGCGCGCAACATGCACAAGACCGCGCGGATCATCGCGGACGAGTTCGGCGGGCGCTTTCCGCAGCAGGAAGCCGAACTCGTCAAGCTGCCGGGCATTGGCCCTTATACGGCGGCGGCGATCGCCGCGATCGCGTTCGATCGGCCGGCGACGGTCGTTGACGGCAATGTCGAGCGCGTCGTGGCACGGCTGTTCGCCGTTTCCGATCCGCTGCCCGGTGCGAAGCCGAAGCTGCGGGTGCTGGCGGAAACGCTGACGCCGGAGGAGCGCCCCGGCGACTTCGCGCAGGCAATGATGGACCTGGGCGCGACGATCTGCGCGCCGCGCGGCCCGTCCTGTTCACGATGCCCGCTGTCCTCGGACTGCCGGGCCCATGCCGCCGGGAAGGCGGCGGAGCTTCCGCTGCGCGAACCCAGGGCGGCGCGGCCGCGCCGACAGGGCGCGGCCTTCGTGGCGCTGCGCGCCGACGGGTACGTCTTGTTGCGCAGGCGGCCCGAGAAGGGCCTGCTCGGCGGGATGATGGAGCCGCCGACAACCACGTGGCGAACGGAAGCATGGTCGGAAGGTGAACTGCGCGGACAGGCCCCGCTGGCCGCGGACTGGCGGCGTGTTCTCGCGCCGGTCACGCACACCTTCACGCATTTTCATCTCACGCTGGAGGTGTTCACCGCCGACATCCCGTCCGGCACGCCGGCGCCCGCGCCGTGCTGCTGGATCGCCCGGCGCGATCTTGCCGGCGAGGCGCTGCCCAGCGTCATGCGCAAGGTGCTGGCCGCGGCGGATGCAGGTCTCAACGCGAAGCCCTAGGGTCTCGCCGCCGCGAC
>JBKGZY010000096.1:0-9926 GCA_046543175.1 Dichotomicrobium sp.
TCGAACACGCTTCAAACCCATTGCGACTTGAAATCCGGATTGTTCACGATCGACTTGCTTTGGGCCCCGATTGCCTGCGGGGAACCCGACAAAGCTAACGCAGGAGCCGTGCGCGTAAGCTGGCGGCATCGGCGGGTGTCATGACCCCGCGACCGCTGTTGCGCGCCGCCTCGGAGGCAAGCGCAACAAGATCCGCGTTCGACTCCGCAACGCTGCCATCCGGCATGACGAAGTTGTTCTCGAATCCGATGCGCAGATGCCCGCCCGCCGCAATCGCGGCCTGCGCACAGGCGTGCTCCCGCGGCCCGAAGGCGCAGATCATCCACGTCGCAGGTGCGCCGCCCAGCGCGTCGAGAAACGGCGGCAGGTCATCCGGCGTCGCGATCTGCCCGTCGCGATACCGGCCAAGCACGAACAGCAGGAACGGCTCGGCGAACGGGATATCGCCATCCGCGTGAAGGCGCAGCAGCACCTCCACCTCGTCCGGCTTATAGAGAATGAACTGCGGCCAGACCCCGTGCGCCTGCATCCAGCGGCACAGATCGCGAAAGCGCGCCCGCGCCGCGTCCTCCGTCGGGTCGGGCAGCAATTCACTCACCGCGATCGAGACGGCGGCGGGGCGCAGCATCTTGATAAGGTCGATCTGCGCTTCCGGCGTATACCGTCCGAGCGCCTCGGTGGTGGCCTGCACGAGAAAATCCGCCCCGGCCAGTTCGCCGATCCGCCCGAAAAGTTGCGTATAGCCAGCCGCGTCCAGTACATGCCGGCCGGCCTCGTCGCGGACATGGACATGCGCCATCGCCGCGCCGGCGCGTGCGCAGGCGGCAACCGCCTCCGCCGTCTCCTCGGTCGTCAGCGGCAGGCGTGGATGATCGGCCTTGGTGCGCCGACCGCCATTGACGGCGGCCATGATGAGCGTTTTTGCCATCGCGTGCCTTAGCTTTACTTGTCGCCGACATGGGCGGTCCGCGCGAGGGTCTCGTCGATGCTCGCATCGAGACGCTCGACCAGCAGTGCCAGTTCATCCTCGCTGATATTGAATGGCGGCGCCAGCAGAACGTGATCGCCTGAAACGCCGTCCGCCGTGCCCGAGGCGGGATAGCAGATGAGCCCGTTTGCAATCGCCACCTCCTTGAGCCGGGCGGCGAATTTCCGCTGCGGTGCCAACGGCGTCTTGCTGGCACGATCGGCGACGAACTCCATCGCCAAGAACAGCCCGCGCCCGCGTATATCGCCGATATTGGGATGATCGCCGAAGCGCCTGCGCAGCATCACCCGCAAACGCGCGCCCTGTTCACGCACCCGCGCGAGAAGCCCCTCTTCCTCGATGACATGCTGGACCGCCAGCGCCCCGGCACAGGCGGCGGCATGGGCCATGTAGGTGTGGCCATGCGCCAGCGCGCCGCTACCCGTCTCGATCGTTTGCACATGCGCTTCGCGCGCGAGAACGGCGCCGATGGGCTGATAGCCCGCGCCCAGCCCTTTCGCCACCGCGATGAAATCCGGCGAGACGCCGTCCTCCGCGCAGGCGAACAGGTGCCCTGTGCGCCCCATGCCGGACATGACCTCGTCGAGGATCAGGAATACGCCGTACCTGTCGCAGATGGCCCGAATCTGCGCGAGATAGCCCGGCGCGGGCGGCACCGCGCCCATCGTCGCGCCCGACACCGTTTCGGCCACGAAGCCGGCCACCGTCTCAGGCCCCAACCGAAGGATTTCGGCTTCTAGCTCGCCGGCCGCGCGCAGCCCGTATTCTTCCGGCGTTTCATCATCGCGTTGATGGCGATAGGCGTAGCACGGCGCGATATGGCTGACCGGCGCATGACCGATCAGCGCCTCGTAAGGCGCGCGCCGCGCAGGATGATGGCCCAGCGCCAGCGCCCCCAGCGTATTGCCGTGATAGGACTGGCGGCGCGCGATGAAATGCACGCGGCCCGTATCGCCGCGCTCGTAATGCACCTGCCGCGCCAGCTTGATCGCCGCCTCGACCGCCTCCGAACCGCCGGAGACAAACATCGCCCGGCCGATCCCCTCGGGAGCACCCGTCACGAGCCGGTCGGCAAGCTCCTCGGCCGCGTCCGTCGTGAAGAAGGCGTTATGCGCATAAGCCAGCGTGTCGAGTTGCGCCTTCACCGCAGCGATTACCCTCGGATGACCGTGGCCGAGCGCCGACACCGCCGCGCCGCCCGAAGCGTCGAGATAGTCCTTGCCGGCGGCATCGTAGAGGAATGCGCCCTTGCCGGACACGGCGCGCGGATAGGTCTTGCCGGGCTGGCGGTGCAGAATGGAGGAGGTTGATTGGCTGGCCGTCGGCAACGCAGTTGCTTCGGAGGAACCCATGTGAATTATGAACCCTTGTCAGGTTGAACGGGGCGGCCGTGCGCCCACGCATGAACTGTGCCTTTACAAATGCGCGCCGGCGCCGCCGCGAACCAGCGTGCTTTGCGCAAACCAGCCGCCCGAGATCGGCATGCCAGCCGTTTTCCCGGGCTTTGGCGAAACTGTCGTCGTTCCGTGTTAAAAGGCGGACTTGACGCGACTCATCCTCCTTGCCGCGTTCATGCGATTCGAGTGCCACAAAGGGGTAAGCAGATGCCGGTCGACAGGCAAGCGCGACACCCGGAACGGAATCAAAGCGTGGCATCCGTGCTGCGCCGGCTCAAGCACTGGCGGCGGCGGCTCTATCTGCGCCGCTGGCTGGTCGCGGTGGTCGCGGCAATGACGGCGCTGTTCGTCGCCGTCTCCGATCTGACCTTGCTCCTGGGCACGGCCGGCGTTGCCGTATTTTCGCTCGCGGCGGGCGCGCTGCCGCGTGAAGGACTGCTGAGGCGCCCGAAGACCGGCGAGCGGGAGCGCAACCAGCCCGCGGGGAGGCTGGAGGCGATGGAACGTCTCATTGCCGGCCTGCCCGAGCCCGCGCTGATCCTGTCGCGCCATGGCGTGGTGCTGCGCTTCAACACACAGGCCGCGGACGCCTACGGCGCCCTGAAGACGGGCGTGCCGGTGTCAGCCGCGGTGCGCCATCCGCAACTTCTGGACGCGATCGACGATGCCGCCGGCAACCAGCGCCATCAGGTGGTCTCGATCAACGAAGTGGTCCCGGTCGAGCGCTGGTATTCCGCGGCGGTGAGCTGGATCGGGCAGCCCGGCGCCGGGCCGGACGATCCGGCCATCTTCGTGTTCCTCCGCGACCTGACCGAGCAGGAGCGCATCGGCCAGATGCGCGCGGATTTCGTCGCCAATGCCAGCCACGAATTGCGAACGCCGCTCGCCTCGGTCCTCGGCTTTGTCGAGACGCTGCGCGGCCCGGCGCGCGAGGACGAGAAGGCGCGCGACGAGTTCCTGGCCGTGATGGCGCGCGAGGCGGAGCGGATGAAGCGCGTGATCGACGACCTGCTCTCGCTCAGCCGCGTCGAGATGAAGGCGCATCTGCGCCCGACCGACCCCGTGGAGATCAACGAAGTCCTCGATTATGTGCGCGACTCGATGCAGCGTATCGCCGCCGGGCGGAACATCGCCATCGAGGTGCAGCCCCTGGAGGCGGAGAGCTATGTGCTCGGCGAGCGCGAAGGCCTCATTCATGTCTTCACCAACCTCGTCAACAATGCCGTCAAATACGGCCGCGACGGCGGATTCGTGCGCATCGTCGCCAGCCGCGAGGACGGCGCCGAGCCAACGCTCAGCGTGGCGGTGATCGACAACGGCCTCGGTATTCCCGAAGAGCATCTGCCACGCCTGACCGAGCGGTTCTACCGGGTCAACGTCGCCGCCAGCCGCGAGCGCGGCGGCACGGGGCTGGGGCTGTCCATCGTCAAGCACATCCTGAACCGGCACCGTGGGCATCTGCGCATCGCCTCGACGCCGGGAGAAGGCTCGCGCTTCACGGTCCTGCTGCCCGAATCGACCGGAAAAGTGAGAGAGTCGCCCCAGCCCGCTGAGCGGATTCCCCGCCAGGAATTGGCGCATGCCGCCGAAAATCCATATAATAAAGCAAATTCAATGGATTAACATGTCATAAAAGAATTAACGGCTGGCTGTATGGTCCAGCCAGAAAGGTCGGGAAGCGGCCTTTCTTTGCAGCATGTCTCGAATGACAGGGAGAGCAAATGAATACGAAGTTTCTCGCGCTCACCGCGGCCGTGGCCGTGGCTGGCGCATTCTCCGCTGGTCAAGCGTCGGCGCGCGACCAGATCAGCATCGTGGGGTCGTCCACCGTGTTCCCGTACACCCAGGCGGTGGCCGAGGAATTCGCCAACAAGACCGGCAGCAAGGCGCCAGTCGTGGAATCCACCGGCACCGGCGGCGGCATGAAGATCTTCTGCCAGGGCGTTGGCGTCGATCATCCGGACATCACTGGTGGATCGCGCGCGATCAAGCAGTCCGAGAAGGATCTGTGCCTTGAAAACGGCGTCGACAATGTCACCGAAGTTCAGATCGGCTCGGACGGCCTGTCCCTCGCGGTCTCGCGTGAAGGCAAGTCGATGGACCTGACCAAGACCGAAATCTACCAGGCGCTCGCGGCTCAGGTTCCGGTTGACGGTGAACTGGTGGACAATCCCCACCAGAAGTGGAGCGACATCAACGAGGACCTGCCGGACATCGAAATCATCGCTTATGGCCCGCCGCCGACCTCCGGCACGCGCGACGCCTTCGTCGAGCTTGCCATGGTCAAGGGCTGCATGGAGATGGATTTCTTCAAGGATAAGGGCGAGGAGTTCGCCGAAGAGAACTGCTCGGCCATGCGCCAGGACGGCCCGTTCGTCGAGGCCGGCGAGAACGACAACCTGATCGTTCAGCGTCTGGAAGCCGACCCGAACGCTTACGGCATCTTCGGTTACTCGTTCCTGTTCGAGAACCAGGACAAGCTGAAGGCGGTTGCGGTTGAAGGCGTCGAGCCGTCCGCCGAAACGATTGAGACTGGCGAGTATGGCATTTCCCGTCCGCTGTTCTTCTACATCAAGAACGCGCACCGCGACGCCATCCCGGGCATGAAAGACTTCATCGAAGAATATGTTAGCGAAGCTGCTTTCGGCCCGGGCGGTTACCTTACCGAGCGCGGTCTGGTTCCGCTCGGCGACTCCAAGCGCGAGCAGGCGCGCGAAGCTGCTCTGAACGGCACGAACAACGTCTTCGAATAAGCCTCTGCAGGCGGGCGGGATCGGCTATGCGGCCGGTTCCGCCCGCATTTTTTGCATCCGCCGCCAGCGGCGGCTAGGACATCGTCATGCTGTCAACCGTTCTTCTCACGATCATCGTTCTGAGCGCAGCCGGGTATGTTTACGGGCGCCGGCGGGCCGTGGCGAAAGGCGGTCACAGCCGGCATCTGCATTCGCTTCCGGGATACTACGGCGCTTATGTCGCAGCATGGATTGCCATTCCGTCTTTGCTCATTACGTTCATTTGGCTCTTTCTCCAGGACTCCGTCATTAATCATCTCCTGCTGGCGACACTTGCGCCGGAGCGGGTCGAAGGTCTTTCGTCCAGCGAAATCGACCTTCTCCTCACCGAGATCCAGCAGGTCGCCGCCGGCAACATCTTCGGCGAGCCGGAGCCGCACATCGAGCGCGCGGCGCAAACCTACAGCCGATGGCAAGACCTCGCCGAGGTCGCAATGCTGGTGGCCGCGCTGTCCATCGGTCTGATCGGTTTGCTCATTACACGATGGCGGATCACGCCCGAGTTCCGCGCGCGCCAGGCGTTTGAGCGGGTCGTGACCGGCGTCATTGTCGTCTGCTCGATCATCGCGATCCTGACGACGCTCGGCATCGTCCTGTCGCTCGGTTTCGAGGCGTGGCGGTTCTTCCTGCGCGTCGATCCGGTGCAGTTCCTGACCTCGCTGCGGTGGGAGCCGCAGATTCCCCTGCGCTCGGATCAGGTCACTGCCGGGGGGCAGTTCGGCGTTATCCCGGTACTGACGGGAACGCTGCTGATCGCCGGCATCGCGCTTCTGGTCGCGGTTCCGATCGGCCTGGCCTCGGCGATCTACCTGGCCGAATACGCGAACAAGCGGTTCCGCGCTATCACCAAGCCGGTCATCGAAATCCTGTCGGGCGTGCCCACCGTGGTCTACGGCTTTTTCGCCGTGCTGGTCGTCGCGCCGGCGATGCGCGAGTTCGGCCTCTTGGTCGGGCTGGATATCGCGCCGAACAGCGCGCTGGCGGCCGGATCGGTCCTCGGCATCATGATCATCCCGTTCATCTCGTCGCTGTCCGATGACGCGCTGGCCGCCGTACCGCAGTCGTTGCGCGACGGCGCGTATGCCATGGGCGCAACCCGCGGCGAGACCATCACCGGCGTGCTGATCCCGGCGGCACTGCCGGGCATCGTCGGCGGCATCCTGCTGGCGGCAAGCCGTGCCATCGGCGAGACCATGATTGTCGTGATGGCCGCGGGCATTATTGCCAGGCTCACGCTGAATCCGTTGGAGCCGGTGACAACGGTGACGGTACAGATCGTGACGCTGCTGATCGGCGATACCGAGTTCGACAACCCCAAGACGCTGGCGGCTTTCGCCCTCGGCCTGGTGCTGTTCCTGGCGACCCTGGCTCTCAACGTCATCGCGCTGCGCGTGGTGCAGAAATACCGCGAGAAATATGAGTGACACGACGATAGGCGCGGCCGGGCGCCCCCATGACTGGTCGTCCGACGCCGCGCAAAGACGGGTGAAGAAGCGTTATCGCCGCGATCGTATCCTGCAATTGATCGGGCTAACTGCGATTGCGGTGGCGATCCTGATGATCGGCATCCTGTTCGCGTCGCTCACCATCACGGGTTATTCCGCGTTGAGCCAGTCGAAGGTCACGATCCCGGTCACGCTCGATGCCGACAGCTTCGACAGGGAAGACCCGACTAGCGGCAACTATCGCAAGGTGGTCCGGGACGGCTTCGCCAGCTATTTCCCCGATGTCGAGGGATCGACCGAGCAGCGCGACCTGTTCAAGATCATGACCTCGCAGGCCGACACGGTGCTGCGGGAGATGGTGGTGAGCAACCCCGACCTGATCGGGTCCTCGTTCGAAATCGCGGTGCCGCTTTCCGACCCCTTCGACCAACTGCACAAGGGCGTCACCCCGCGCCAGATAGACCGTTTGAATTCCGCGCAGATCGCGGCGCTGACGCACCTCAATAATCACCGCGCCGGGCTGGTCGGCGGTGAAGAGGCGCTCCGTGTTGAGGACGGCCAGACCTACGCCAGGATCGACGTTCCCGTCACACTGGCTTTCGTCAATCCGGAGAACCCGGCTGACATAGATATCGACAGGATGCTGAAAGCCGCCGTGCGCGACATTTACGGCGGCTATCCGGCCCTCGACTATTCCGAAATCTTCGAGGACAAGGCGCGCGAGGCTCTTGCGGCATATATTGACGACAACCCGAACGCCATGGGTGAGACGGTGACGGTCGATCTGCCCATCTCGGATGCGTTCGACCAGTATCACCGCACGGGCGAAGCGCCGATGCTCAACCCGGTCTTCGCCTCCGAGCGGCAGCTTGAATATTATGATCGTCTGGTGGATCGCGGTCTGGTCTCGCAACCCGTCAACTGGGGACTCCTCACCCACGCGGATAGCCGCTTCCCCGAACTCGCCGGGCTTGCGGGCGCGCTCGCCGGGTCGTTCTTCGCCTTGCTGGTGTGCTTCCTGATCAGCTTCCCGGTCGGGATCGCCGCGGCGGTCTACCTTGAGGAGTTCGCGCCCAGGAACCGCTGGACCGATCTCATCGAGGTCAACATCAACAACCTCGCGGCGGTGCCCTCGGTCGTGTTCGGCCTGCTCGGCTTGGCGGTGTTCATCGGGTTCTTCGGCCTGCCGCGCTCGGTGCCGCTGGTCGGCGGCATGGTATTGTCGCTGATGACGCTGCCCACGATCATCATCGCCACGCGCGCCGCGCTCAAGGCCGTGCCGCCGTCGATCCGCGAGGCCGCGCTGGGCGTCGGCGCGTCGAAGCACCAGGTCGTGATGCATCACGTTCTGCCGCTGGCGATGCCGGGCATCCTCACGGGAACCATCATCGGCCTGGCGCAGGCGCTCGGCGAAACCGCCCCGCTGCTGCTGATCGGCATGAACGCCTTCATTCCCGCGGTGGACCAGGTGGGCATCCTAGAGCCGGCGACATCGCTGCCGACACAAATCTATAGCTGGGCCGACAGTCCCGAGCGCGGCTTCGTGGCGCGCACCTCCGCGGCGATCCTGGTGCTGCTCGGTTTCCTTGTAATCATGAACGGATTGGCCATTTTCCTCCGGCAAAAGTTCCAGAAGAAATGGTCCTAGGTCCGGCGCCGCCAATGTAATGCGACCACCGCAAAGCCAAGAGAGAGGCATCGTGGACCAGCAGTATCCAGCAACGAATTTCGCTCAAGAGCACACGGCCGCGAGCAAGACGAAGATCGAGGCGCGCCACGTCAACGTTTTCTACGGTAAGGCGCAGGCCATCTTCGATGTCAGCCTCGATATCCGCGACCGTGCCGTGACGGCGTTGATCGGCCCCTCGGGCTGCGGCAAGTCCACCTTCCTGCGCTGCATCAACCGGATGAACGATCCCATCGAGGGCGCGCGCGTTGAGGGCGAGATCGTCATCGACGGCGAGAACATTTATGCGCCGCACATCGACCCGGTGCAGTTGCGCGCGCGCGTCGGCATGGTGTTCCAGAAGCCGAACCCGTTCCCCAAGTCGGTGTTCGAGAACGTCGCCTACGGCCCGCGCATTCACGGGCTGGTCGGTTCCAAAAGCGAGCTTGAAGACGTGGTGGTAGAAGCCCTGAAGCGGGCGGGCCTCTATGAGGAGGTCAAGGACCGCCTGCAGGAGCCGGGAACCAGCCTGTCCGGCGGTCAGCAGCAGCGCCTTTGCATCGCACGCGCCATTGCCGTGAACCCGGAAGTGATCCTGATGGACGAGCCGGCCTCCGCCCTCGATCCCATCGCGACTGCCAAGATCGAGGAACTGATCGACGAGTTGCGCAACAATTATTGTATCGTGGTCGTCACACATTCGATGCAACAGGCGGCACGCGTATCCCAGCGCACGGCGTTTTTTCACCTCGGATACCTGGTGGAAGAAGGCGAAACCAACCAGATGTTCACGAACCCGACCGAGCAGCGCACCCAGGACTACATCACAGGGCGCTTCGGCTGATCCGCCGCTTTCGTCAATTGCCACTGAAAACCGGAAGTCATTGACAGATGGAACACACCGTCAGCGCATACGAGCAGGAACTGAAGACGCTGGACGCCAAGATCGCCCAGATGGGCGGGCTTTGCGAACAGTTGCTGGCCCAGACCTTCGAGGCCCTGGAGAAGAACGACCCGTCGCTCGCCGAGGAGGTCATCGCCAAGGACAAGAACATCGACCGGCTCGAGCACGAGATCGAGGACCTGACTGTTCACATGATCGCGCGGCGCCAGCCCGTCGCCGTGGACCTGCGCCAGATCATCACCGCGATCCGCATCGCCGGCGACCTGGAGCGCATCGGCGATCTGGGCAAGAACATCTCCAAGCGCACGCTGGCGATCGCCGGCGAACAGCAGCCCAAGCGGGCGATGCTGGGCCTGAAGCATATGGGCCTGCAGGCGATGGAACAGCTCAAGGACGTGCTCGATGCCTATGCCTCGCGCGACGTGGCGAAGGCGAAAAAGGTCTGGGCGAACGATAACGAGATCGACTCGATGTACAATTCGCTGTTCCGCGAATTGCTGACCTACATGATGGAAGACCCGCGCAACATCACGCTGTGCACCCATCTGCTGTTCGGGGCGAAGAACATCGAGCGCATCGGCGATCACGTCACCAACATCGCGGAGATGGCGCATTTCATGATCAGCGGCGAATCCCTTGTCGAGGGCCGTCCGAAAGCCGATACGACGAGCCTGATGTCGGCCGAGGACGTGACGGAAAGCAGTGACGACAGCAACACCTAGAGCGCCGGGCGA
>JBKGZY010000097.1:0-9857 GCA_046543175.1 Dichotomicrobium sp.
ACCGCGCTGCGCGGGACATGGGAGTTGAAGTCGCAGTAAGGGCACTTGGCCGCGCAATAGGGCCAATGGATATAAATGCCGAATCCGGCGTCCTCGCCCTGCTGTTCCCGAAATCTCATCTCGTGCTCGCGGGGCTATTCCCGTCCGGCGCGGCGCAGATGCGCCACGAGCTTGGCGAACGCTAACGCCCGATGGGAAATCCGGTGCTTCGCCTCCGGCGCCATCTCGCCGAACGTGATGTCATGACCATCGGGCACGAACACCGGATCGTAGCCAAAGCCGCGATCGCCCCGCGGCGGCCAGACCAGATGCCCGAAAACCCGGCCGGTGAAGATATGATAATCCTCGCCGGATTCCGCCAGACACAGGGCGCAAACGAAACTGGCGCGCCGGCTTTCGGGCGTATAGGCGCCCGCTTCCTCCAATCCCTGCTCGACGCGGCGCATTGCGGCGTGGAAATCCTTGTCTGGCCCGGCCCAGCGCGCGGCATAGATGCCCGGCGCGCCGCCCAGCGCCTCGACCGCCAGTCCCGAATCGTCCGCAAGCGCCGGCAGGCCCGAGGCGGTCATGCAGGCTTCAGCCTTGATGAGCGCGTTCTGGGCAAAGCTTGCGCCGGTCTCCTCCGGCTCGGGTGCACCCGCCTCGCCCGCCGAGACGACCTCGTAGCCGAGCGGGTCCAGGAGATCGCGGATCTCGGCGATCTTGCCGGGATTGTGGCTGGCGATAACGAGCCGCCTTACAGGGGCATCTGTCGACATGACACTAGGCGACCGCCAGCTTCTGCAACTCGATGAGCTCGGCGATGCCCTTCTTGGCGAGCGTCATCAGCCTGGTGAAGTCGTCCTCGCTGAAAGCCGTCGACTCCGCGGTGCACTGGATTTCGACGATGCCGCCGGTGCCGGTCATGACGAAATTCGCATCGGCATCCGCCTCGGAGTCTTCTTCATAGTCGAGATCAAGCACCGCCTCGCCGCCGCACAGGCCGCAGGAGACCGCAGCAACCTGATCGGTGAGCGGCTCGCTGCTCAGCATGTCGCGGGCATGCATCCAGGCGACGGTATCCTTCAGCGCCACCCAGGCGCCGGTGATGGCCGCGGTCCGCGTGCCGCCATCGGCCTGGAGCACGTCGCAATCCATGACGATCTGCCGCTCGCCGAGCGCGTGCAGATCGGTGACGGCGCGCAGCGAACGCCCGATCAGGCGCTGGATTTCCTGCGTGCGCCCGGATTGCCGCCCGTTGGCCGCTTCCCGGCGGGTGCGCTCCGTGGTGGCGCGCGGCAGCATGCCGTATTCCGCCGTGATCCAGCCCTTGCCCTGTCCTTTCAGCCAGGGCGGCGTGCGCTCTTCCAGCGAGGCGGTGCACAGGACATGGGTGTGCCCGAACTTGACCAGGCACGACCCTTCGGCGTGGCGCGACACGGCGCGCTCGAAACTGACACGGCGCAGGCCGTCCGCTTCGCGTTTCGACGGTCTCATCCCTGCGCCCCTGCTTCATCCGCCATCTCGGCCTCGCTCATGCTTTCGTTCGCCTTACCGGAGGGCGCACACTAGCCGATCGCCGCCGCACCGCAAACCGATTTGTGCGCCGCTCAAAGGACAAAAACGCCCCGCATGGCCGCACTTGCGCACATCCGATATCCACCGCCCGAATTGACGCTTCTCGGGGGCGCGCCTATGTTATGGCCCATGATCGCAACGTTCTGGGACAAACAAACGAGGTGCTAACTTTTTCGTTTCGGTGGGGCAGATGAGCGAACCTCTGAGTGGCTTGAAGGATCTCAACGACCGCTCGCGGGACATTTTCAAGCACATCGTCGAAACGTATCTTGAAACGGGTGCGCCCGTCGGGTCCCGGAATCTGAGCCGTCAACTGCCGATGACGCTCTCCCCGGCTTCGGTCCGCAATGTCATGGCGGACCTGGAAGCGATGGGGCTGGTTTATGCCCCCCACGCCAGCGCCGGGCGGATGCCGACGCAGGTCGGGCTGCGCATGTTCGTGGACTGCCTGCTGGAGCTCGGCGATCTGAGCGCGAGGGAACGCGAGCAGATCCAGCGCCAGATGACGCGCGAACATGCCAGCCAGGGCGTCGACGAGGTGCTCTCCGAGGCCAGCGGCATGCTGTCGGGCCTGTCGCGTTGCGCCGGGCTCGTGGTCGCGGAAAAGCAGGTCACCCGCATCAAGCATATCGAGTTCGTCAGCTTGGATACCGGCCGCGCGCTGCTGGTGCTCGTGGGGGAGGACGGCGCGGTGGAGAACCGCATCGTGACGCTGCCCGAGGGCCTGCCGCCGTCCGCGCTGGTGGAAGCCGGCAACTATCTCAACGCCCGTATCCGGGGCCTGACGCTCTATGAAGCCAGGGACCGCATCAACCAGGAGTTGAAGGAAAAGCGCGACCTGCTCGACGAGCTGACGAAGGGGCTGATCGAGTCGGGGCTGGCCGAATGGTCCGGCGGACGCGAAGAAACCAAGAGCCTGATCGTGCGCGGGCACGCGCATTTGCTGGAAGACCTCAAGGCGGTCGATGAACTGGAACGCATCCGGCTTCTGTTCGAAGACCTGGAATCGAAGAAGGAGATGATCCAGCTTCTCGATCTCGCGGACGACGCCGAGGGCGTGCGCATCTTCATCGGCTCGGAAAACCAGCTCTTTTCGCTGTCCGGCTCCTCGGTGATTGTCGCGCCGTTCCGCGACAGCGACCGGAACATTGTCGGCGTGCTCGGCGTTATCGGACCGACACGGCTGAATTACGCCCGGGTCATCCCGGTGGTGGACTACACAGCCAAGCTCGTCGGACGACTGTTGACTTGAGGACCGGGACCGGCCGAAAGAAAGCGCCAGGAATGGCGCGGCCGGTGCCGTCGAACCTCGCAAATTTGCACGAGAGACCCTGAACATGAGCGACGAGAAGAAGACCGGACAGACGCCTGAAAGCGAAGCGGCGCGGCAGGACAACGATCCGCGCGCGGCGAACGACACCGGCGCGAAGCCGGAGGAGGCCGCGGCCGCGGAAGCGGCGCAGCAGCCCGAGGAGCCGGCCAGCGAGGCCGGTTCGCTGGAAGAGCGCGTCCAGGAACTGGAAGAACGCCTGAAACGCTCCGTCGCCGAGCAGGAAAACCTGCGCAAGCGCATGGAGCGCGAGAAGGCGGATGTGGCGAAATACGCCGTGTCCAATTTCGCGCGCGAGGTGCTCGGCATCGCGGACAACATCCAGCGCGCCATCGACGCCGTGCCGCGCGAGGCCGCCGAGAAAGATTCCGCGCTCAAGACCTTCCTTGAAGGTATCGAGGTGACGGAACGGGAACTGCACAAGGCGATGGAGCGCCACGGCATCGCGAAGCTGAACCCGGAGGGTGAGAAGTTCGACCCGAATTTCCACCAGGCCATGTTCGAGATACCCACCCAGGATATGCCAAGCGGCATGGTCGTCCAGGTGGTACAACCGGGCTATCTGCTCGAGGAGCGGGTGCTGCGTCCGGCGATGGTGGGCGTATCGAAAGCTGCGCCGGCGGCGTCCGCTGCCAATGACAGCACGCCGCGACCGGCAAACGCGGCATCTGGCCAAGGCGCCAACGACGCCCCGGCGAACGAGCCACAGGCCGGCGAGGCAAAAGCCGCCGAACAGCCGTCCGAGCCGGCGGGCGCAGACGAGGTGAAGAGCGGCGGCGCCGAAACCGGCGGCGGCGCGGCGAACTCCCGCAGCGAGAAGCCCGCCACGCATTCGCGCGGCGCGTCACGGCTGAACGAGCCTGTCATCAATGGCGACACCGAAGACGGCTACGAGGCCGAGCCGGCGTCGCGGAAAGCCTGAGCCATTACGGCCGGCCTACATCGACGGCGTGTAGACCCGTCGCATCGTGATATTGATGCGCCCGCCTTCGGGGAGCAGATCGCTGCTGCCGGCGACGATGCGGTCGATGCCGTGAAAGGCCAGCCGCGCTTCCCCGCGCATGACCAGCACATCGCCCGAACCCAGCTCGTAGCGCGCGGTCGGCGCCTTGCGCGTCTTGCCGCCAATGCGGAACACGGCGGTATCGCCGAGCGATACCGAGACGATCGGCGCGGAGAAATCTTCCTCGTCGCGGTCCTGATGCAGGCCCATCTTCGCGCCATGCGCGTAATAGTTGACGAGGCAGGCTTCCGGCGGCGCGCCGCCGCCGACATCTTCCCATATCGCCAGGAGCAGCGGCGGGATCGGCGGCCACGGCCTCCCGGTTTCGGGATGGACCGGCTCGTAGCGGTAGCCGCCATCCTTGTCCGCGAGCCAGCCGAGCGTGCCGCAATTCGTCATGCGCACGGAGAACGGACGGCCGGTGCGCGGCATCCGGGGCACAAACAGAGGCGCTTCGGCCACAATCTCGCGAATGAGTTGGCGTAAGCGTGCTTGTGCGTCGACGTCCAAGTAACCAACTCTATGATCGATTTCGGGGGCTGTACTCATGCGGTGCTGCACGTATCGGATCCTGCCAAGTCACATTGGGCGGGTGGAGTATTGTCCCCAAGGACAAGCCGAACAATAAAATATGGCGGCTTGCAGCAAAGTTTGGCCCGGCATATATATCGCGGCAAAGTCGGGCGATGTGGAATCGTATCGAGCGGCGTCGGGGTCGGCTTGGAAAGCGGCCCGGACGTCCAGTCGGGCGCCGCAAATTTCAGCATACACTACGGGCCCGGCGATTCGCTGGATCCTAAGAGAACGATAAGGGTTGATGAGCATGTCGAAAGTGATTGGCATCGATCTCGGCACCACGAATTCGTGCGTGGCCGTCATGGAGGGTAAGAACCCCAAAGTCATCGAGAACGCCGAAGGATCGCGGACAACACCGTCGATGGTGGCTTTCACGGAGGACGGCGAGACGCTCGTCGGCGTTCCGGCCAAGCGCCAGGCGGTGACGAACCCGGAGAACACCTTTTTCGCGATCAAGCGCCTGATCGGGCGGCGTTTCGAGGACCCCACGGTCGCAAAGGACCAGAAGCTCGTCCCTTACCAGATCGTCAAGGCCGAGAACGGCGATGCCTGGGTCGAGTCCCACGGGGAGAAATATTCCCCCTCGCAGATTTCCGCCTTCGTCCTGCGCAAGATGAAGGAAACGGCCGAAAGCTATCTCGGCGAGAAGGTCGAGAAGGCCGTCATCACCGTTCCGGCCTATTTCAACGACGCGCAGCGCCAGGCGACCAAGGATGCCGGCCGCATCGCGGGGCTGGAAGTGCTGCGCATCATCAACGAGCCGACGGCCGCATCGCTGTCCTACGGTCTGGACAAGAAGGAGGGCGAGCGCATCGCGGTCTATGACCTCGGCGGCGGCACCTTCGACATCTCGGTGCTGGAGATCGGCGACGGCGTGTTCGAGGTGAAGTCCACCAACGGCGACACCTTCCTCGGCGGCGAGGACTTCGACATGCGCCTGGTCGATTATCTCGCCGACGAATTCAAGCGCGAGAACGGCATCGACCTGCGCAACGACCGGCTGGCGCTCCAGCGCCTGAAGGAAGCCGCGGAGAAGGCCAAGGTCGAGCTGTCCTCCACCCAGCAGACGGAAATCAACCTGCCGTTCATCACGGCCGACCAGTCGGGTCCGAAGCACCTGACCATGAAGCTGACCCGCGCCAAGATGGAAAGCCTGGTGGACGACCTGGTGCAGCGCACCGTGGGCCCGTGCGAGGCCGCGCTGAACGACGCGGGCATCAAGCCGGGCGAGATCGACGAGGTGGTGCTCGTCGGCGGCATGACGCGCATGCCGAAGGTGCAGGAGACGGTGAAGAACTTCTTCGGCCGCGAGCCGCACAAGGGCGTGAACCCGGACGAGGTGGTCGCGATCGGCGCGGCGATCCAGGCCGGCGTGCTCCAGGGCGACGTCAAGGACGTGCTGCTGCTCGACGTGACGCCGCTGTCGCTGGGCATCGAGACGCTGGGCGGCGTGTTCACCCGGCTGATCGACCGCAACACCACGATCCCGACCAAGAAGAGCCAGGTGTTCTCTACCGCGGAGGACAACCAGAGCGCCGTCACCATCCGCGTATTCCAGGGCGAGCGCGAGATGGCGGCCGACAACAAGATGCTCGGCCAGTTCGATCTCGTCGGCATCCCGCCGGCGCCGCGCGGCGTGCCCCAGATCGAGGTGACGTTCGACATCGATGCCAACGGCATCGTGAACGTGTCCGCGAAGGACAAGGCGACCAACAAGGAGCAGTCGATCCGCATCCAGGCCTCCGGCGGCCTCACCGAGGACGAGATCGACAAGATGGTCAAGGACGCCGAGTCGCACGCCGAAGAGGACAAGAAGCGCCGCGAGGTGATCGACGCCAGGAACCAGGCGGAGGCGCTGATCCATTCCACGGAGAAGAGCCTGTCCGATCTCGGCGACAAGGTTTCCGCCGAGGACAAGACGGCCGTAGAGAACGCGATCTCCGAACTGCGCACCACGCTGGAAGGCGAGGACAAGGACGCCATCACCTCCAAGACCGAAGCCCTCGCGCAGGTGTCGATGAAACTCGGTGAAGCGATGTACCAGCAAAGCTCCGAGCAGGATGAAAGCGCTGGCACCGAGGCGGGTGCGGATCAGTCCTCCAGCGAGGGCGAAGGCGTTGTGGACGCCGACTTCGAGGAAGTCGACGACGACGAGAAGAAGAAGCGGGCGTAACGCCCGCGCTAGCGGGCGGTGCGGTGTCGGCCGCACCGCCCGCTCCTTGATCGACACGGGGTCAGCGAGCCGTCATGACGTCCAACCCGGCCGATATTCCGTTCGGACGCTTTTCACTCCCGCCCTGGCGGGAGAATTTGCGTCTGCTGGCCGGGCGGCTTCCACACAACGGCGCGGGGCGCCGCATGCGTTCGCTGGTTCGCCGTGTCGCGACGGCCGGCGCGCATGAGCCATACGATATCGACCTCTTCCCTTCGGTCCGCGCCCGCGTCTATCCGCGCACCAATCTTTGCGAGAAGCGGGTATTCGCCGCTGCGCAGTTCTATGACCGCGCCGAGCGCCGGGCGCTGAGCCGGGCGCTGGCGAACAGCGATTCCGAGCCTTTCGTGTTTGTCGATCTCGGCGCGAACGTCGGCGTCTACACGCTGTGGATGGTGTCCGAGGCGCGGCGGCTGGGACGGCGCATGCGGGCGCTCGCCGTCGAGGCGGACCCGGAAACCTTCGCTCGGCTGACGACGAATTTCGCGCTGTCCGACGCCGATGACGCGACCGCGGTCCAGTGCGCCGTCGGCGCGCGCGCGGGCGAGGCGCATATCCTCGGCCACGGCGATAACCGCGGGCAGCATAGCATAGCGCCGGAGGTGCGCGCCGATGGCGCGACCGTCCCGGTCCACCCGCTGGATACCCTCTGCGCCGAGCACGGCCTCGACCGAATCGACGCGATGAAGGTGGACCTCGAGGGGCTGGATCACGATGTCCTGAGCGCGTTCTTCACGAGCGCGCCGAAAGCACTTTGGCCGCACTGGATCGTCGTGGAGGCGGGCAAGCAGGCCGATGCCCCGGTCGTTTCCTTGTGCAGCCGACATGGCTACCGGCTGGTGGAGCGGACAAAGCTCAACGCCGTCTTTCGCCGGACCGGAGCGGGAGCAGAGACAAGCTAGGGAAAAGAGTGCGTCTTTATGGACAAGCGCTGCTACTACAAGATTCTGGGCGTTTCACGCGGATCGAGCGACGACGAGATCAAGAAGGCCTTCCGCAGGCAGGCGAAGTCGCATCACCCGGACCGCAATCCCGACGACCCGGAAGCGGAGCGCCGCTTTGTCGAAGTCAACGAGGCCTATGACGTCCTGAGCGACCCGCAGAAACGCGCGGCTTACGACCGTTTCGGCCATGCCGCGTTCGAAGGCGGCGGCGCGGGCGCCGCCGGGGCGCACGGTTTCGGCGCCGACTTCTCCTCGTCGATGTCCGACATTTTCGACGACCTGTTCGGCGAATTCATGGGCGGTCGCCAAGCCCGCCGGCGCCGGGGCCGCGAACGCGGCGGCGACCTGCGCTACAACATGGAAATCACGCTGGCCGACGCTTATTTCGGCAAGCGCGCGGAGATTCGTGTGCCCACTTCGATTTCCTGCGAAAGCTGCACGGGCACCGGCTCTGCCGGCGGCGCGCGACCGGCGTCGTGCTCGACCTGCGGCGGTGTCGGCCGCGTCCGCGCCAGCCAAGGCTTCTTCACCATCGAGCGCACGTGCCCGCACTGCCACGGCGCGGGCGAGGTGGTCGAGAATCCGTGCGCCGACTGTAGCGGTACGGGGCGGCAGACGCGCGAACGCACGCTGTCCGTGGAAATCCCGCCCGGCGTCGAAGACGGCACGCGCATCCGCCTGGCCGGCGAGGGCGAGGCGGGACTGCGCGGTGGACCGCCCGGCGATCTCTATATCTTCCTGTCGATCGAACCGGATGAGCTGTTCCAGCGCGACGGCGCGGACCTGTTCTGCCGCGTGCCGATCCAGATGACGACCGCGGCGCTCGGCGGGCAGATCGAGGTTCCGACCATCAACGGTGAAAGCGCGCAGATCCGCATCCCGGAAGGCACCGCGGCGGGGCACGAGTTCCGCGTGCATGGCCAGGGCATGCCGGTGCTGCGCTCCAAGGCGACCGGCGATCTCTACGTGCAGGTCGAGGTCGAGACGCCGAAGAACCTGACCCGAAAGCAGAAGGAACTGCTGCGCGAGTTCGAGAAGGCATCGACGCAGAAGACCAGCCCGGAAGCGACCGGGTTCCTGTCGCGCGTCAAGGCGTTCTGGGAGCGGGTCGGCGACACTGGCTAGTGGTCCGATCAGATTGAGCCGGATTAATCTGCGTTATTGCGCGGCCCCGGTGTCATCCCGTGCGCGGATTCATAGCTTCCGGCCCACATCCGTGGGCCGGATCCGGCGCTAAGCGCCGGCCGCCGGTCGGCGGCTCAGCGCGGTAAAGCCGCGCTGGGGAGCGTGACGCTGACGTCGCCACGGTATGTCATCCCGTGCGCGCCGCGGGGCGAAGTCACGCGGCGCAGACACGGGATCGGTTTCGGTTGGCCGCATCCCCGATCCCGGGTCAGCAGCGCACCACTGCGTGCTGCGCCGCGCCCGGGATGACAACCTCACGGCGTCCGCCGCGGAGCCGAAGGCCGGCGCGAAGCGGCGAAGCGACCCTTTGCTTCGGCCCTGCGGGCCTCGCGGCTGACGTGATCGTCAGTGCGAGGTCCACCTTCACCGTCATTCCACCCCGGTGCTGCCAAGGAACAAGATGTTTTATGAACCGAAGGACGGCCACGGCCTGCCGCACGACCCGTTCAAGGCGATCGTGGCGCCGCGGCCGATCGGCTGGATATCCACGCAAAGCCGCGATGGCGCGCTCAACCTCGCACCCTATTCTTTCTTCAACGCCTTTTCCAGCGAGCCGTATCTGGTCTGGTTCTCCTCCGAGGGGGCGAAGGACAGCGCCACCTTCGCCCGGGAGACGGGCGAATTCGTCGTCAATCTCGTCGGGCGTTCGCTTGCCGAGAAGATGAACGCCAGTTCCGTCAATGCGCCGCGCGGCGTCAGCGAATTCGGCTATGCCGGGCTTACGCCCGCGTCTTCGAAGCTGGTGCGACCGCCGCGCGTTGGCGAAGCGCCGGCGGCTCTGGAATGCAAGGTGACGGAAATCCTTGAGCCGCGTGATCTGGCTGGCAATCACGCCGGCGTCTTCGTCGTCGTGGGAGAGGTGGTCGGCGTGCATATCGACGAGGCCATGTTGACCGATGGCCTTTTCGACAATCTCAAGGCCGGCAATGTCGCCCGGCTCGGCTATTTCGACTATGCCGCCGTCACCGAAACCTTCGCCATGCACCGGCCTCGCTGGAAGGCCGATTGACGATCGGGCAATCTCCGCGGCTTTCGCCCGCGCCGGGATGC
>JBKGZY010000098.1:0-9807 GCA_046543175.1 Dichotomicrobium sp.
CGCCTGCATTGACCCAAGTGTTCCCGATGCCCCCTATGGCGACAGTTACTAAGTCAGAATCCACATCTGCTTGCAGCGACGCCGTGGTATTCGATCTTTGGTCGATCGCGAACCGCATCATTGAACGCGCCGAGCTGTCGCTATTCCAGATCACGACCGGCACCGACGGCGGCGGCCGATGACGCGCGGGCCGCTGCGTCGGCCCCATCCTACCCGCTGATCTCTCGCCCCGCAGCCGTCCGACCTCAGTGCCGCCGCAGCGTTTGCTCAAAAATTCATCAACTCATCCAGGTGCCTAAAATTTGGGTCGTTGCACATTGGCTGCTTAAGAGTGCGGCGTACCCCCTGTCTGAAGACTGAATTGCGCTGCGGGTGAGCACTGTCTGGAAAATAGCAATGTTAACAGCGGCTTACCCACCTCTCTGGCCAACTGAAACCTATTTGGCACGAACATTGCGGAAGCACGTTGCGGTGCAAACAATCTCAGTTCGGAGGTGACATGTCTCACAAGCTACGAAACCTACGGTATTTGGCCGCGGCGCTGATGCTCGGGACAGGCATTGTCTGGAGCGCGGCCGCGCAGGCCGCCGATACCATCAAGGTGGGCATCCTTCACTCGCTGTCCGGAACCATGGCGATCTCCGAGACGACGCTGAAGGACGCCATGCTGATGCTCATCGAGGAGCAGAACAAGAAGGGCGGCCTCCTGGGCAAGAAGCTCGAGCCGGTGGTCGTCGACCCCGCCTCGGACTGGCCGCTCTTCGCCGAAAAGGCCCGCGAACTGATCGAGCAGGAGAAGGTGGACGTGGTGTTCGGCTGCTGGACCTCGGTCAGCCGCAAATCCGTCCTGCCGGTCTTCGAGGAGTTGAACTCGGTCCTGTTCTACCCGGTGCAGTACGAGGGCGAGGAATCCTCGCGCAACGTGTTCTACACCGGCGCGGCCCCCAACCAGCAATCCGTCCCCGCCGTCGACTATCTGCGCGAGGTCGAGGGCGTCGAGCGCTGGGTTCTCGCCGGCACCGACTACGTGTTTCCGCGCACGACCAACAAGATCCTCGAAACCTACCTCAAGGAGGAGTTCGGCGTCGCCGACGAGGACATCATGATCAACTACACGCCGTTCGGGCATTCCGACTGGCAGTCGATCGTGTCGGACATCAAGGAGTTCGGCTCCGGCGGCAAGAAGACCGCCGTGGTGTCGACAATCAACGGCGATGCCAACGTCCCGTTCTACAAGGAGCTGGCCAACCAGGGGATCGAGGCTACCGACATCCCCGTCATGGCCTTCTCGGTCGGCGAAGAAGAACTGGCCGGCATCGACACCGGACCGCTGGTCGGCCATCTCGCGGCCTGGAACTACTTCATGAGCGTCGATACGCCCCAGAATGAAGCGTTCATCGAGGCGTGGCACGCGTTCATCGGCGACGAGAGCCGCGTCACCAATGACCCGATGGAGGCCCACTACATCGGCTTCAACATGTGGGTGAAGGCCGTCGAGGCGGCCGGGACGACGGACCCCGACGCGGTGATCTCCGCGCTCCCGGGCACGGCGGTTCCGAACCTGACCGGCGGTTACGCGACGATGATGCCGAACCACCACATCACCAAGCCGGTCGTGATCGGCGAAATCCAGGACGACGGCCAGTTCTACACCGTGTGGGAGACGCCCGGCCTCGTCGCCGGCGACGCCTGGTCGGACTACCTTCCCGACTCCAAGGTCATGATCTCCGACTGGCGCGAACCGCTGTCCTGCGGAAACTTCAACGCCGAAACCGGCAAGTGCGGCGGCAAGGGGTCCTGACGAAAGCCTCTGTCGCTGCCTTGACTTGCCGAATGGGTCGCCGGACCGGGATGTCCGCCCGGCGGCCCGTTCCCCCGAAGTTTCGCCGAATTGATTTCAAAGGCCAGGGGTCGTCTCGATGTTCAGTCTTCCGGGTCGCGTCATCCTGATCGCGTCTCTGCTCGTCCTGCTTGCCATGCCGGCCAGCGCGCAGGATCTGCGCGGTCTTGTCGATGCGCTTGGCAAGGGCGGATTCGCGGAGACGGAACAGGCGATCTACGATCTCGCTGCGACCGGCGATCCGGAGGTCGCGCCGGTGCTCCGGGCACTGCAGGAAAACGACCTCGTCGTCAGGAAGATGGACGGCAGGGTATTCCGCGCCGAGCGCGGCGGCGCGGGCTACACGATCTACGACGTCTTTACTGGCGAGCAGGTCGGGCAACTCGCCCGCTCGGCGGTGGAGCGCGTCCGCGTCAACAACAATCTCCGCCGCGTCATCGGCAGCGCCGTGGCCGTTCTCACCCTGCACAGCCCTGAACCCCACAGGCGCGCGCGCGCCGCCGACACGCTCGTTGACCAGCCCGATCCGGCAATGCTCGCGGCGCTGGATGACGCAATCGCAGCGGAACAGGTTTCTGCAATCCGAGCGCGTATGGAGCAGGCCCGCGCCGCGATCCTCCTCGCCCCGGATTCGGATGCCACAGAGAGCGAACGGATTTCTGCGGTCGAGATGATCGCGCAGCGCGGAGATCGCGACGCCCTCGTCATTCTCGAAGGTGTCCGCGACCGCGTCGACGGCGAGATCGCGGCGGCGGCGGAACGCGGCATCGCCGATGTCGAGCGTGCGATCGCCTTGCGCGACGCGGCCCAGAATGTCTGGTACGGCATCTCGCTCGGCTCCGTGCTGCTGCTCGCGGCCATCGGCCTCGCCATCACCTTCGGCGTCATGGGCGTCATCAACCTCGCCCACGGCGAAATGGTGATGCTCGGGGCCTATGTGACCTTCGTCGTCCAGAGCGTTCTCCAGGCCTATGCACCGGGGCTTCTCGAAGCCTCCGTGCTGATCGCGATTCCAGTGGCCTTTCTCGTGGCCGGCGCCGTCGGCATCGCCATCGAGCGCGGGGTCATCCGCTTCCTCTACGGCCGTCCGCTGGAGACGCTGCTGGCGACCTGGGGCCTTTCGCTGATCCTCCAGCAGGCGGTGCGCACGATCTTCGGTTCCACCAACCGCCAGGTGACGGCTCCGGACTGGATATCGGGCGCTTTCGATTTCTATGGCCTGACGATCACCTGGAACCGGCTTTACATCGTCATCTTCGCCCTGATCGTGTTCGCCAGCCTCGTCTGTTTGCTGCGCTATTCATCCTTCGGCCTGCGCGTGCGCGCGGTGACCCAGAACCGCCGGATGGCCGGCTCGATGGGCATACGCACGCCCTGGGTGGATGCCATGACCTTCGGTCTCGGCTCGGGCATTGCGGGCATGGGCGGCGTGGCGCTCAGCCAGATCGACAATGTCAGTCCCAATCTCGGCCAGAACTATATCGTCGACTCCTTCATGGTCGTGGTTTTCGGCGGCGCCGGAAACCTGTGGGGCACGCTGGTCGGGGCGTTCACGCTCGGCGTCGCGAACAAGTTTCTCGAGCCCTATGCCGGGGCCGTGCTCGGCAAGATCCTGGTGCTCGTCTTCATCATCCTGTTCATACAGCGATACCCGCGCGGCCTGTTCGCGCTCAAGGGCCGGGCAGGTGAGGCATGATCGTATCGGCGCTCATTCGTAACGGGCTTGGCGGCTGGGCCTGGCTCTTCGTGGCCCTGATCCTCGCCGTCAGCGTGGCGGGACCGGCCAGCAATCTGCTGCTGCCGCCGGACCATCCGCTGCATCTGTCGGATTACGGCCTCTCGCTGGTGGGCAAGTATCTGACCTACGCGCTGCTGGCGCTTTCGGTCGATCTGGTCTGGGGGTACTGCGGAATCCTGTCGCTCGGTCACGGCGCCTTCTTCGCGCTCGGCGGCTACGCGATGGGCATGTATCTCATGCGCCAGATCGGCGATCGCGGCGTCTATGCGGACCCTGTCCTGCCGGACTTCATGGTGTTCCTGAACTGGGAAAAACTGCCCTGGTACTGGTACGGCTTCGATCAGTTCTGGTTCGCCATGCTGATGGTGATTCTGGTGCCCGGCGCGCTCGCCTTCGCCTTCGGCTGGTTCGCCTTCCGCAGCCGTGTGACCGGGGTGTATCTCTCGATCATCAGCCAGGCGATGACCTTCGCCCTGATGCTGGCCTTCTTCCGCAACGACATGGGCTTCGGCGGCAACAACGGGCTGACTGACTTCAAGGACATTCTCGGCTTCGCGATCCGGGAGCCGGCCACGCGGGCGGGGCTGTTCGCGGCGTCGGGCTGCGCGCTGGCGCTCGGCTTCGTCATCTGCCGCGCCGTGGTGACATCGAAGCTCGGCAAGGTTCTGGTCGCCGTGCGCGACGCGGAAAGCCGCATCCGCTTCCTCGGCTACCGCGTGGAGACCTACAAGCTGTTCGTCTGGGTGCTGTCGGCCATGCTCGCCGGTCTTGCCGGCGCGCTCTATGTGCCGCAGGTCGGCATCATCAACCCCGGCGAGTTCGCGCCCGCCAAGTCCATCGAGCTGGTGGTCTGGGTCGCGGTGGGCGGCCGCGGCACGCTTTTCGGCCCGGTCATCGGCGCGGTGCTGGTCAACTACGCCAAGACGTGGTTCACCGCTGCGTTTCCCGAAATCTGGCTGTTCGCCCTCGGCGCGCTGTTCATTTTCGTGACGGTGTTCCTGCCGAAGGGGATCGTCGGCATCGTCTCCTCGGCCGTCCGGAGGATACGACGCGACCGCGCCCCTCGCGAACGGCAGGCGGAGACGGCGCCTCAGGCGGCGGAGTGACCCCATGACGCAATCGATGACGCCATCGCTGCTCTATCTCGACAACGTGACGGTGTCCTTCGACGGATTCCGCGCTCTCGACAGCCTCTCGCTGGTCATCATGCCCGGTGAAATGCGCGCGATCATCGGGCCGAACGGCGCGGGCAAGACCACCATGATGGACGTCGTGACCGGCAAGACCCGTCCGGACGCGGGCACGATCCTGTTCGAGGGCGCGAGAGACCTGACGGGGCTGGATGAAGCGGCCATCGCCAATCTCGGGATCGGCCGCAAGTTCCAGCGCCCGACGGTCTTCGAAAGTCACACGGTCGAGGACAACCTCGTGCTCGCGCTGAGGATGCCGCGCGGCCCCTTCGCCACCCTGTTCCACGACCCCGACAAGACGGAGCGGGAACGAATCGACGAGCTGCTGGCGACGATCAGGCTGGCGGACAATCGCGACGACCTCGCCGCCAGCCTCAGCCACGGCCAGAAGCAGTGGCTGGAGATCGGCATGCTGCTCGCCCAGGACCCGAAGCTGCTGCTCGTCGACGAGCCCGCCGCCGGCATGACCGATGCGGAAACGGCCGCGACCGCAAGGCTTCTCCAGCGCATCGCGAAAGAGCATTCCGTCATCGTCGTCGAGCACGACATGGCCTTCGTCCGCGACCTCGATGTGAAGGTGACGGTGCTGCACGAAGGCGCCGTGCTCGCGGAAGGATCGCTGGATGCCGTCAGCAGCGACGAGCGGGTCATCGAAAGCTATCTGGGGCGCTAGGCCATGCTGAACGTCGACAAGGTCGATCTTTATTACGGCGCCGCGCAGGCGCTTCGCGGCGTCTCCCTGACGGCGGAGACCGGCAAGGTCACCTGCCTGATGGGCCGCAACGGCGTCGGCAAGACCAGCCTCTTGAAGGCGCTTGTCGGTCATCTGCCCATCGCTTCGGGGTCGATCGTCTGGGACGGGGCGGACATATCGCGGCTTGGCCCGGCCGACCGTGCCCGACGGCGGATCGCCTATGTTCCGCAGGGACGCGAGATTTTCCCGCTTTTGTCGGTGCGGGAGAATCTGGCCACCGGCTATGTGTCCCTGCCGCGCGCGCAGCGGACGTTTCCCGGCGAGATTTTCGAGCTGTTCCCGGTGCTCAGGGACATGCTGTCGCGGCGCGGCGGCGACCTGTCGGGCGGCCAGCAGCAGCAGCTCGCCATCGCCAGGGCGCTGGTGACGCGCCCGGCGCTTCTGCTGCTCGACGAGCCGACCGAAGGCATCCAGCCCTCGATCATCAAGGACATCGAGCGCGCGATCGCCTTTCTGCGTGCGAAGGGCGACATGGCGATCCTGCTGGTCGAGCAGTATTTCGACTTCGCGCGGGACCTCGCCGACACGTTCGCGGTCATGGACCGGGGCGAAATCGTACTGTCGGGCGGAATGGGCGACGTGCCCGAAGAGCAGATCAAGCAGCATTTGACCGTGTGACAGATGTTCGTGGATCGGGAACAGGGACATACGGGTATCGAGGACGGCGTGCAGGAGTCGCCGCGTGTGATCATGGACCGCCGCGCCGAGACGACGACGGCTCCTTTCACGCGGCTGCAACGTTCCGTCGGCGCGGCGCGGGTCTGCTTCAAGCGGCGCGGTGCGCGGACGGTGCTGGCGGACGCCTACCAGTCCGGCTGCTGCAAGCTGCGCTTTCCCGCACCCCATTCCGGCGTCGCGCCCGAAGCCGTGCTCCTCAACACCGCGGGCGGGCTGACCGACGGCGACCGGATCGCGACGGAAGCGCGCTGGCGTGCCGGCACGCGCGCGTCCGTCACGACCCAGGCGGCGGAGCGCATCTACCGTTCGCGCGGCGCGCCGGCCCGCATCGCCAACGACATCGCGGTCGAGGACGGCGCGGCCGCGCTCTGGCTGCCGCAGGAGACGATCCTGTTCGATGGCGCAAGGCTGTCGCGGCGGCTTACCGCGGATATCGCCGCGGGTGGCCGCCTGTTGGCCTGCGAAAGCACGGTATTCGGCCGCGCGGCCATGGGCGAGACGGTGACGCACGGGCTGCTGAACGACGCCTGGCGCGTGCGCTACGCCGGCCGGCTCGTCTTCGCCGACGGCTTCCGGCTCGAGGGCGACATGCGCGATCTGCTCGCCCGACCCGCCGTGGCGGGCGGCGCGGCGGCCGTCGCCACCGTTATCTATGTCGGCGACGACACCGAGGCGATCGGCGATCCCCTGCGCGAGATGCTGAGCGCCTGCGACTCGCTCGCCGGCTGCTCGGTCATCGGCCCGGTGCTGGTCGCCCGTCTCCTCGGCGCGAACGGCGCCGCCTTGCGCCGCGATCTGGTCGCCGTGCTGCAAGGGCTTCTGCGGCTGCTGAACGGCCACAAGGACAACGAAGACATGACCGCCGCAGCCGATCTGCCGCGCGTCTGGTTCTGCTGAAAAAAGGGAGGCACACGTGCATCTCACGCCAAGGGAAAAGGACAAGCTGCTGGTGTCGATGGCGGCGGTGGTCGCGCGCCGCCGGCTCGAGCGCGGCGTGAAGCTCAACCACCCGGAAGCCATCGCTCTCATCACCGACTTCGTCATCGAAGGCGCGCGGGACGGCAAGTCCGTCGCCGACCTGATGAGCGAGGGGGCCGGCGTTCTCGGCCGCGACCAGGTGATGGAAGGGGTCGCGGAGATGATCCACGACGTCCAGGTCGAAGCGACCTTTCCCGACGGCACCAAGCTCGTCACCGTCCACGAACCCATCCGCTGAAAAGGAGACCGCGCATGACAACCCGTTTCGCATCGCTTGCCGCTCTTGCCGCCGCATGGATCGCCCCGCTGTCCGCGAGCGCGCACGAATCCGTCGTCGATCACGCCCATCCGCACCAGTCCGTGTTCGATACCGCGCTTCTCGGCGTTGACGCGCTGGCGTTTATCGGCCTCGGCCTGGCCGTCGCCGCAGCCGCGGGGCTGGTGATATTTGCCCGGAGACGCAAATGATTCCCGGCGAGATATTTCCCGCCGCAGGCGATATCGCGCTGAACGCTGGCGCGGAGACGGTGACGCTGACCGTCGCCAACACCGGCGACCGGCCCGTGCAGGTGGGCAGCCACTACCACTTCCATGAGACCAATTCCGCGCTCCGGTTCGACCGTGAAAAGGCGCGCGGCATGCGTCTCGACATTGCGGCGGGTACCGCCGTGCGCTTCGAGCCGGGCCAGTCGCGCGAGGTGACGCTCGTGCCCTATCGCGGCGCGCGCGCGGTTTACGGCTTCAACGCCAAGGTGATGGGGAGCCTCGACTGATGGCGAAGATATCGCGCGAATCCTACGCCGCCATGTACGGCCCGACGGTCGGCGACAGGGTGCGCCTCGCCGACACCGATCTCGTTATCGAGGTGGAGACCGACCACACGACCTACGGCGAGGAGGTGAAGTTCGGCGGCGGCAAGGTGATCCGCGACGGCATGGGCCAGTCCCAGGTCACGCGCGCCGGGGGCGCTGTGGACACGGTCATCACCAACGCACTGATCGTGGACGCCGGGGGGATCGTCAAGGCCGATGTCGGCATCAGGGACGGGCGCATCGCCGGCATCGGCAAGGCCGGCAATCCCGACACCCAGCCGGGCGTCGACATCGTCGTCGGCCCAGCCACCGAGGCCATCGCCGGGGAGGGTAAGATTCTCACTGCCGGCGGCTTCGACGCGCATATCCATTTCATCTGCCCGCAGCAGATCGAGGAGGCGCTGATGTCCGGCGTCACCACCATGCTCGGCGGCGGCACCGGCCCGGCCACCGGCACCAACGCCACCACCTGCACGCCGGGCGGCTGGCATATCGGGCGCATGCTCCAGGCCGCCGATGCCTTTCCCATGAACCTCGCCTTCGCCGGCAAGGGCAACGCGTCACGCCCCGAGGGGCTGGTCGAGCAGGTGGCGGCCGGCGCGGCCGCGCTCAAGCTGCACGAGGACTGGGGGACGACGCCGGCGGCCATCGACTGCTGTCTGTCGGTGGCGGACGAGATGGATGTGCAGGTGATGATCCATACCGACACGCTGAACGAGTCCGGCTTCGTCGAGAATACCATCGCCGCCTTCAAGGGCCGCACGATCCACGCCTACCACACCGAGGGCGCCGGCGGCGGCCACGCGCCGGACATCATCAAGCTGTGCGGACAGGCGAACGTGCTGCCCTCCTCGACCAATCCGACGCGGCCCTACACGGTGAACACGCTGGAAGAGCATCTCGACATGCTGATGGTCTGCCATCACCTGGATTCGTCGATCCCCGAGGACATCGCCTTCGCCGAAAGCCGCATCCGCAAGGAGACCATCGCGGCCGAAGACATCCTGCACGACATGGGCGCGTTCTCGATCATCGCCTCCGATAGTCAGGCGATGGGCCGTGTCGGCGAGGTGCTGATCCGCACCTGGCAGACGGCGGACAAGATGAAGAAACAGCGCGGCCGGCTTCCCGAAGAAACCGGCGACAACGACAACACCCGCGTCAAGCGCTACATCGCCAAATACACCATCAACCCGGCCATCGCGCACGGCATGGCGAGCCATATCGGCTCCGTCGAGACGGGTAAGCTGGCCGATCTGGTGCTGTGGTCGCCGGCGTTTTTCGGCGTCAAGCCGGACCTGGTGATCAAGATGGGCAGTATCGCGGCCGCGCCGATGGGCGATCCCAACGCCTCGATCCCCACGCCGCAGCCGGTGCATTACCGGCCCATGTTCGGCGCGTTCGGCCGGGCGCTGACCGAAAGTTCCGTCAGTTTCATCTCGCGGACCGCGCTGGAAATCGGCGTCGGGGAAACGCTGGGCCTCGCCAAGCCCGTGCTGGCGGTGGAGAACACGCGCAGCAGGCTCTCCAAGGCCGACATGGTGCTCAACGACGCCACGCCGGCGATGGAGGTCGATCCGGAGACCTACGAGGTGCGCGCCGACGGCCAACTGTTGACATGCGAGCCGGCCACGGAACTGCCGATGGCGCAGCGCTATTTCCTGTTCTGAGAGGAGTTGCGATCGATCACAAACGTCATCACCGGGCTTGACCCGGTGATCCATTGTCCTCGCAAAGAGTAGGTCTCTGGATTGCCGGATCAAGTCCGGCAATGACGAAGGTTGAACTGATGCACACGGATCGAAACACGTTCTGAG
>JBKGZY010000099.1:0-9770 GCA_046543175.1 Dichotomicrobium sp.
TTCAGCTTCTGGATCACGCCGATGTTCGTGTTCTGCGGCGTGTTCTTCGACATCGGCCGGTTTCCCGACGCGGTGCAGGCGATCGCATGGGTTTTCCCCATGACGCATCTGATCGCCATCGTGCGGCCGCTGACGACCGGCGCGCCGCTCGACCCGGCCATGGTCGCGCTTCACATCGCCTATCTGGCGGGGATTTCGACGCTGGCCTTCTTCGTGGCCTACCGCGAAGCGCGGCGGCGCATGTTCGATTAGAGGATTGAACCGGCCCGACTGAAGCGATCCAACTGCATGATTCTTAGTTTCCGGCGGACATTGGTCGCTTCGCGCCCGTCTTCGACTCCGGCGGCTCAGCGCGGCTTAAGCCGCGCTGGGGAGCGTGACGCTGGCGGCGAAGCACCCCAGACACGCCTTCAGGCGTGTCTGAGCGCCCGCAAACACGGCGCATGGATATGCGCCGTCATACGAATATTTGGCGCCGCGCCTTAGGCGCGGATCCGCGCCCGGATGGGCGCGGAAGACAAAAAGGCGTAGAGGTCGCCGGAGTTGACCGCGGGCGATAGCGCGGCCAGCCGGTCGGCCATCTCCCGCGCCGAGAGCCAGCGCTCATACTCCATTGCGAAGCTTTCGCCGAATGACAGGTTATAGCGATAGTCGCCCAGCGCCTGAAGCCGGTCGATGCAGCGAAAGGCGACGGCGCGCTGGATCATCGTGAACTCGAACGACAGGGCCGGGACCGCGCGGGACAGCCCGGCCAGCGCGGCATCCTCGAAGCCCTCCACGTCGATCTTGATGAAGCCCGGCTCACCGAAGCGGGCGATCAGCGCGTCCAGCGTCGTGGCCGGCACGGTGCGCGTCTCCTCCCACCGCTGCTCCGCCCAGCCCTCCGCGCCGTCCGCCGCCGTGATGAAGGCCGCCGAAGCGGTCGACACGGTTGGATTGTCGAGATTGATGTTGAACGTGACTTGACCTTCGCGGTCGGAAACCGCGCTTTCGACCAGATGCACACGAGATGAGCGGCCGAACAGCCATTTCAGGCAGGTGACGGCCGCCGGCTGCGGTTCGACAGCCACGACATCGGCCCCGAGCGCGCGGAACACGCGTACGCGATCACCGACATGGGCGCCGATATCGAAGACGAGCGTGTTCCTCGCGACGAACTGGCCATAGAAGGCGCGCATGCGGCGCAGGCGCGCCCGGCTGGCATGATAGTGCCAGAGCGAACGCGCGATACCGGCCTTCTCCTGAAGCGAGCGGCGAAGCCTGGACCGTTGCATACCGGCGAAACACTACCTATCCCGCCGAGAGCGCCGTCAATTCCGCTGAAGTTGCCGGCGCCACCTCGGCGGACAAATCAACGGGCATCGCCGGCGCGTCCTGACGCAATTCTATCGGCGTGTCGAACTCTTCGGGAATGGCGCAGATCCCCGAACGGGCGAACCATGCCCCGATCCCGGGCGCGGCCGACAGCACGGCAACCGGCACCGCCAGCATCAGCCCGGCAATGACCGGCGCGAGCCAGGCCAGCACACCCGGCATGAAATACCCGAATACCGCGATGAGGCCCGCGCCGAACAGCATCTGCGGCCACAGGCCCGCGGCTGCCGTGCGCCAGGTCAGCCGATAGGCGTCGCGCGCCTGTCCGTTCCAGCGGACCGAACGCCGGAACAACAGCCCGACCATGAAGATTGTCAATGTGCAGGCGATGACCGGGGCGAGCAGCATCATGAATATGGTCTCGACCAGCGCTCCCGTCGTGAACCGGAGCGCTCCGCCATAGCGCGCCATGCCGCCAGGGGCGAGCACGGCATCGGCAAGGCCCATCAGCTTGGGCATCAGGCTCATGGTGATGATCGTGGCGAACAGCCCGATGCCGAGCACCGGGTTGAAACTCTCGAGGCCGCTGCTTGCCACCTTGGCCGCCCCAAGTGCCATCATCGCCATCCACGCCGCTGCGCCCACATACATCATGATCGCGATAAACAGTTGCGCGCGGCTGGTGAACGTCAGTCCCGGCATGCCGAGAAGCCGCCAGTACTGCATATTGCCCTGGCACCAGCGCATGTCGCGCTTGGCGAAGTCCAGCAGGGTCGGCGGGTTGTCCTCCCAGCTTTCGCCCTCGACCGGCAGCACGCGCACTTCGTAGCCGCCCGCGCGCATCATGGCCGCTTCGACCTGGTCGTGACTCAGCACATAGCCGCCGAGCGGCGGTTCACCCGGCAGGACCGGCAGGTGACAGTGCTCGGCGAAGGGCTTCACGCGGACAATGGCGTTGTGCCCCCAGAAAGGGCCGCAATCGCCCTGCCACCAGGCGCTGCCCATCGTGAAGGAGCGCATGCCGTGACGCATACCGAACTGAAAGATGCGTGCGAATGCGCTGCCCGTCGGCGTTCCGACGACAAGGCTCTGCAATATGCCGAGCTTCGGATAACCCTGCATGATGCGCACCATCTGAAGGATGGCCGGACCGGACATCAGGCTGTCGGCGTCGAGCGGCAGCATAAGGTCGTAGTCGCCGCCGTATCGCTCGACGAAATCCCGGACATTGCCGGCCTTGAAGCCCGTGTTCCGGGTGCGGCGGCGGTAGACGATACGATGACCTGCGCCGGCGCCTTCCTGCCATTCGGCGACCAGCCGTTCTTCCTCGGCGGCGATATCGGGGCAGGAGGTGTCGCTGAGCACGTAGAAGTCAAAATTTCGCGCGAAGCCGGTTGTGTCGAGACTGCGGCGCACCCGCTCCAGCTTGGCCAGCGCGCGCTTGGGGTCTTCATTGCGCAGCGTCATCAGGACCGCGGTCTTCAGGTTCACCGGGCTGTGGCTGTGGCCGGCGGCGATATGCGGCGCGACGCTGTTGCGCCATCGCCTGTCGATATGCAGCAGCCAGAACCCGATCACCGCATTCCAGAAGCCGAGGACCGTCCACGGCACGGAAATCAGGAAGCAGGCGAGCAGCCCGATATCCAGCGCATCGACGCCGTTGCCGCCAAGGAGCTTGGCCCAGAGCACGGTCAGTATCATTACCGTCACCGACACGAGGCCCAGCATGATGGCGCGGCGACGGGTTAGCGTGGACACAGTTTGCAGGCCGGCGGGCGTAACGTGTTCGTCCGCGGATTGTGCGGTGTCATAATGTGGTGACGTGAATTCGGACATAGATGATCTGTGCCCCTGGTTAGGATTGCGGTGGACAGTGGATAACGGCGATGCACCGCCTGGACGGCGGAGCACAACATGAGGTGGCAATGGACGCCGACACACGAGGAACCGAAGACCAGCCCGCCAGAGCACTGTATTACGTTGCACCGCAGCAGGCCACGATCCAACCGGTAGCGTTAATAACGGAAGATGACCCCGGTATGGCGTGGATCAAGGTGCGCACATTATTTACAGGTCTGAGCCGGGGGACGGAGCGGCTTGTTTTTCAGGGGGAATTGCCGCAGCGTGAATGGAAACGCATGCGTGCGCCGCATCAGGAAGGCGATTTTCCGTTTCCGGTGAGATACGGATACGCGGCTGTCGGGGTGGTGGAAAGCGGTTCTGATTCGCTTTTTGGCAAGAAGGTGTTCGGACTGTTTCCCCATCAGGATCAATTTGCTGCGCGCGAGGATGAGGTTATACCGCTGCCCTCAACCGTTCCGCCACGCCGCGCGACCTTGGCGGCAAACATGGAAACGGCGCTTAACGGGGTCTGGGATGCCGGCGTCAGCGCGGGTCACGACGTTTTGATTGTCGGCGCGGGCGCTGTCGGGGCGCTGTTGGCCGCGATCATCTCCCGAATTCCCGGCGTGCGGGTTGGAATGGTGGATATGCAACCTCAGCGCGCCGAGGTGGCGAATATGTTCGGAGCGGATTTTTTTGCACCGCAAGATGCTCCGGGCGGGGCCGATATCGTCTTCCACACCAGCGCCAGCGAGGCGGGGCTGCAACTTGCAATGGCATGCGCGGGTTTTGAAGGCCGTATCGTCGAGATGAGCTGGTTTGGCAACCGCCGGGTCAGTCTGCCATTGGGCGAGGATTTTCACAGCCAGCGGCTCCAGCTCGTCTCCTCGCAGGTCGGGCATGTCGCGCCGTCGCACCGCGCGCGCTGGAGCCGTCGCCGCCGTCTGCAAAAGGCCATCGAACTGCTCGACGATCCGCGCCTCGACGCGGTCATTACCGAGGAGGTGGCGTTTGACGATCTCCCGCGCGAACTGCCCCGCCTGCTCGCGCCGGACGCGCCCGGTCTCGCCACCGCGATCCGTTATCCGCAAAGCTGAACAGGGGATGCCGCATGTATTCCGTCGAGGTCCGCGACCACATCATGATCGCCCACAGCCTGAAGAGCGCGTTTTTCGGCCCGGCCCAGAACCTGCACGGTGCGACCTTCACCGTCACGGTAGCGTTTTTCCGGGGAACGCTTACGGAGAATAATGTCGTGGTGGATATCGGCCGCGCGCTCGAGGTGCTGCACGAGGTGCTCGCGCCGCTCAACTACGCCAATCTCGACGAAAAACCCGAATTCGCCGGCCAACTCACCACCACGGAGTTCCTGTGCCGGCACGTGTTCGACCGCTTCGCGGAAGCGGCCCGCGACGGGCGTCTCGGCGACGGCGGGGAGAGGCTTGAGCGCATCCGCGTGACGTTGGAGGAAACGCCGAACGCGGCGGCCAGCTATGAAGGACGGGTCGGCGCGTGATTGCCGCTGCCTTCGCGATTCCCGGCGATCTGGCCGCGCCGACCGGCGGCTACGCCTATGCCCGGCGCATCCTGCCGCTGCTGGGGGAGTATGGCGTTGATGTGCGTCACCTGCCGCTGCCCGGCGGTTTTCCGTTTCCCGATGACGCTGGACTGGAGGAAGCGGGCGATTTGCTTCGGGCGATCCCGGCGGACGAGATCGCGCTGATCGACGGGCTGGCCTATGGCGCGTTGCCCGAGAAGGTGATCGCGGGGATGTCCGCGCCGATCGTCGCGCTCGTGCATCATCCGCTGGGGCTGGAAACGGGGCTTTCGCCGGATGACAGCGCAAGGCTGATCGCCAGTGAGTGCGCGGCCTTGGCGCATGCCCGGCAGGTCATCGCGACCAGCGGGACGACGGCGGAGACGCTGCGCCGCGACTTCGGCGTGCCGCGCGGGCGGCTGCATGTCGCTGTGCCGGGCACGGACCGGGCGGAGCGCGCAACCGGCGGCAGCGATGTTCCGCATCTCCTGAGCGTCGGCGCCGTGGTTCCGCGCAAGGGGTTCGACGTATTGGCGGATGCGCTGGCCGATCTCGGCGATCGGCCCTGGCGCTGCACCATCGCGGGCAGTCTCGACCGCGACACGGCCACGGCCGCGGCGCTGCGCGAGCGGATTGCCCGGCTGGGCTTGGACGAGCGCATCGCGCTGACCGGTACGCGGGACACAGGGCAGCTCGCTGCGCTCTATCACTGCGCGGACATCTTCGTCCTGCCCTCGCGCTATGAAGGCTATGGCATGGTCTTCACCGAAGCGATGGCGCGCGGCCTGCCTGTCGTCGCGGCGGCCGCCGGCGCGGTGCCCACGACGGTTCCCGAAGAGGCCGGCATTCTTGTCCCCCCGGACGACGCTGCGGCCCTGGCGCATGCGCTGCGCACCCTTCTGGATGACCCGGCAAGACGCCGGCAGCTCGGCGACGCCGCTTTCACCCATGCCCGGCAATTGCCCTCCTGGCATGACACGGCGCGCGGCGTTGCAGAAGCGATCCGCGCGGCGGCTGGCGCGGACGGAGACGCGGCATGAGTGGCTTTTCCACCGACTGGCTGGACCTGCGCGAAGACGCCGATCTGCGCGCGCGCGATGCCGGCCTGGAGGCACGGCTGTCCGCGAATTTCGCCGGACGCGAGCGGGTTCGCGTCGTCGATCTGGGCTGCGGCACCGGGGCGAATGCGCGGGCGCTGGCGCCGCATCTGCCGGCACGGCAGCACTGGCGCTTTCTCGACCATGACGCGGCGCTGCTGGCCGCCGCGCGCTCACGCATGGCTCAGTGGGCTGCCGGCGAAGACGCATCGGACGGCAATCTGCGCGCGCAGGCGCAGGGAAAAACGCTCGACATCGCGTTCGAGCGGGCGGACCTGAACAGCGATCTTTCGACGCTGATCCGCGAAGGCGACGACCTCGTCACCGCGGCGGCATTCTTCGATCTCGTATCGCCGGAATGGATCACGCGGTTCGTCGAGACGCTCGCGGGCATTGGCGCGGTCTTTTACACGGTGCTGATCTACGACGGCACCGAAATCTGGATGCCAGCCCATGCGGCGGACGAGGCCGTTCTCGCGGCCTTCCATCGGCATCAGCGCACTGACAAAGGGTTCGGACCCTCTGCGGGGCCGGAGGCGGCCGACATGCTGATCCGCGCCCTCGCCGGGGCCGGATATCATGTTCACGCGGCGGCCAGTCCCTGGCGGCTCGGCGCGCCGGACGCCGCGCTTATCCGGGCGCTGGCGGAGGGCACGTCGCGGGCGGCGGAGCAGATGGGGCTGATCGACAGCGCCACGGCGACCGCGTGGCTCGACGCGCGGCGGCAGGCGGACGCCGCCGTGATCGGCCATGTCGATGTGCTCGCCCTGCCCCCCGTTTCCTGAACCTGGCCGGCTTCGCGAGGGGCATCCCGCCTACAGAACGTGAACGACGGCCAGGCGGAGCGGGAAACGGCAAGTCAGGCGTCGCTGCCCGCTGATTGTATCGGCCATTACAATGGGGCAGGCAGGAAGGGGGGAAAAGCAGCATCTTGCCAGTTTCTGACATAAGGCCGCCGTTATGTCAGAAACTGCCGAGAAATTGACATAAGCCATACACGGCAAACCTCAAATCATCCGGCTGAGCACGCCGTCGCGACGGACGATCCCGTGATAAAGCGCCGCTGCGATATGCAGGATGACCACCGCCGCGATCAGGAAGCCCAGATAGCCATGGATCGACAGCAGCGTCTCAGACAGTTCGCGGTTCTTGCCGACCAGCGCGGGCAGGTCGAACAGGCCGAAGAAGCTGATCGGTGCCGGGTACGCCGAGGTGCCGACCCATCCGATGATCGGCTGGGCGATCAACAGCACGTACAGTCCCGTGTGAACGATGCGGGAGATGACATACTGGGCCGGTGTCAGGACGCCTGAAGCCGGTGGCGCGCCGAAGGTCAGCCGATAGCCGACCCGCACGGCCATCAGTGCCAGCACGAGTGCGCCGAAGGAGCGGTGCAGATTAAAAAGCTGGTCCTGGAGCGGGCCCGACTCGAGATTCACCATCACGATGCCCGCCGGGATGATGAATATCACGCAGGCTGCAATCACCCAGTGCAACAATTTGGCTGGTAATGAATAATCGCGATCCACGGCTGTCGCTGTTGCCATTGGTCTCACTCCCCTTTGCTGCACCGCATATCGCAATCGAAAATAACATCGCCTTCCGGCAACGGATAGGCTCTTGTGTGCGGGCGCAATGCTTGTGTTAAATTTTCGATGGGCGGCAGTACCAATCCAGGTTTGCCCGAGCCGAGAATCATCGGCGCGACCAGGATGTGCAGGCGGTCGAGCGCGTCCGCCTGAATGAAGCGCGATATGGTTTGCGCACCACCTTCCACGAGGATTTTGCGAAACCCCGCAGCGAACAAGGCGGCGACAATTTCCCGTGGATACAGACCGTTCGGCCCGTAATTGACAAGAATCGGTTCCACACGCGGCGGACAAGCCTTGCCGGCGGCGTGTATGGCCAGCACGCGCGTGCCGTCTTCGCACAGGCATTTGGCGTCGTGGGGCAGGCGGGCGTTCGGGTCGATGATGACGCGTGCCGGATTGGCGCCGTGAGCGCGGCGCACGGTCAGCGACGGATCATCGGCCAGAACCGTGCCGATGCCGACGACCACGGCATCCACCGCGGCCCGGAGGCGATGAAGATGGTCAAGCGCGCCGGCCCCGTTGATGTATTTCGAGGCGCCGGTGAGCGTCGCGATCCGCCCGTCGAGGCTCTGGCCCAGCTGGGCCAGCACGAATGGCCGGCCGGGATCGCTCTCGCGCAGGCAGGCCAGGGCGTCATCGAAGGGATCGGCGGTCATGAAATATTGCGCATTTGCTGCTAACTGATCTGGAAAGGCGCTACGGTATTATAATGGGCTGAACCGTTCTGCCATGCAGCAGGCTTTTTGCAGCCGCTGAGCGGCACCACATCCTTGTACGCATGGGGGCGGGGCATTGGGCCGTTCTCGATCGTGCCGGAATGACCCGGATCCCCGTTTAACAGAGATGACGAGCGTGACAGACACTTCATTGCAGAAATTGTTCGGCGATCCCGACACGGTGGCCATCGAGCGGGCCTTGGCCGAGATTCGCTCGGGCCGGCCGGTCATCGTCTCGGGTGAAGAAGGCGCGGCGCTGACCCTGGCGGCGGAAAGCGTGGACAGCAAGGCGCTGGCAAAGCTGCGGGCGGCCGGGTTCCGCGATGCGCGGCTGGTGCTGTCGCCCGCGCGGCTGCGCCTGCTCGGTCACGACGTGCAGACAGCAGCGAGCATCGAGATCGAGAATTACGACGCCGAAGCGCTCTTGAATGTCGTCTGTCAGGCCGATGCCCGCCTGGAGAGCGCGGTGCCGCGCCCGGCCCATCCCACCGAAACGGCCGGACTGGAACTGGTGCGCCTGGGCTATCTCCTGCCGGCGGCGATCGTGATGCCGGTCGATCCGGTCACCGACCTGGCCGGGGTGGTCCGCATCGAGACCGCGGCCATCGAGCATTACCGGCAGCATGTGCTGACCGCCCCGCATATCGTCTCGCGCGCGCCGGTGCCGCTGGAAGATGTCGGCGAGACGGAATTCGTCGTGTTCCGCGGCGGCGAGGGCATGCGCGACCAGGTGGCCGTCATTGTCGGCAATCCCGATCCGGCCGGCCCGGTCTTCGTGCGCATCCACTCCGCCTGCCTGACCGGCGACCTGTTCGCCAGCCTCAAATGCGACTGCGGCGATCAGCTCCGCGGCACTGTCAAGCGCATGGCCGAGACCGCCGGCGGCGTGCTGCTCTATCTCGACCAGGAGGGGCGCGGCAATGGCATCGCCAACAAGATCCGCGCCTACAAGCTCCAGCATGCCGGCTACGACACCTACGAGGCCGACGAAATCCTCGGCTTCGACCTGGATCAGCGCCGGTTCGATTTCGCCGCGGCGATGCTGCGCGAACTGGGCTTTACCAGCGTCAAGCTGATGACGAACAACCCGGAGAAGGTCGCGGCCCTGCGCGAGGCGGGGCTGGATGTCGTTTCGAGCCACCGCGTGATGGGCCGCTCCACCGAGCACAACGTCTCGTATCTGGAGACCAAGCGCGACCGCGCCGGGCACATCCTTGCCAAGGACCTGAAGGTATAGGCGGGTGCGCCGCGCGGCAGGCGCAGGGGGCGGCCCGCCCGGGCGAAACGCCTGGACGAGCCGCGGGCGGATAACGCCTCAGTTCAGTGAGCCGTCCTGCGTCTCGGTCTGCACGAGCTGCATATCGCTTGCCTGCGGGCCGAAATTGCAGTCGTCGGTCGGAATGACCAGGAATCGCGACACCGTGATATCGTCCGGCGTATTCGCCTCCAGCCGGTCGGCGGGTTCGTTCGGCTGGGCGCGGTCGAGCACCACACGCCCTTCCCGCTCACAGGTCGTCTGCGCCATCACCGGGCTTACGGCAAAGGCCAGCCCGAGCGCGGCGAGTCCAAGCAATCGGGTCATGTCATCCTCCTGATTTGATGACGGTTGTCGAGAGCAGTCCTCTCAAGGCTCAAGCGATGACACGGCGCCGGCGGAACGTCAAAGCAATTC
>JBKGZY010000100.1:0-9705 GCA_046543175.1 Dichotomicrobium sp.
TGATTAAGAGTCAGCTGCTCTACCAACTGAGCTATGCGCCCTGAAAGACCTGCCGCCCGAGCGCGGGCGATCCAATCAGCCATATAGGCTTGCCCAAACTGAATACCACCGCCCCGGCCGGTTGTCCATTGTCGGCCGTCCCCTAACCGACGCGGCACCTCCCTTTCGCGATCGTCCGCCCGTAACGCAATCGACATACGGGCCGCAACATGTTCCGCGTCCGTCGCGGCCGGGTGCTACACCCGTCTCGCGACACCCCGTCACGCTTCCCGCCCGAGCCCCGGCACACCCCATGCCGTCCCGCCCTGTGGTAAACTTTGCATGACAGTTTCGCCAAGCCCGACGCCCGGCATACCATTCGCGCACAGTTCCCCGCATCGACGGATCGCCGATCATGGAAACCACGAGCCTGACACAGCTTGCCATATTTCTCGCCGTCGCCGCGATCATTGCGCCGCTGGCCCGCCGGTTCGGGATTGGTTCGGCGCTTGGCTACATTTTTGCGGGCGTCCTGATCGGGCCTTACGGCGTGGGGCTGGTCTACTCGCTCTACGAGGTGCAGACGATCCGGCATACCGCCGAATTCGGCGTGGTGCTGCTGCTGTTCCTGATCGGGCTGGAGTTGCGGCCGAAGCGTTTCTGGGCGATGCGCCAGGCGGTGTTCGGCGTCGGCGCGGCGCAGGTGGTCATCACAGCGGTACTGCTCACCGGCGCGGGCCTGCTGCTCGAGCTTCGACCCTCTATCGCGCTGTTTCTCGGGATCGCGCTTTCGCTGTCCTCCACCGCGCTTGCCCTCCAGGTGCTCGATGAAAAAGGCGAGTTGCGCGCCCGTCATGGGCGGGTGGGGTTCTCGGTGCTGCTGTTCCAGGACCTTGCCGCGATCCCGGCCATCGCGATGGTGCCGCTTTTCGCCGCGGCTTCGCTTGCCGACAGCGAAATCACCCCGCTGGGCGCGGTCCGGCTGCTGGGGGCGCTGGCGGCGATCATCCTTGTCGGGCGCTTCATGGTGGCGCGGCTCTACCGGCTGGTGGCGCTCACCGGCGTGCGCGAGGCGACAACCGCCAGCGCCCTGCTCACGGTCGTGCTGGTCACGATGCTGATGCAGTGGGTGGGGCTGTCCGCCGCGCTCGGCGCGTTCATCGCGGGCGCGCTGCTCGCCGATTCGCAGTACCGCCACCAGATCGAGGCTGACATCGCCCCATTCAGCGGGCTGCTGCTCGGGCTGTTCTTCGTCTCCATCGGCATGGCGCTCAACATCGACCTGCTCGGCAACCGAACCGGCGATATCTTCGCCGCCGTCGCCGGGCTGCTCACCATCAAGATCGCCGTGCTGTACGCGCTGGGCCGCTTTTACGGGCTGGACAGCCCGGCCTCGCGGCGGCTTGCGCTCGCCGTGTCGCAGGGGGGCGAGTTCGCCTTCGTGCTGCTGACGAATGCGGTCGCGCAGAACGTCATCAGTGAGCCGGTCTCGGAGTTCGTGAGCGTCGTCGTCACCCTGTCGATGGTCGCCACGCCGGTCCTGCTGCTGCTCGACGACTGGCTATGGCCGAAGGCGCCGGCCGGTTCGGGCGAGTTCGATTCGATGCCCGACGAGCAGGGCCATGTCATCATTGCCGGCTTCGGGCGGTTCGGGCAAATCGTCGCGCGCATCCTGCGGGCGCGGCGCATCCCGTTCACCGCGCTCGATGCCAGCGTCGAGCAGATCGACTTCGTCGCGCAGTACGGCAACAAGATCTATTACGGCGACGCCACCAACCCGGCGGTGCTCGACGCCGCGCAGGTCGGCCATGCCCGCGCGGTCGTGCTGGCGATCGACAATGTCGAGGATTCCATCAAGACCGCCTCGTTCCTGCGCGCGCGCTATCCGCACATCCCGATCTTCGCCCGCGCGCGCGACCGCCAGCATACCCACCAGCTGATGGATCTGGGCATCACGCGGATTTACCGGGAGACCTACTATACCGCGCTCACGATCACCGGCGATCTGTTGCAGGGGCTGGGCCTCTCGTCCCGCGAAGCCGACAGCCTGATAGAGACATTCAAGCGCCACGACGAAAAACGCCTGTTCGACGACTACAGCCACTTCACCGACAGCGAGAAGCTGCGCGCTCGGGCGCGGCGCAGCGCGGAAGAACTGGAAGAGCTGTTCGCCCAGGACCTGGAGCAGTTGCGCAATGCCGAGCAGCCCGGCGAGACGGAACGCACGCGCGAGACGGTGAAAGCCGGAAGCGCCTGACGTCGTTCACGATCGATCTGTCACTCGCGCGACGCGCCTGCTATATCCGTGTGCGCTGCGGCGTCGCGAACGCCGGATGATCGGCCGCAGCACGACAAGCAGAATGCAGGACGAAGGGGCTTCCATTGGCAGACGGTCTGTACATCAAGCCGCTGGGCATCGTTTTCGGCACCCATGCCGCGCAGGCGGTCGAGGCGGGGCTGGCGCTGCCGCTCGCCGGCGGCCCGGCGGCGTTTGGCGCGGCGGAACTGATCGAGGGCAAGCCGGGACAGAGCAAGTCAGTGATCGCGCGGGCCGCGACGCTCATGGCGATGGAGGAACCGGCCATTGCCGAGCGTCTCGACGTGCTCAGCGCGCCGCGCCCGGCCTTTGCCGGCATGGCAATGGACAGGCCGCGGCTGATAGGCATCGTCAACGTGACGCCCGACAGCTTTTCCGATGGCGGCCAGTTCGCGGATACCCAATCCGCGGTGGCACAGGCCCGGCGGCTGGCCGATGAGGGCGCGGATTTCGTCGATGTCGGCGGGGAATCCACGCGGCCCGGCTCCGATCCCGTCTCGCTGGAGGATGAGCGCGCGCGCGTCATGCCGGTGATCGAGGCGCTCGCCGATCTGCCTGCGCCCGTGTCCATCGACACGCGCAAGGCCGCGATCATAAGGGAGGCCGCCGGGAAGGGCGCGAAGCTCATCAATGACGTCTCCGCCCTCACGCACGACGCGGACGCCTTGAGCGCGGCGGCTGAAACGGGCCTGCCGGTGATCCTCATGCACGCCCTGGGCGACCCGAAAACCATGCAGGAAGATCCGCGCTACGACGACGTGCTGCTGGAGGTCTACGACTTCCTGGAAAGCCGTGTCGCCGCCGCGACCGCTGCCGGCATCGCGAAGGAACGCATCGCCGTCGATCCCGGCGTCGGCTTCGGCAAGACGCTCCAGCACAACCTGACACTGCTCAACGGGCTGAGCCTGTTTCACGGCCTCGGCGTGCCCGTGCTGATCGGCGCGTCGCGCAAACGCTTCATCGGCACGCTGGACGACGAGCCGGAGGTCAGCAGGCGCATGCCCGGCAGCATCGCCGCGGCCATCACCGCCGCCGGCCAGGGCGTTCAGATCATCCGCGTGCATGATGTGCGCGAAACCCGCCAGGCCTTGCGGGTCTGGCTCTCGGCGGCGCGCGGCATCCCGTTCGACGCCGAACCTTCGGCTTTATGACACGGAAAGTGAAACTTTCTGAAACATATCGTGTCCGCAACTTCGCTGAAATGCCGGATTTGCTGATAAGCTTGTCCAGCGAAGGCAATCACGACAATCCGCCGGAGATCGTGAAACACTATTCACACCGTTTCTGGCGCGCGGCGAGGTCGAAGGGAAATGGGGCGACAGTATTTCGGCACGGACGGCATCCGGGGCAAGGCCAACACACGGCCGATGACCGCCGACATGGCGCTGAAGGTCGGCATGGCGGCGGGCCATGTGTTCAGCAACGGCGGCGCACGGCGGCACCGCGTGGTGATCGGCAAGGACACGCGGCTGTCCGGCTACATGATCGAATCCGCGCTCACCGCCGGCTTCACCTCGGTCGGTATGGATGTGTTCCTGCTCGGACCGATCCCCACCCCGGCGGTCGCCATGCTGACCCGCTCCCTGCGGGCCGATCTCGGCGTGATGATCTCGGCCTCGCACAATCCGTTCTATGACAACGGCATCAAGCTGTTCGGTCCCGACAGCTACAAATTGAGCGACGAAACCGAAACGCGCATCGAGGAGCTGATCGCGGATGGCGGCGTGGAGCTCCTGGCGACGCCGGAACGCATGGGCCGTGCGCGGCGTATCGACGGCGTGCATGACCGCTATATCGAATACGCCAAGCGCACGCTGGACCGGACCATCAGCCTGACGGGCAAGAAGGTCGTGATCGACGCGGCGAACGGCGCGGCCTACAAGTCGGCGCCGCTGGCCCTGTGGGAGCTGGGCGCGGAAGTCATTCCGCTTGGCGTTCAGCCCAGCGGTTTCAACATCAACGAACACTGCGGTTCGACCCATCCCGAAGGCCTGTGCATGATGGTGCAGAAGCACGAGGCGGATATCGGGATTGCCCTCGATGGCGACGCCGACAGGGTGCTGATTGCCGATGAGCATGGCGAGTTGATCGACGGCGACCAGATTCTCGCGCTGATCGCGGAGACATGGCGCGAGCGCGGGCGTCTGCGTGGCGACGGCATCGTGGCGACAATCATGTCGAATCTCGGGCTCGAGCGCCGTCTCAAGGAGCTTGACCTCGTCTTGGAGCGGACGCCCGTCGGTGACAGATACGTGGTCGAACGACTGCGGCAGCGCGACTGGAATCTTGGCGGCGAGCAATCCGGCCACATCATCCTGTCGGATTATGCCACCACTGGCGACGGGCTCGTGACGGCGCTTCAGGTGCTCTCGGTTGTGGTGGAACGGGGCGCGCCGGTCAGCGAGGTCTGCCACCGCTTCGACCGTGTGCCGCAGTTCCTGGAAAACGTGCGCTATAATGGCGGCGCGCCGCCGCTGGAGAACGCGTCGGTGCAGCAGGTGATCGAGCGGACCCGGCAGCGGCTCGGCAATGCCGGGCGGCTGCTCATCCGGCCCTCCGGCACCGAGCCGGTGATCCGCGTCATGGGTGAGGGCGACGATACCCAGCTTGTCCGGGCCGCCATCGGCGAGGTCGTCGAGGCGCTCCGCGCGGCGTCGGCCTGAACACGGTGCTCCCTGCCGGCCGGTATGCCTTAATGATCCTGGCCCAGTTCGAACATGTGCGCGCCGTGCAGCAACCGGATCAGATCGTTCTGCTTGTGAATATTCAGCTTCTCGAAAATGTGGCGCATATGCGTGCGTGCCGTGTTGCGGCTGATGCCGGTCTGCTCGCAATAGCCATCGACCGTATCGCCCCGTGACAGGGCCAGAGCCAGAGCGCTTTCCGCAGCGGTCAGCCCGAAGGCGTCCTTGAGGAAAGACGCCGGCGGCTCGCTCTTCCGGTCGGGATCGAGGATGAACAGAATAGCCCGGGCGTGATCGCCGGAATTCAGGACGAGGTGAACATGGCCAGGCTGCGGATGTAGCGGGGTGCCCCAGATCTGCAGGGCGGAGCCGTCGAAACGGCCGATCGTCACCGCTCCGCCGCGCGGCGCCCCGCCATCTTCGCCCACGAGGGCGCTCAGCAAATCGTTGAGCTGCCTGCGCGTCTTCATTTCCACGGTTCTCAGCCGGCCGTCCGCCACGCGGAGTTCGCGCGTTGCAAGGATGGCCTTTGCCCGCTGATTGGTCGAGATAACCCGTTTTTCGCTGTCGATCAGGACCGTTCCGATCGCCAGCCGGTCAAGGCTCGCTTCCAGCGTTGACGTTCGGGTTTTGAGCCTCTCGAACTTGTTGGCGATTTTCCAGGCGATACGCAGATGCCGGAGCAGATAGGCGGCCTGTTCCCGTTCCGTTGACACAGTTTCGCTGCCGTGCCGACCCCGCCGCGCAGCGTCGGACCACGTCCCGATATCCGATCCGGGCATCACGGTGGCGAAGGTCTTGTTTGGTAAAAGCTGCGAAGAGCGTCGCCCGGGACCGGCCTTGGCGAACCGCTTCGCGTGTGCGGATTCCGGACTGAACTGCGCCGGCGCGGCGCCATCAGGCCAATAGCGTTCCTGGGAAACGGAATCCGACAAGAATTGTCTCTTGGACTTGTCGGCCCCGGTCGCCGGGAATTGCGTTTGCCTGTCTTGCCATGCTTGAAGCGCGAATCGAGGCGCCCAGGGAAAGCTTTTCAACCTGGCAACAACCCGCGCCCCAAAATTTCCTTCCAAAGTCGCCGTGTAAATCCTGTCAATCATATGACGGATATAGGCACCGTCTACGCAAGACATCGTTTGGCGCCCCCCATCGACGGCCAAATTCTACACGCGCTTTATTAGATACGCAAACGGTCTCGTCCAATAAGTCGGGACTTATGTGAAAATAATACCCACAATGTGCAATTTCATGCAAACGTTTTTTGCACGCTGCGAGAATGCAATGAGATTCATGAGACGCCACGTCAAACTTCGGATGATGATACTTGGCCTCCCAAGGAGGAACTTCCGACATTTGGCGCGAAATACGACTTATTGTAATAATGTATGCTTTATGCGACTTTAAGTAGAACGTTGGTTAGCACGAAACGGCTGGTGGCGCGGATTTGACACGGGCGAACCGGCCTCGGCCAGCCCCAGATTGTCACGTCAATTGTACACACCGTGAGCCGCGTGAATGCTTCGTGAGCACCATCCGATGTGTCGCGGCTCGAACCGTGAATTTTTGCAAACAATTTCAGTTAGCTGCGGCTTTGGCATGCCGGTTGCTCCGCGTGGAGCATTCCACCAGCCAAAGGAGCAGTCCTCATGAAACGTCGGGATTTTCTCAAGACAGCGGGCGTCGCCTCGGCCGCAGGCGCGACGCTGGCCGCCCCGTCCATCGCGCGGGCGCAGGAGACCTTCACCCTCAAGATGACGAACGCCTACCCGCCGGGCGCGCCGTTCTACACCGTCGGCCCCGGCAGCCCGACCGATTTCTGCAAGAAGGTGGAAGCGATGTCGTCCGGCCGGCTCAGGATCCAGCATTATGCCGCCGGCGAACTGATCCCGGCGCTGGAAGGCTTCGACGCCGTGCAGGCGGGTACGGTCGAGATGAACGCGGCCAACGCCTATTTCTGGGCCGGCAAGCTGTTCGCCGCGCAATATTTCACGACGGTGCCGTTCGGCCTGAACTTCCAGGGCGTCAATGCCTGGCTCTATCACGCCGGCGGGCTGGAGCTTTGGCAGGAGCTTTACAAGCCGCTTGGCCTGATCGCCTTCCCGATGGGCAATACCGGCGTCCAGATGACCGGCTGGTTCCGCGAACCGATCGAGTCCATTGAGGATTTCGATGGCCTGAAAATGCGCATTCCCGGCCTTGCCGGGCAGGTCTACGAGGAGCTGGGCGTGGACGTGAAGCTGCTGCCCGGCGGCGAAATCTTCCCGGCGCTGGAGCGCGGCGTGATCGACGCGGCTGAATTCGTCGGGCCGTTCCAGGACCGCCGACTCGGCCTGCATAACGCGGCGAAATACTACTACACCACCGGCTGGCACGAACCGTCGAACGTCACGGAGCTTCTCATCAACCTGCAAACCTGGGAATCGCTGCCCGCCGATTTGCAGGAGATCGTCAAAGCGGCTGCGGCGGCCTGCAATATCGAGAGCCATGCCTGGTCGGAAGCCAACAACGCCGATGCGCTCGACGATCTGGTCAAGAACCACGGCGTAAAGGCGAATGTCTTGCCCGCCGAAATCGTCAGCAGGATGCGCGAGATTACGTTCGACGTGCTGGAAGCCAAGGCAGCCGAGGATCCGCAAACCAGAAAGGTCCATGACGCGTTCATGGCCTTCCGCGACAAGCATCGCGCCTGGGCGGCGATCAGCGAAAAGCCCTACCACGAATTTTTGAGCTGACAGGCGCGGATAGCGGCATCAACCCATGAAACGGGTGTTTTCCGGCCTGATCGACCTGGCGGACCGGCTCGTCGGTCAGGCCGGCCGCATGGCGGCGTGGCTCGGCCTGGCGATGGTGCTGCTCGTCGCGTTCGGCGTGCTCGCCCGGTACCTGTTCGCCTTCGGTTTCGTCTGGCTGCAGGAACTGGAGTGGCATCTGCTGGCGGTCACGGCGCTGATCGGCATGTCCTACACGCTGCATCGCGGCGACGAGGTGCGCGTCGACATCCTCTACGCGTACATGGGGCCGCGCATGAAGACGCTGGTACGGCTTCTGTCGGCGCTTCTGACGCTGGCCGTCGCGGTCATTATCGTCAAGCTTTCGCTGCCCTATGTCAGCCAGAGCCGGGCGATGGGCGAAGGCTCGCCCGATCCGGGCGGGCTGCCCCACCGCTTCGTGCTCAAGGGCTTCATTCCGCTGGGCTTCGCCCTCCTCGGGCTACAGGCGCTCGTGCAGATCCGCCGACTGATCGTCGAGCTTCGGGCGCTGTCGTCCCGTCAATCCCGGCCGCGAGGCGCCGAACATGGAGACTGAACTCCTGGCGATCCTGATGATCGGCGGCTTCTTCGTGCTGCTCGTCATCGGCGTGCCGGTCGCCATCAGCCTTGCCGTCGCGGGCTTCGTGTTCGGCTATCTCGGGTTCGGCGCGACTCTGTTCAACCTCGTGCCCGCCCGTATTTTCGGGGTCGTGACGAACTACACGCTGCTGGCGCTGCCGCTGTTCATCTTCATGGGGGTCATGCTGGAGAAATCCCGCCTGGCCGAAGACCTGCTGAACGTGATCGGGCTTGCCATGGGCGGACTGCGCGGCGGCATGGCGCTGGCGATCGTGGTGGTCGGCGTGCTGATGGGCGCGTCCTCCGGCATCGTCGGCGCCACGGTCGTGACCGCGGGGCTGATCGCGCTGCGCCCGCTGATCGAGCGCGGCTACGATCACGGCGTCGCCTGCGGCGTGATATGCGGCTCCGGCACGCTGGGGCAGATCATCCCGCCGAGCCTCGTGCTGATCCTGCTGGCGGACATACTCGGCGAGCCGGTCGGCACGCTGTTCGCCGCCGCGCTTATTCCCGGCCTAATTCTCGCGGGCTTGTTCTTCGTCTATCTCGTCTTGCTGGGCTTGTTCGTGCCTAACGCCGTGCCCGCGGTTCCGCGCGCCGAGCGCGACCAGGTCAACACGGTCCGTCTCCTCCAGCGGATCGTTCTGGTCGTCATGCCGCCGCTGGGGCTTGTCGGGCTGGTGCTCGGCTCGATCATTGCCGGCGTGGCCGCGCCAACCGAAGCCGCCTCGATGGGCGCGCTCGGCAGTATCCTGCTGGCCGCGGTGTCGGGACGGCTGTCCATGAGCGTTCTCACCGACGTCGCCCGCTCCAGCCTGGCCACCAGCGCGATGTGCTTCTTCATCCTGATATGCGCACAGCCCTTTGCCCTGGCATTTCGCGGGCTTGGCGGGGAGCATCTGGTTCAGGACGCCTTCGCGGTGGTACCCGGCGGGCTGGACGGTCAACTCGTGCTGCTCATGCTGATTCTGTTCGTGCTGGGCTTCTTTCTTGAGTGGATCGAGATCTCCTACATCGCGCTGCCGATGTTCCTGCCCGTCTTCGTCTCCAGTGGCGTGGACATGGCCTGGATCGCGATCCTCGTCGCCATGAACCTGCAAACCTCCTTCCTGACCCCGCCCTTCGGCTGGGCATTGTTCTTCCTGAAAGGCGTCGCGCCGCCGGAAATCACCACCCTGGCGATCTATCGCGGCGTTATTCCGTTCATCGCCATTCAACTCGTCGGCCTGGCTCTGGTCTTTCTCTTCCCCGGCCTGGCGACGTGGCTGCCGAATGCCATTGGATGGTAAGCGGGATGGCGTCTTGTTTCAGAACGCAGCGACCACGCCGTCGCTGCGCGGGTCGCTCGCGCCTTCTGTGCTGCCGTCCGGGTGAAGGACGATCGCGCCGGCATGGC
>JBKGZY010000101.1:0-9574 GCA_046543175.1 Dichotomicrobium sp.
TGATTACAAATCAGCCGCTCTACCAACTGAGCTAAGCCGGCTTTTATCCGCCAGATCGATTGCCCGGACGCCTGAACCGTGGCCGCGACGCCCCGCGCGGCCCCGGCCGTCGCCCCCTCAATCGCCCGCCGGTTCGAGCCGCAAAATCCGCCCATCGGCCGCGTCTGTCAAGACGTAGAGCATGCCGTCCGGACCGCCGCGCACATCGCGGATTCGCGCACCCAGCTCCCCGAGCAGCTCCTCCTGCGCGACCACCTCGTCGCCGTCCAGTTCGAGCCGGCGCAGATGCCGGTGGGCCAGCGCGCCGAGGAAGATATCGCCGCGCCACTGCGGAAACGCCTCGCCGTCATAGAACGTCATCCCGCTCGGCGCGATGGAGGGATCCCAGTACACGACCGGCTGCTCCATCCCCGGCGCTTCGGTCTTTTCCGAAATGGTGGCGCCGGAATAGTCGATGCCGTAAGTGATCTCGGGCCAGCCGTAATTCGCGCCGGGTTTGAGGATGTTCAGTTCGTCGCCGCCGCGCGGCCCGTGCTCATGCGCCCAGATCGTCTCGGTGCCGGGGCGCAGCGCTATACCCTGCACGTTACGGTTGCCGTAAGTGTAGATTTCGGGTTTCGCGTCCTCGCGGTCCGCGAACGGGTTGTCCGCCGGCACGCTGCCATCCGGGTTGATCCTCACGATCGTGCCGATATGGCTGTCCAGTTCCTGCGCCTCGTCCATGTAGTTGCGGCGGTCGCCGAGGGTGACATAGAGCGTCCCGTCGGGATGGAACTGCAGCCGCCCGCCGTAATGCGCGGTGCCGGGCGTTTTCGGCGCGACGCGGAAGATCGTCTCGACATCGCGCAGCGCCATCGCCTCAAGATCGAGCCGCCCGCGCGCGACCTCCGTCCCAGCATTGCCGGATTCGCCGCCGGCATAAGCGAGGTAGATCAGGCTGTTATCCGCAAAGTCGGGGTCGAGCGCGACATCGAGCAGCCCGCCCTGCCCGCCGACCACCATTTGCGGCAGACCGGAGACCGGCTCGGACAGCAGCTCGCCGTCGCGCACCACGCGCAGGTGCCCGTCGCGCTCGGTGACGAGCATTTCGCCCGAGGGCAGGAAGGTCATGCCCCACGGATGCGCGAGGCCGTCGGCCACCGTCACGACGCGATAGGCGTGCTGCTCGGACTGGTAAACCTCGCTGGCGAGGGCTTGCGCCTGCCAAATCGCGGCCGCGGCGACCAGGACGCCCGTGAGCAATGCCGCCCGCCAATGAGTGTGCTTTACCGCGGCGTCGCTCCTGCCGGAATGGGACCTTTGCATGCGGGCCTCCTCGTCTTGAATGGCTGAATGCCCCTGTAGATAAGCAGGCACGCGCCGCGGTTCCACCGTTCCCGTCAATCCGGCGGTGCATGGTGGGCGCACCATGTTTCACCGGACGCCGCAGCCGTGTATGTTGCCGCCGCACGCAACACGGCGCTGCCTGCGCCGCATACGGGGACGAACAGGGCCGGCCGGCATGACCACAGCAAACGCGCTGCAACATCTCGACAGGATCGCCGGTCGCCTGGCGCGCCGGCCCTGCCTGGTGTGCCTCGACTATGACGGCACGCTCACGCCCATCCGCCCGTCGCCCGCCGAAGCGGTGCTGAGCCCGGAGATGCGCGCGGCGGTCGTGGCGCTGGCGCGGCAGTGCCCTGTCGCCATCGTGACCGGGCGCCAGCTCAGCGATGCGCGCGCGCTGGCCAGTCCCGATCTGATCTACGCGGCGAGCCACGGCTTCGAGCTCCAGTTCCCCAGCGAGACGGCGCAGGCGCATGGCCCGGCGGAAGCCTACCGCGCGGCCATCGCCGATACCGCGGCCACGGCCGAGGCCGGCGCGCAAGACATCGACGGCGTCGTGATCGAGCGCAAGCCGTTCTCCACGGCCGTCCATTTCCGGCAGGCGGCCGCGGAGGACATGCCCAGGGTCGACAGGCTCGTCGCCGATCTCGAAGCCCGCTATCCCGGCTTGCGGGTGTTGCACGGCAAGAAGGTTTCGGAGTTTCAGCCGCGCATCGACTGGAACAAGGGCAGCGCCGTGCTGCTGCTGGCCGAGCGGCTGAACGTGCCGGCCGACGGCGTGCTTTACATCGGCGATGACGTGACCGACGAGGACGCGTTCCGCGCCATCGCCGGGGCCGGCATCGGCATCCTCGTCAGCGATACGCCGCGCGCGACGGCCGCGTCGTATCTGCTGAACGACCCCGACGACGTGCGCGTCTTCCTGGAACGCCTCGCCGCCGCCCTCGCCTCCGCCGAACAGGGCGAAGGCGCGGAGGCGGAATGACCGGCGCGACCGAACGTTTCGCCCGGTATGCCATCTTCTGGCTGCCGCCGGCGGACAGCGCGCTGGCGCAATTCGGGCGCGAATGGTTCGGCCTCTGCCCGGAGGCCGGGGAGGTGGGCGCGCCCGCCGGTTTCGGTCTTCCCGCGGACCTCGCCGCCGAGGCCGTGGCGCGCCCGCGCCGCTACACGCTGCACGGAACAATCGTCGCGCCGTTCCGGCCCGCTACGCGGGTCAGCGCCGCCGAGATCGCAGCGGAGTTGCGCCGGTTCTGCGCGCGCCGCGCCGTGGTGCGGACGGAACCGCTGCGGCTGATGCGCCTGGCACGCCATCTCGCCTTGATGCCGGAGGGACGCACGGCCGCGCTCGACTGGCTCGCGGCGGATTGCGTGACGCATTTCAACAGGTTCCGCGCGCCGACGACCGATGCGGACATGGCGCGTTATCCGGCGGGAGACTACACCGAGGGCCAGCGCCGGAACGCGCGCCAGTTCGGCTATCCTTACGTGCTGAGCGATTTCAGGTTTCACGTCACGCTGGCCGGCCCGCTCGCGCCGGATCGGCTCGAGCGCGTCGAAGCCGCGCTTGCGACGCGGCTCGAACCGCTTGCCGACGCGCCGCTGGAGATCGCCAGCCTGTGCCTGCTCGGCGAAGCGGATCAGGCCGCCCCCTTCCGGCTCGTCGAACGCTGCGCCCTGGCGGCCTGATCCTCCAGCACCGCGACGAACTGCGCTCGCGCGCGGGCGAAATCGCCGGAATTGTCGATGATCGTCGCGCCCGCCTCCGCTTCGGGCGGCCCCGCCGCCGCGTGCCGCGACAGCCGTTCGCCGATCTCGCCCGCCGTCTCGCGGCCCCGGCTTTGCAGCCGCGCCTGGAGAACGGATCGCGCGACATGGATGTGAACGGCATGATTGCGCGGCCAAAGCTCGCGGGCGGCGCCGACGATCCGGCGCGAGACGTTCACGACAACGACCCGCCCTTCCGCCAGCCGCTCGCGCACATCCGCCGGGACGCCATAGGCCAGCCCGTGCGCGCGCCATGCGAGGAAAAAGCCGCCGCGCCGTTCGATGGCCTCGAACGCGGCGGAGGAAACCTCGCGGACCTGCTCGCTGTCATCGCTGCGCCGTGTCACGACCCGGCGCGGAAACACGAACCGCTCGTCGCCGTGGAAATGGCCGCGCGCCGCGGCGATCAGCGTGTCCTTGCCGGCGCCGGATGGCCCGGCCACCAGCAGGAGCACGCCCGCCCCCGGCGGCGTTTCGGCTCGTTCCTTCGTTCCGCGTCCCATCAGGCCACCCGTTCACCGCCGCACCAGACAGCCCGTACGCGCGGCGCGTCCGCGGAATCGCAAACGCGGATGACGTCGGCACGCAGGCCGGGCGCGATCTCGCCGCGGTCGTCCAGGCCGACGGCGCGCGCCGGGTTGCGCGTGGCCTTGGCCACGGCTTCGGGCAGGCCGACGCGCTCGCAAACGCGCGGCAGAAGCAGCATGGCATGCCCCAGCGCGGCGGGCACGTAATCGCCGGAGAGCACGTCGAGCGTCCCCGCCTCGGCCAGTTCGGCGGCCTGCACATTGCCGGAATGCGATCCGCCGCGCACGATGTTCGGTCCGCCCATCAGCACCGCCTGTCCCGCGTCATGGGCCGCGCGCGCGGCCTCCAGCGTGGTCGGGAATTCGGCGACGGAAACGCCGTCGGCGGCGGCTTCGGCGACATGCGCCGGCGTGGCGTCGTCATGGCTGGCCAGGATCAGCCCGCGCTCATGCGCGAGCCGCACGGTCCGCACGCGGTTGTCCGCGCTATGGCGCCGCTGATCGTCCTTGCGCTCCGCGATGAAGGCGGCGAGGTCGGCATCGGACATGTTGAACTTGCCCTGGTAATAGGCGGCGTACAGGCTTTCGTCGGTGAACTGGCGCTGGCCCGGCGTGTGATCCATGAGCGAGAGGATGCGCAGCCGCGAATGCGCCACGAGCGGCTCCAGCAGCGCCAGCAGCCCGCCATAGCTCAACTCGCAGCGCCAGTGCAGGTAATGATCGGCCACCAGCGCGCCGGCCGCGATCTGCCGGTCCAGCGCGTCCGCCATTTCCGCCAGGAGCTCGACGCGCAGGGCATCGCTGTGGATTTCGCCGACGCACAGGGCATTGCAGACGGTTGTGACCCCGAACGCAATCATCTCGCGGTCGTGGTTGAGCGCCGCGGCATCCACCGGCCACTGCGCGCCGGGCCGGGGCATGACGTGACGTTCGAGATTGTCGCTGTGCAATTCCACGAGACCGGGTAGCAGCAGGTCGCCCTCCAGATCGACGGCGCCCGGCAAGCCGCTCACCGAATCATCGACCGCTGCGATCACGCCGCCGCGCAGGACCACGGTGCCGTCGATCACCTCGCCCGCGAGGACCACGCGCGCATTCGTCAGGATCTGTTCGTTTTTGGACAAACTTTTCTGCATTCAATCGGCTCGAAGGTTCCGTGGCGGGCAGCATTCGGGTGGCCCGAAAAACGCCCTGTGCGCACAGTGCCGGAGGCGTGCGAGCACCGGAAGAATGGCCGCATGCCCTCCCGGGCCCAACGCCCCGGCAGCGCGAGAAAACGGGTTGGCGCCCAAATGCTTGTGTGGTGTTTGCACGTGTCAAGATTTTTTCCCGCATGGGCCTTTTTTTCGTCACACGGCCGGGGCACAAACAACACATAAGTTGATGTGGCGGCGGATCGCCAGACGAGTGGAGCAGCGCCGGCCCGGCGCAAAGCACGTGTACCGAAGGTCGATCGAGATGCCCGATTACGGTGAGATTTTACGGTTCCTGGCTCAAACACCGCCGCAGAGCGACGCAGAGCGGCAGATGCACGCTTCGCTTCTCGAACTGGTCGCGGAGTGCCTGCGCTCAGACGATACCGAGACCCTGGCTGAAGCGCGCCACGTGCGCGATCGCTTCCCGGATCGTTCGATGGCATTGCGGCTGTCCTGAGGGACGCCGCTCCGGGCTGAGTATGCGTTGCGTGTGCGTAAGCGTTGTGAGTTGCCCGCGTATAACCGTTGCGTTGAGTGCGCGTGGCGTCAAGAGGCCTGTATCCGAGACGCCGAGCGAGTTGCGGCGCAGGGAGGCAGCGGTAACGAACCGTCCTGCTTCCGTCTGACCGGCAAGGCGAAGCGTCTCTGGCCAGTATAAAGCCAGGCCGGTTCAGGCAAGCCTGTCCAGGATCGGCCTGGCGACGATAACAGCGTATATCAGCCGCGTTTCTTCGTGGCTCCCGCGTGCCCCAAGTGGCGCCGCGCGCAAGTTGGCCCCTCGCTTGCGCGCGGCGCGTCCGAAACACCGAGTTGAGAGACGGAGCCACCGTGCCCGTCATACCCCGCCCCCCGCTCGGGCTCCGTCTCTCGCCCCTTCCTTCTCACGAATGAGCTTCGGACGCGCCCGGTCCACCCCGCGCGGCTTGTCGCTCGCGCCGGATGAGATCGGCCAGCAACGCGCGCAGCCGCGGCGCGGGCACGTCGATATAGGGCAAAGGCCGGCACTGCGACAGCGTGGCGATCCCGATGCGCGCGGTGAAGGCGCCGTTGACGATCCCTTCGCCCAGCCGGGCCGACAGCCGCGCGGTCAGGCCGTGACCGACCACCTGCTTGACGATATCGTCGCCCAGCGCGACCCCGCCCGTGACCGCGAGATGCGCAATCACCATGCGCGCCAGCCGCATCAGCCCGAGAAAGCCCGGCCGCCCGCCGTAAAGGCTCGCCAGCCGGCGCATGAGGCGCAGGTTCTCGTAGGCCGCGAAGCCGACATCGACCAGCGCCGACGGGCTGATCGCCGTGATGACCGACACGCGCCGCGCGGAAGCCGCGATCATGGCGCTGGCGCGCTGATCGAGCGGCAGAAGCAGTTCGCGCTCGGCCAGCACCATGATGCCGCGCGGCTCGATGACGTCGCCGCGATGCTCGCGGAAGCTGCGCAACTGCCACGCGGTGTCCGCGCGGCCTTCCACAAGCCTCTCCAGCGCGCCGACGGCGTGTTTCACGCTCTTCAGGCGATGTTTCGCCGGCGTGGTTTCGTCCTCGGCCTGCGCCAGCGCGCTCTCGGCCTGTAAGCGCAGCCGCGTCACCCGCCCCAGCCGCATCAGCCCGGCAATCTCGGTGAGAAGCAGCATCAGCGCGCAAATCCCGGCGAACACCGCCAGCCCGAGCGCCAGCCAGCCCAGCCCGCCGCCCGCGGCGAACAGCGCCGAGACCGTCTGCATCGCCCATGAGGTCAGCGCGAGCAGCGCCAGCCCGGCGAGCGCGGACAGCAGCAACGCCCCCCAGCCCCAGCCGCGCCGCGCGGGCGCCGGCTCCGGGGCCGCGAGGTCAGGTTCCCCGGTGACGTCCGGCTCGGGCGGCGGCGCGGTCAGGCTGACGGCCGGATCGTCCGGTCTGAAGACGGCGGGTTTGCGCGGTCCGCGCGGCGGCGTGGTCATTCGATCCGGTCCCCGATCAGGAAGTTGAGCGCCCGGTCCAGCCGGATATGCGGTAACGGCGCCTGCCCACCGAACGGCTTGCGGGGCACCTCCGGCGGGCGGAAGCGCACGAACCGGAAATCGCCTCCGGCCGCGTTGCCGAGCGCGAAATCGGGGGCGAGCACCGCTGCCGGGTCTTCGGGCAGATCGCCGGGGAAGATCGCCGCCTCGCGCGCGCCGTCGAAGCGCTCGCCGCCAACCACTTCGCCGGCTTCGGGCCGGCCCACGACGGTGGGAAGCTGATCGCCATTATGTGCTGCTTGCGCCTCCCGCGTGGCGCGCACGGCCGCCAGCGCGACGGCGTCAACCTGCGCGCCGGCGGTTTCGGCCCGCCCGGAGGCCGCGCGGACCATGTGGCGCAGAACCGCTTCCAGACGGTCATGGCTTTCGCTGTGCACATGGTCCGCCTTGGTCGCGGCGAACAGCACGCGGTCGATGCGCCGGCCGAGGACGAGTTCGAGCCAGGATTTCGCCCCCGGATTGAAGCAGTCCAGGATGCGCGCCAGCGCGCGCTCCATCTCCGCGATCGCCTTCGGCCCGCCGCCCAGCGCCGACAGCACGTCGACGAGTACGATCTGCCGGTCGAGCCGGGCGAAATGATCGCGGAAGAACGGCCGGACGACCGCCGACTTGTAGGATTCGAAGCGCCGCTCCATCATCGCCCACATGGTGCCGCGCCCCGGCTTCGGCCCATCCGACACCGGCAGGGGACAGAACGTGACCGCAGGCGTGCCCTCGAACGCGCCGGGCAGGAGAAAGCGCCCCGGCGTCGCCACGAGGCCGTGCGGACCATCGCGGCAGGCGTGCAGATACGCCGTGAACACCTGCGCGCCCTCGCGCGCGAGCCGCTCGTCCTGCGGCGCGGCGGGATCGAGACGCGGCAGGAATGCGCGGAACGCTTCGCCCGCCTGCGCGCGCTCCGGCCGTTCGGCCATCTCCAGCGCCAGCCGCGACCAGTCCGCGTAGCTCGTCTCCAGCAGCGCCAGGTCGAGCAGCCATTCGCCGGGATAATCGACGATATCGACATGCAGCCGCCCGGTGCCGAGCTGCCGGCGAAGGAAGTTGAGCGGCTCGAATTCGATCGTCACGCGGAGCTGGCTGATATGCCGGGTGCTCTCCGGCCAGTGCGGGTCCGGCCCGGTCATCGCGGTGAGATGATCCTCGTAGGCGAAGCGCGGCACGTCATCATCGGGCTGCGGCTCCAGGTAAACGCGCTCGATGCGGCCCTGCGCCATCGCGTCGAAGAACGGCAGCCGCCCGCCATGCAGCAGATTGTGAACCAGCGAGGTGATGAACACCGTCTTGCCGGCGCGCGACAGCCCGGTGACTCCCAGCCGCAGCGTCGGACGCAACAGGTCGCCCGCCAGCGAGCCGGCGTTGCGCAGGGTGTCGGTCGTCCGCCCCGAGACGTCGGTGAGGCTCATCGGCAGCGATCCTGTTGCGGCCCCATCGGCGGGCCGAGCGATTCATGCGTTGTCAATTCGTTAATCAATTTCGTGTCAAATTGAAAACTGCCGCCGTGGGAAAAGCCGGGTCGGCGCCCGGCATGCGCGGCACCAGCGTGTGGGGCAGACGCCATGTGGGCCTATCGCCTGTTAAGCAGCGCAATGAGCGAGATCGGAAAGCCGATTTCCCGGCTGGAGGACATTGCGCGCTACCTGTACCCCGAACGCGAAAACCCGAACCATCCGACGCGGCACCGCCCGGCCACCGCCGATCATGCGCAGGCCGCGCCGCTCGAAGAGCCATGCCCGGTCTATGCCGGCATGCCGGTTGCCGTCGAGGACGACGAACTGATCTTCGACACGGCGCCCCGGATCACCACGCAGATGGACTTCGTCCCGGACGCGCTCGGCTATCTCGTCAATGGCGAGGGGCTCGTGCTGATGGGCCGTTCGGACAGCGACCACGGCCACGGCCTGCGCCTGCAACCGATCCGGCTGGACGACGGCGCCGTCATGGCCGCGCGCGCCACCACCACGATACGCTATAAGGCGAACCTGCCAAAAACGCCAGTGGCGGGATCTTGTCACGTGGACGCAGCCGCAGGCGAAGCGGAGACCGGGACACGGGCATGCGACGCGCTGGCGGGCGGCGAGGTCTGCATTTTCGATACGCGCGGGCGGCCGGTCACGATCCGCCTGCGCTGGCTGAAAATCGGCGAAGGCGACGCGGAGGGCCATGACCGCTGGCGGCTGCTCTACCGCGTCATGGGCGATGCGCTGAGCCTGCGCGCGGCCGGACGCAGATGGCAGACGGTCGAACAGGATTTCACCTTCGATGCACGCGGACGGCTGAGCGAAGGCACCGCCGTCACGCTCGATCTCGGCCCCGGCATGGAACCGGTCACGCTCGATTTCGGGCGTTGCGGGCTGACCCAGTTCGCCGACAGCACGGGGCTCGTGAAGGTGCTGGCCTGCACGCAGAACGGCTGGCCCAGCGCGGGACTGCGCGAGGTTGCTGTGCGCGAGGACGGGCGGGTGCTTGGCCGGTTCGACAATGACCGGGTCGGCCTGCTCGGCATGGCCGCCTTCGCCGATGCGCTTGATGGCGACGGCATGAAGCGGGCCGCGTGACAGCATTCGCGTGCCCGCCAAGCGCGCATAGCAGCGTGCCGGCCACCGAAACGCGGTAACACTTGACACCCCTCGGCATAACGGTACATAGACGGCGGAATTCCGGGTCTCGGCCATTGGTCTTATGACGCTCGTCGGGCTTGGGGACCCAAGGCGCATCGGGATCCGGCGACACGGACATGCGCCCGCAGGGACGGTGCCCGGAA
>JBKGZY010000102.1:0-9560 GCA_046543175.1 Dichotomicrobium sp.
CGACGGCGTTCGCCGTCGTCCTACGCGGGCTGGGCGGCGATCAGGTGATCGAGGAAGCGCTGCTGGGCCTGCCCTTCGAGCCGACCGGCATCCTCGCCATGCTCCTTTTCATCGTGTTCCTGCTCGGCTTCTTCTCGACTTGGTGCAGATCACCCTGATCGTGCTGCCGCTGGTCGCGCCCGTGGTCCAGAGCCTCGGCTTCGATCTTGTCTGGTTCACGATCCTGTTCGCGGTCTGTCTCCAGACCTCGTTCCTGACGCCGCCGGCGGGTTTCGCGCTGGCGTGGTGCCGTTCATCATCCTGCAATTGCCGGGGCTGGCGCTCGTGTTCGCCTTGCCGGGCATCGTGACCTGGCTGCCGAGCGTGGGCTACCAGTAGCCCGGATGGAGCGCAGCGCAATCCGGGGTATTCTCAGCTTTCCGGCGCTAAGCGCCGGCCGCCAGGCGGCGGCTCGGCGCAACCAATTTAGCTGGACTAGGCGCGCTGGGGAGCGCCATCGCCAGCGCGTAGCGCCCTATCAGTTATTCCCCGGGTTCCGCTTCGCTTCACCCGGGCTACGAGGACTACGAGGACTACGAGGACGCTGGGGCTGGCGCTCGTGTTCGCCTCTCCGGGCATCGTGACCTGGCTGCCGAGCGTCAGTTATCCGTCGGGGCGCGGCGAGATCGCCGGGGCTTCAGGCCGAACGCTTCGTCGGCTCCTGACTTCCGCCGCCGAAACGCCGCTCGATATAATCGGCGACCATCGTCTTGAAATCCTCGGCGATGTTCGGCCCGCGCAGCGTCGCCACCTTTTTGCCATCGACGAACACCGGAGCCGCCGGACTTTCGCCGGTGCCGGGCAGGCTGATGCCGATATCGGCGTGCTTCGATTCGCCGGGACCGTTCACGATGCAGCCCATTACCGCCACGTTGAGCGTCTCCACGCCGGGATAGCGCTCGCGCCATTCCGGCATCGAGGCGTTGAGATGGTCCTGAATGTCGCGCGCGAGTTCCTGGAACAGCGTGCTGGTCGTCCGCCCGCAGCCCGGACACGCGGCGACGACCGGCACGAAGGTGCGCAGCCCCATCGCCTGGAGGATCTGCTGGGCCACCTCGACCTCCTGCGTGCGCGCGCCGCCCGGCGCGGGGGTCAGCGAGACGCGGATCGTGTCGCCGATGCCCTGTTGCAGCAGCACGCCGATCCCCGCCGTTGACGCCACGATGCCCTTCGAGCCCATGCCGGCTTCGGTCAGCCCCAGATGCAGCGCGTAGTCGCCGCGCTCCGCGAGCATGGTATAGACCGCGATCAGGTCCTGGACCTGGCTCACCTTCGCCGACAGGACGATCCTGTCCGCGCCCATGCCCAACTCCCGCGCGCGTTCGGCCGACAGCAGCCCGGACTGCACCATCGCCTCGTGCAGCACGCCCTGCGCCGAGAGCGGCTCCGGGGCTTGCGCGTTCTGGTCCATCAGCCGGGTCAGCAATTCCTGGTCGAGGCTTCCCCAGTTCACGCCGATGCGTACCGGCTTGTCGTGGCGCAGCGCCATCTCGATGATCTGCGAGAACTGCCGGTCGCGCTTGTCCTTGAAGCCGACATTGCCGGGATTGATCCGGTACTTGTCGAGCGCCTCGGCGCAGGCCGGGTGATCGGCCAGCAGCTTGTGCCCGTTGTAATGGAAATCGCCCACCAGCGGCGCGGTCACGCCCCGCCGCGCCAGCCCGTCACGGATATGCGGGACCGCCGCGGCGGCCTCGTCGCGGTCGACCGTGATGCGTACGATCTCGGAGCCGGCACGCGCCAGTTCGGCCACCTGGTCGACCGTGGCCTGTATGTCGGCGGTGTCGGTGTTCGTCATGGATTGCACGACGACCGGCGCGCCGCCGCCCACCGTCACGCCGCCGACATTGACGGCGACGGTCTCGCGCCTTGATGCCGGTCCATAAGCCATCGCTTGCCCCTTCAAGAGCTGGCAGAATGAGGAAAATTCACCCTGGACAATAGGCGTCCGCGGCGGCGGGCGCAACGCGTCGGGCGGCGAATCGCCGCGTCCGGCGATCAACTTGAATCGTTCCGCCATGCGCCCATATTTCGCTACGAAGCCGGGGCCATCATGGACCGGCGGGATGCGCGTTGTTGACGGCATCCCGAGCGACCGAAGCGCATGGTCGCTGAAAGACGAGGGACTCGATCATGTCGCGTATGTCGGTATACGGCAGCGCGCTGTATCTCGGCTTCGATGAGCTGGATCAGGTCGTCGGCCGGCAGCAAAAAGGCGGACATGAAGGCTATCCGCCCTACAATGTCGAGCACAGCAGGGACGGGACCAACGGCGACGATCTCATTCGCATCACGCTGGCCGTCGCCGGCTTTTCGCCCGATCAACTTGACGTGACCCTGCAGGGCAACCGGCTGACGGTCACCGGCGCGCAGTCGGACGACACGGACCGGACCTTCCTGCATCGCGGGATCGCCGCACGGCAGTTTCAGCGCAATTTCGTGCTGGCGGCCGGAATCGAGGTGCGACGGGCCGTGCTGGAAAACGGTCTGCTCCAGATCGAACTGATACGCCCGAACGTCGAGGCGCCAACCAGACGCATCACGATCGAGACACCGGAGCAGACGCGGTGACGGCGCATTGCCAGCCGTTGCCCGACAGCACTGCACCGAAGACGGAAACCAGCTATAATCAAAGTGCCGAGGATAGCTGAGACGCCTTGGCGGCCCGGTCCGGCCGCCATGCCAAAAGGACCATGCGCTTCCGGCTATGAAGGAGGATGAATGCTATGGCAGACCATCTTGAGAATGGACGCGAGATGAGCGACCGGGCCATGAGCGCCCAGGAATTCGCATTCCTCGGCGGTGGTGAAGTCGCCTACATCAAGCCGGTGAAGGCCAGGGAAATGAAAAAGCTGTTCCCGCAGCTCGAGGACGTGCCGGAAGGCGTGGACCTGTATGCGCTTCATGCCGCCGACGGTACGCCGATCGCGCTGGCGGACAGCCATCCCGGCGCCGTGGCGAATGCCCGGGAGCAGGAGTTGCAGGTCGTGAGCCTGCACTGACAGACAGGGCGGAGCTTCGTTTAGCTCCGCCCGGTTCACGCCGATCGCCAGCCGCGCCGGACACCTTGTGACGGCGGCCAGGCTGTATTATCGACACCGGGAAACACCAACACACGAAGACTTCAAACTCCGCGGGAGACGAAGGGCCGTGATCGTCGGCGTTATCGCGCTCATCATCCTGCTGGGACTTGCGACGCTGCCGCAGCTCTGGGTGCAGGCGGTGATGTCGCGGCACAGCAAGGACCGGCCCGACTTCCCCGGCACGGGCGGCCAGTTCGCCCGGCATCTGCTCGACCAGATGAAGCTGCGCGAGGTCGGCGTCGAGCAAAGCGATATCGGCGATCATTACGATCCCCAGACCAGGACCGTCCGCCTGTCCCCCGCCAACTTCTCCGGCCGCTCGCTGACCGCCGTGACCGTGGCGGCGCACGAAGTCGGCCACGCCATGCAGGACGCGACCAGCTACCCGCCGCTGGTCGCGCGCACGCGCATGGCGAAAACCGGCGCGGCGGTCGAGAAAGCCGGCGTTGTCGTGATGATGGCGGCGCCGCTGATGGTGATGATCGTCAAGCATCCGGGCGCGCTGCTTCTCGAAATCGTCGCGGGGCTGCTGCTGCTCGGCTACGGCGTGCTCGTTCATCTGGTGACGCTGCCGGTCGAGTTCGACGCCAGCTTCAAGCGGGCGCTGCCCGTGCTGCGCGCCGGGCAGTATATCCCCGAGCGCGACATGCCCGCCGCGCGCGGCATCCTGCTGGCCGCGGCGATGACCTATGTCGCCGGCGCGGCGATGAGCCTGATCAACGTGGTGCGCTGGATGCGCATCCTGCGGTTTTAGACCGCGTCCCGGCCCGACCGAAAGCATTCACCCATCGTCATGTATGGACTGCCCGCAGGCACAGGTCTGCTAACGTGCTAAAGTAGTAACCAGAACAGACATGCTAACTACAGCGTCCGCAATCCAAAAGGCGTCTGGATGTATGCCTCTAAGCTAGGTTTGTCGTTGCGATGAAATTCCACCCGTTCGTCGCGAAGCCAGTGCCTCAATCGCTCCTTGATGATATTCGCGTTCGGATGGGAAACGACAAGCTTCTGGAGTGAACAACCGCGATCTGGCATCCGCGAGCCGGGAAACGGTTCTGACGGCCACTCAAGAACGCTGGGAAAAGCGCCGTCAAATGGCATCGATCCGTCATCTGGTACAGAGATTTTCCACGACAAGTCACCGCGTGTGATCCGTGTCGCCTGGCCGACACTTGGCGGCATTTCATGCAGGGTCGCTTCAAGATCCGCTGAGCGAAGAACCCATGTGCCAAGACGCGCGTGATGTTCGCTGTAGGTGTCCAGACCAAACCAGCGTGGCTGTCGTGGTTTCGCCGCGTCCGGATCAATCGCGATGATTTCCAAGAACTCGTCCTTGCCCAAGCGCATCAGGTGGTTGTGCGTCCCCATTTGAATGTGAGTGCCACCCGCCGGCACCTCCACGCCGAGGCACTCTCGGACGTGAGCCACGCCCACTGCCAAGGTCGGTGCGAAGACGGCCATGTGGTCAAGCTCAAGCATAAGCGCCATCGAGATCCTTTCTGTCATGCCTGATCAGCCAATGAGAGATGACACAGCAACTGGGTGTTCCGTCCCTTATTCAGCGGGCTCAAGAGAATGGAAAAGGTGTGGCCCAAACCAAAGCACGCCCCACTTCGCACCCTGGGATACCCCCACCGCACACGCCGGTACGCGATGCGGCGCATGGTACCGCTTCGCAGACACGGCAGCGCTTTCGGCCGGGCATAACCCGATCCCGGGTCAGCAGCGCATCACTGGCGTGCTGCGCAGCGCCCGGGACGACACTGCCGCTGTATTGCTTCGGCCTTTCAGGCCTCGCGGGTGACGTTGGTGTGGAGCTCCCCAGCCGCGCTTCAGCGCGGCTGTAAGGCCGACCGGCCGTCGCGCCGTTGGCGCGTACCGCGGGCCGGATGGCCCGCGAAAGCAAAGAATCCTGTGGCGCAGACACAGGATCGTTTTCGGCGGGGCACAGCCCGGTCCCGGGTCGGCAGCGCGTCACTGACGTGCTGCGCAGCGCCCGGGACGACAGCCGCCGGCAGGTGCGCGCGGCGTCACACATCCACTTCCACGCGGCCGATGGGGTTCGAGCAGCAGGCGAGGATGTACCCCGCCTCGATGTCCTCCTCGCTGATGCCGCCGTTATGGACCATGTGCACGTCGCCGGCGCGCTTCCTGATCTTGCAGGTGCCGCACACGCCGAAGGTGCAGCCCGAGGGGATGTTCAGCCCGGAATTGCGCGCGACCGCCAGCACCGTGTCGGTCTCCAGGCAGGTCGCGGTGTGGCCCGAGCCGGCGAAGACGATCTCCGCCTGCGCTTCTTCCTGCGGCATGACGTCGTCGATCTCCGGCGCTTCCTCGGGGCGTTCCACCGGGGCGTGGAAGCTCTCCTGCCGGTAATGCTCCATGTCGTAGCCGAGCGAATAGAGCATCTCGCGCACCGACTGCATGAAGCTCTCCGGCCCGCAGCAGTAAACCTCCCGTTCCAGGTAATCCGGCGCCATCAGGCCGAGCATGAGCTGGTTGAAGCGGCCGCGATAGCCGGTCCAGACATCGTAGGGGTCCTCCTCGCTGACGACGTAATGCAGCTTCAGCCCCGGCATCCGGTTCGCCATGTGCTCCAGCCGCTTGCGGAAGATCAGCTCCATCGGCCGGCGCGCGCAGACGATCAGCGTGACATCCGGGTGCTCGCCCCGGTCGAACAGGTAGCCGGTCATCGACATCATCGGCGTGACGCCCGACCCGGCGGCGATGAACAGGTATTTCCCGTCCGGCTGCGCCGGCAGCGTGAAGATGCCCGCCGGGCCATACGCGCGGATGCGATCGCCGGGCTTGAGGTTGTCGATCATCCAGCGCGAGGCGATGCTGTCCTCCTGCGCCTTGACCGTCACCGAGATCGACAGCGAACGCGACGGGCTGGACGAGATCGTGTAGGTGCGATGCACCGGCCCGCCGGGGACCGGCAGTTCCAGCGTGATGAACTGCCCCGCCTTGTAGCGGAACCACGCCCCCGAGGGCGCGCGAAAGGCGAAGGTGCGCACATTCGGCGCCTCGGGGATCACCATCACGCATTCCAGCGGCTCGCTGTCATCCCAGGACGGCGTGTCTTCGCGTGGCAGCGGGATCATCGGGCTACTCCGCGGCGATCATGGTCCGTCCGGTGAGGCGGCCGCGCAGCGTGGCTTCGTACCAGTCCACGAACTGCATCACGCCGCTTTCCTGCTTGGGCGAATACGGCCCCGGCTCGTAGGCGGGCGAGTTCACGCCGAGCTGGTTCTCCTCGACCACGCGGCGGTCCTCGTCGTTGGTGTTGATCCAGACCTCGGTGAGCCGGTCGAGATCGTAATCGACGCCTTCCTGCGCGTCCTCGTGCACCAGCCATGTGGTGGTGAGTTCGGTTTCGGTCGCGCTGATCGGCATCATGCGGAAGGTCAGCGCATGATCCGACAGGAAGTGGTTCCAGGTGTTCGGGTAGTGGAAGAACAGGACCGTCCCCGCCCGCTTGATCGGCATGCCCTCCAGCAGCTTGTTCACCGCCAGCTTGCCGTCCATCGTGTAGCTTTCCGACGTGCCGACGAGCGGCACGCGCACGAAGCGCCACTGGTTGGCCGGATCGATGGTGAAGCGCGAGGGCAGGCCCGCTTCCTCGCAGCGCCTGTGATGCGCCTCGATCGCCGGGTCGGCGAGCTGGTCGCCCGCGCCGGAGCCGGCAATGTTCGGATTGTCGTCGAAGGTGCGGCACAGCGACGGGTGGGAGCCGGAGCAGTGATAGCACTCGCGGTTGTTCTCCATCACCAGCTTCCAGTTGCCCTTCTCGACGATCCGGCTCTGATGCGCGACCTTGGTCCTGTCGAGACGGTGCGGACCGACGAAGCGCGCGGCCTGTTCGGCCAGCCCGTCGAAGGCTGGCGCGACCGGCGCGAGGCAGATGAAGATCAGGCCGGACGCCTGCCGGCACTGCACCGGCTTGAGACCGTGCTGCGAGGCATCGAAATCCGGCCCCATGTCGCGCGCGAAGATCAGCCGGCCGTCCAGCTCGTAGGTCCACTGGTGATACGGGCAGACCAGCTTGGGCGCGTTGCCGCGCTCTTTCTGGCAGATGCGCGAGCCGCGATGGCGGCAACTGTTGTGAAATGCGCGGATTTCACCCTCGGCGCCGCGCACCACGATCACCGAATAGGCGCCGATCTGGAGCGTGATGAAGCTGCCGGTCTTCGGCACCTCCGCGACCGAGCCGGCGAGCAGCCATTCGCGGTAGAAAATGTGCCGCATATCGGCATCGAATACGCCGGGATCGGTGTAGAACGCCTGGGGCAGCGAGTGATCGGCCTTGCGCGTCATCAGTTCGGCAAGCACTTCGGCATCACGCAGCATCGTCATATCCTGTCTTGACCGCGAGATTGTTGAGGAACGTCTCAGATGTCTTTGACCAGCCGGAGAGCATCATAGATGGCGGCGTGGGTACTCCGTGACGAAACGGCATCGCCGATGCGGAACAACCGGAACCCGCCCGCGCCGTTTTCCGGCTGCGGCCGGCCTTCGGCGAGCGCGTCATAGTCGACCGCCCCGCCATTACTGGATTTCGGCTTCAGCGCGAAATAGATCTCGTCGAGTGGAATCGTCCCGTGATTGACGACGATTTGATCGAAGTCGCGGGTCCTGTCCAGCGCCATGTAGTCGCTGCCGATATGCGCCCTGAGCATGTTTCCCTCGCGCGAAACGCTTTTCAGCCGATAGGTGAGGGTGAAGGTCACGTCCTTGTCCTGGAGCGCGCGCATGTAGGGCACGAGGTTCATGCCCATGACATCGGCGGCCATGCTGCGGTCCGGCGTCATCACCTCGACATGCCCGCCCGCATTCGCGATCACCTCGGCGGCCTGAAGGCCCGCGTGATCGCCCGCGTCGTCGTAGACGAGGACGTTCCGGCCCGGCCTGGCATCGCCGGCAATGATGTCCCAGCTTGAGACCACCAGTTCGTTCCCTGCATCCAGCACGTTGTCGGGGGGCATGCCGCCGGTCGCCACGATCACCACATCGGGCGCTTCGGCCAGCACGTCGTCGTCCTCGGCCCAACAGTTAAACCGGAATTCGACGCCGCGCGCGGTGCATTGCGCCATCCGCCAGTCTATGATCGACATCATCTCGCGCCGGCGCGGATTGAGCGCGGTGAGACGGACCTGCCCGCCGGGATCGGGCGCGGCCTCGAACACCACGACCGAATGCCCGCGCTCGGCGGCCACGCGCGCGGCCTCCAGCCCGCCCGGCCCGGCGCCGACCACCACCACCCGCTTCTGCTGCGGCGCGGGCGCGATCTCGTGCGGCATCTCCAGTTCGCGCCCGGTCGCCGCGTTGTGGATGCACAGCGCCTCGCCGCCCATGTAGATGCGGTCCAGGCAGAAGGTCGCGCCGACGCAGGGGCGGATGTCGTCCTCGCGGCCCTCGACGATCTTCTTCACGATATGCGGGTCGGCGATGTGCGCGCGGGTCATGCCGACGAGGTCGAGCTTGCCTTCGGCGACCGCGTGGCGCGCGGTGGCGACATCGGCGATGCGCGCGGCGTGGAACACCGGCATGCCCGTGGCTGCGCGGACCGCCCCGGCGAAGTCGAGATGCGGCGCGCTGCGCATGCCCTGCACCGGGATCACGTCGGTGAGGCCCGGATCGGTGTCGATGTGGCCGCGGATGACGTTGAGGAAATCGACGCGGCCGCTTTCCTTGAGCCGTTTTGAAATTTCCAAGCCTTGTTCGGCCGTGATGCCGCCCTCGGCCACCTCGTCGGCGGTGTAGCGCAGCCCGACGATGAAATCCGGCCCGACGCGCTCGCGCACCGCCCGCAGCACCTCCATGGAAAAGCGCAGCCGGTTGTCGAGATCGCCGCCATAGGGCGGGTCGAGATCGTTGGTGCGCGGCGACCAGAAGCTGTCCATCAGATGCCCGTAGGCTTCCAGCTCGATGCCGTCCAGCCCGGCCGCCTGCATCCGCTCGGCCGCGTCGGCGTAATCGCCAATGATCCGCGCGATGTCCCAGTCCTCGATTCTTTTCGGAAACGCGCGGTGCGCCGGCTCCCGCGCATGCGAGGGCGAGACGACCGGCAGCCAGTCGCCGTTGCTCCAGTGCGTGCGCCGGCCGAGATGGGTGAGCTGGATCATCACCGCGCAGCCGTGTTCGTGGCAGGCATCGGCCAGTTCGCGCATCCACGGCACAACCTCGTCCTTCCAGGCGGCGATGTTGTTGAAGGCCGGCGGGCTGTCGCGCGAGACCGAGGCCGAGCCGGCGGTCATGGTCATCGCCACGCCGGCACGGGCGCGTTCCGCGTGATAGGCGCGGTAGCGCGCCTTCGGCACGCCGTCCTCGGCATAGGCCGGCTCGTGGGCGGTGATGATCAGGCGGTTCTTCAGCCGCAGATGCTTGAGGTCGTAGGGCTGCAACAGCGGGTCGGCGGTCATCTTTGGCGCTCCCGAA
>JBKGZY010000103.1:0-9545 GCA_046543175.1 Dichotomicrobium sp.
TGCGGCGAACAGCCGCTGCCGCCTTACGGCGCGTGCCTGCTCGGCTCGGTCAATCTCGCCGCGCTGATCGAGAACCCGTTCAGCGAGAACGCCGCGCTCGACGAAAGCCGGCTCGGCGAACTTGTGGCGACGGCGGTGCGCCTGCTCGACAACATCGTCGATATCTCCGGCTATCCGCTGGAAGCGCAGGCGCGCGAGGCCAAGGCGAAGCGGCGGCTCGGGCTGGGCGTCACCGGGCTTGCGGACGCGCTGATCCTGTGCGGCAAGCACTACGGTACGGACGAGGCCGTGAGCCTGGCCGCGCGCTGGATGAGCCTGATCCAGCGCCGTGCCTACCTGGCGAGCGCGGAACTGGCGCAGGAAAAGGGCAGCTTCCCGCTGTTCAACGCGGAGAAATATCTCGCCGGCGAAGGCGCAAGGGCGCTGCCGGAGGATGTGCGCGCGGCGATCCGCGAGAAAGGCCTGCGCAACGGGCTGCTGACCTCCATCGCGCCGACGGGCACCATCTCGCTCGTCGCCAACAACGTCTCCAGCGGCATCGAGCCGGCCTTCGATTTCAGCTACCGCCGCAGGATCCTGCGTGACGATGGAACGTCGGACGAGGAATGCGTCGAGGATTACGCCTACCGGCTGTTCCGCGAAACCTTCGGCGCGGACGCGCCGCTGCCGGAGACCTTCGTGAACGCGGCCGATCTGCATCCCCACCAGCATCTGGCGATGCAGGCCGCGCTCCAGCCCCATGTCGATGCGGCGATCTCCAAGACGATCAATTGCGCGCAGGACATCGCGTTCGACGACTTCAAGGACATTTACACGCACGCCTACGAAACAGGTCTCAAGGGCTGCACGGTCTACCGGCCCAACCCGGTGACAGGGGCGGTGCTGAGCGCCGGCGCGGGCGAGGCGGAGCGCGGCGAGACGGCCGAGACCGGCACGCAGCCGCAGCAGCAGTCGCTGGGCCTGAGCGCGCCGGCGCAGCCGGCGGTGGGCGGCGGCGAGGTGGTCTACATGGCCGCGCCGCTGGAGCGCGACACCGCCCTGCCCGGCTACACCTACAAGCTCAGATGGCCGGGCTCGGGACATGCCATCTATGTGACGATCAACGACATCGTGCAGGACGGGCGGCGGCGGCCCTTCGAGATCTTCATCAACTCGAAGAATCTGGAGCATTACGCCTGGACGGTCGCCCTCACCCGGATGATCAGCGCGGTGTTCCGGCGCGGCGGCGACGTGTCGTTCGTGGTGGAAGAACTCAAGGACGTGTTCGACCCGCGCGGCGGGCACTGGCTGGGCGGGCGCTACGTGCCGAGCCTGCTGGCGGCGATCGGCGAGGTGGTCGAGCGCCACATGATCGATATCGGCTTCATCCAGCGCGACGACGCGCAGACCGGCGTCCTGCAGAAAGCCGGCACCGCCGCCGTTACCGGAGCGCCGGTTTCAAGCGAAAGGCTGTTCTGTCCGCAATGCAACCGGCCGGCGGTCGTGTTCCAGGAAGGCTGCCTGATCTGCCGGGAATGCGGCTATTCAAGCTGCAGTTAGAGCACTTTCGCCGGGCAGCGCCTTATTCACGCGACTTGCTGAACACGCTGTCCCAGAAGTCATACGCGGCGATGAAAAGCGCAATCGAGACGAGAATGATCAGGTCCGGCACCGCCACCCAGATCAGAATCACGGAATTGAACGCGATCAGGCCGAGCAAAGCGAACAGCGCGATGAGTTTGTCGGTAAGGGTCATTGACGGCTCTTCCTCCGTGATGCCGATGCGCAGTCTTATTCCTTCGATGCCAGATGCTGGACGAGCCAGTTCGCCGTGCGCAGCAGGCGCCCGTCATTCATCCTGGACCCGACCAGCTGGACGCCCAGCGGCATCCCCTCGACATCCAGGAGCGGCAGGTTCACGCACGGAACACCGCAATAGGTCCACAGCGCGTTGAAGGCCGGGCTGCCCGTGCTCTCAAGGCCGCGCGGCGCGGGGCCCGGGGTCGCCGGGGTCACGATCGCGTCAAAGCGTCCGAATATGCGGTCAAGCCCGGCGTTCAGAACCTGGCGCATCTCCATCGCGAGATTGTAATCCACGGCCTTCACCGAGCGGCCTTCCTCGATCATGCCGCGCAGTTTCTCGCTCACCTGCTCGGGCGCGCTATCGGCGAGCGGGCCGTAATTCTTGGCGATGTCCGCGCACTGCATCAGGTACTGCCATTCCGAGGCCTTCTGGAACACCTCCGGCAAGCCGACCTCGTCGCACTGTTCGCCCAGCGCCTCGGCAAGCTCGGCGAACGCCTCCTGCGTCGTGGGCTCGGCGTATTCGTCCCAGACCGGCGTCTTGACGAAGGCGAATATCGGGCGCGCGGGGGGCGCGCTTGTCGCCATGGCGCGCAGGCTTCCCCGCGAAACGGGGCGCATGTCGCGGTCCTGTTCATCAAAGGCGCTGATGATGTCGGTCAGGAGCGCGAGGTCCTCGACACTGCGGGCGAACACGCCCGGCGTATCGAGCGGGGGCGACTGCGAGAGCACGCCGGTACGCGAGATGGTGCCGTGCGTGGGCTTGAAGCCATACACGCCGCAGTAGCTCGCCGGGCGAATGATCGAGCCCGCCGTCTGCGTTCCGACCGCGAGCGGAACCATGCCCGCCGCCACGGCCGCCGCGGAGCCGGATGACGATCCGCCCGGCGTGTGCTCCGCGTTGTGCGGATTGCGCGTCTTGCCCGGCGTGAACACCGCCAGTTCGGTGGTGACGGTCTTGCCCATGATGACCGCGCCGGCCGCACGAAGCTGCGCGGTGATCGCCGCATCGTTCCGGGGGCGCCGCCCCTCGTGAAGCGGCGTCCCGTTGCAGGTCGGCATATCGGCCGTATCGATGATGTCCTTGAGCGCCACCGGCACGCCGTGCAGCGGACCGATCCCGGCGCCCTTCTTGCGCCAGTCATCAAGCCGGCGCGCCTGGTCAAGCGCGTGATCCGGATCGAGGTGGGTCCAGGCCTGCACCTCGGCATCGCGTTCCTCGATGCGCGCCAGGCAGGCGGCGACCATTTCCCTGGCCAGGAGCTCGCCGCCGGCCATTCGGCGCGCAGCGTCATAGGCGCTCAGGCCGCACAGTTCCGCAACCGACGTTCCGGGACGCAGTTCGCTCGCATAGTTAGTTGCCATACAATACCTCCGGCAGCCACATCGCGATCGCCGGGAACTGGTACAGCAGGACCATCGACAGGATGATCAGCAGTAGGTAAGGCATGACGCCCGCGAAAATCTGCGTGAGCCTGACGTGCGGGGGCGCAATCCCCTTGAGGTAATAGGCCGACATGGCCATGGGAGGCGTCAGGAACGAAGTCTGCAGATTCAGCGCGATCAGGATGCCAAAGAACAGCGGGTCGATCCCGAAGGCCGGCAGCAGCGGCAGGAAGATCGGCACGAAGATGATGATGATCTCCGACCATTCCAGCGGCCAGCCCAGCAGGAAGATGATGACCTGCGCAAGCACCAGGAACATCCACGGCTCCAGATCCAGGCTCAGCACGAACTCCTTGATGAGTTGTTCGCCCCCCAAATAGGAGAACACCGACGCGAACACCCAGGAGCCGACGAACAGCCAGCAGACCATCGCGGAGGTGCGCACGGTCAGGTAGACCGATTCCCGCAGCTTGTTCTGATCGACGATCCGCCACATCATCATGCCCACGAGACCGGAGAAAAAGCCGATGTCGAAGGCTTGCCAGTTTGTCTCGTGGTCCGAAAACGTTTCGCTCAGATCGAAGACCGCGAACATCAGGATATAGACGACGGCACCCGCGAGCCCGACCAGCGCGCCCTGCCCGCCGAAGACGAACATGCGTGCCGTTTCCGGTTGTTTCGGCTGGAACGCTCCGAGCAGCGCGGTGCGCGACAGAAGCCCGATGACGACAGCCAGGCCGAGCATGCTGCCCGCGCGGATCAGGCCTCCCGGTTCTTCAGGCATGGGTATGCCGGCGAAACGCAACAACCCCGCGCTGATAATGACGTAGGCGAAGGCGATCAGCACGGTTACCGCGCCGCCATAGCCAAGCATGTAGCAAACCGTGTCGAAACCGGTCCAGCCCTGTCCGGCCCAGGGCGCCTGCCGGGCATTCTGGGCAATTTCCCCCGCCCGGTAGGACACCGCCAGAATGATGCCCCCCAGCGCCCCCATTGCCGCCGCCTCGGACGGCGTTGCCAGACCGAACAGGATTGCCCCCAGCACCGCCATTATGAGGAAGAAGAGCGGGAAGAAAGACGTCACAAGAAGGCCGAAGGTCTGTAGCCGGGTGATGTCGGGTATGTCCTTGGGATCAGGCTTGGGCGCGAGGTTCGGGTTCAGCAGAACGCGGGCCAGGATATACAGCAGGTATAACCCCGCCAGCATGAACCCGGGTAACAGCGCCGCGGCGTAAAGCTTCACCACCGATACGGCCGATGTCGCCGAATACACGATCAGCAGGATGCTTGGCGGTATCATGATCCCGAGACATCCGCCCGCGCAGATCACGCCGGAGGCGAAACTGGTGTCGTAACGCGACTTGAGCATGGCCGGGAACGCGAGCAGGCCCATCAGCGTGACGACCGCGCCGATGATGCCCGTCGCGGTCGCGAACAGCGTGCAGGTGATGAGCGCGGCCACCGCCATCGAACCGGGAACCGTTCGTGCGGCAATGTTGAGCGTGTAGAACAGCCGGTCGACGATGTTTGCGCGCTCGACGATGTACCCCATGAACAGGAACAAGGGCACCGCCGTCAGGACGTCGTTCGCCATCACCGAATAGGTCTGGTTCACGAGCAGGTCGAAGACGCGGTTATCGAAGAAGTCGTCCATGCGGGCGGCGTCGTAATAGGCGTAATAGCCGAACCCGACCCCCATCGCGATAAGCGTGAAGGCGATCGGAAAGCCCAGCATGATGAGGACAATGAAGATCCCCAGCATGAAGACGGCGATTTGCGGATCGGTCATCTGTCGAACTCTTTCTTCACGCTATCGCTCGGCTTGTGAACATCGGCGGCCTCCGGCCCATGGCGAATGAGGTCGGCATATTCCCCCGCAAGCAACTGGTCCTCCAATTCCTTCACGTCCTCGACCTGGCGTGGCCAGGCGCCCTCGCGAAGACATACGAGACTGCGCACAACCTGCGCGAGCCCCTGCAGGAACATGAACGCACCTGCGATCACGATGATCAGCTTGAACTGAAAAATCGGAACGTCTGCCGGGCTCATCACGCTCACTTCCAGGTAGCGGAGCGAGCGCTCGGCATAGCGCCAGCCGGCAATCATCAGCGCCGTAATGCCGGGAAAGAAGAAAAGAACATAGAGTATGAGGTCAACCACTGCCTGTGTGCGGGGTCGCCACAGCCGGTAGAAGACGTCGGCGCGCACATGGCCGTCGCGCGACAGCGTGTAGGCGCCCGCCATCATGAACAGCGTGCCGTAGTTGATATAGGTTATGTCGTAAGCCCAGCCCGTGGGCTGGCGTAACAGGTAGCGCACAAAGACCTCGTACGAGACCGCCAAGGTCATGATGATGATGGACCAGGCGAAAGCCTTGCCGACCCACGCCGAGATGCGGTCCACGAAAGTAATGAAAGTGTGCACGGCTCGGCTTATCTCCTGAAGCAATCTGCGCGGCGCGCGCGATACGGCGCTGAAACGGCCGCGCCGATCAAGATCGCGCATCCTGGATGGTGCGGTGCAACCTGCCAGACAGTCCCCGATGCGCACCGCGTTCGACGCAGGGCGGCGGCCCAAAGGTTCGCCGCCCCGCGCATTATCCTGACTGTGAGTTGTTCTGGCCTAGAAACCCAGCCGGCCGGGGAAATAGTGCTCGTAGGCGAGCTTGTAGTCGGCCGCGTTAAGCAGATAGTAGTAGGCCACGCGCTCGGACCACTCTCTCTGGCTCTCGACGACACGACCGAAGTAATCGTCCTCGGTGAGTTCGTCCAACACCTCATCCCACGAGTCGAGCTGCTGCTCCATCACGGCCTGTGGCGTGCGGTGAACGGTTACGCCGCCCTCGTCCTGGAGCCACTGGAGGTCCTTGGAGTATTCGTCCATGGCGGTGGCGAAATTCGAGGTGTTCGCCGCCTCGGCCGCATACTCGAGGATGGCCTGAAGGTCCGGATCGAGGCCCTCGTAAACGTCCTTGTTGATCGGAATCTCGAAGAATTCCGCGGCCTGATGATACGAGCCCATCATGTAATGCTTGCGCACGTCATGCGCGCCGAAGCGCCTGTCCGAACTCGGGTTGTTGAACTCGAAGGCGTCGATAACGCCGCGCTCCAGCGCCGGCACGATTTCGCCGCCGGGAAGCTGTGTCACGGAGACGCCCATGCCTTCCATGATGTCGGTGGCGAGGCCGACCGTGCGGTACTTGAGGCCATCCATCTGCTCGGCGGACTCGATCGGCTCATCGAACCAGCCCAGCGGCTGCGTCGGCATCGGGTTGCAGAAGAACCCGACGAGGTTCAGACCGAGGATGTCCTCGATGAGTTCGCGGTAAAGCTCCTTGCCGCCGCCGGCGTGAATCCAGGCGAGGATCTGATGGGCGTCGCAGCCGAACACCGGCCCGGTGCCGAACAGCGAGGCGGCCTTGTGCTTGCCGTACCAGTAGGCCGTCACGGTATGGGCCATGTCGAGAACGCCGTCGGACACCGCGTCCTGCACCTGGAATGCCTTCACCACGGCGCCCGCAGGCAGCAGATCGATCTTTAGGCGCCCGTCCGACATCGCTTCCACGCGATCGACATACTGCTGGGCAAAATCCATCCAGATGTCAGCCGATGGCCAGGACGTCTGCATCTTGAGGGTGACAGGCTGCCCGCGCGATATGTTCGGCATCGCAACGGCGCCGGTGACGCCAGCAGTCGCCGCGACCGCGCCGCCCTTGATAAACTTGCGGCGGGATACGGCTTGGTCGGTCTTGTTTTCAGACATTCCTTTCCTCCCAGGATCGGTTAGGATCATACTTGGCGTATTTTCGTCAGCGCGGGTCGATCGCGCCGGACGGCGACGGCATGGCCGATGGAACGGTTTGCACAGTGACCCGGACAAACCACGCTCATGATGCGGACATCACCGCCCCGTGCCATATACGACCGGATTATGGCTACGCACGCAAGCCCTTATCGACATTCTCGCTGCGAAAGTCGAATGCTTCGGTGCATCAGGACCGTCTTCTCCGGCCGCGGACAAGCCATTATAACGCTTGGGAAAAGCTGGCTCACGTTAATTTGAGTTAGGCTTTCCCCTGCATCGCCTTATCTGGTGTGGCACGGTGCAATGCGTGGCGGCACTGCGACAGTGCGCCGGTTTCTCGAGGGGGATGAGCCTGCGATAATGCTAACGTCAATGTTGCGCTCGATCGGGATATTTGCTTGCATCGCCGCCGCGATGCTGGCGCTGACGCCGGTTTCCGGGCTGCATGCGCAGTCCGCGAGCGGCACCAGTGCGCTCGAATCTCTGGTTCAGTCGGAAACGCCGCAGAGCGCACAGCAAAGCCGCAAGCAACGGGTCGAAATCGACCTGCTGTCCGAGACGGCTGCCATCCGGCCCGGCCAGCCCTTCTGGGTGGCCCTGCGACAAAAAATCGTTCCCGGCTGGCACACCTACTGGGAAAATCCCGGCGATTCCGGCGAGCCGACGCGCATCGACTGGGACTTGCCCGGGGGGTTTGAAGCCTCTGCCATCAACTGGCCCGCGCCCGAGGCGATCCCGGTCTCCGGCATGATGAATTACGGCTATTCCGACGAAGTGCTGTTGCTCGTCAGGATCACGCCGCCCGGAGAAATCGGGGCGGATGAGGTGCGCCTGCGCGCGCAGTCCCGCTGGCTGGTCTGCGAGGAAATCTGCATCCCCGAAGAGGGCGAAGCGCAGATCACGCTGGCCGTTGCCGATGGCGGGGCGCCCCTCGACCCCGGAAACGGCGCGGACAGGATCGCGAAGGCCGTGCGCGACCTGCCGAAAGAGGCGCCGTGGCCGGTTTCGCTGACAGTGGGCCCGGACAGGCTGGCGCTGAGCATCAGGACGGATGAGTTGCGCGCCGGGCAGGTCGAAGACCTGCGGTTCTTCCCACGCGAATGGGGGCTGATCGACAACGCCGCCGCCCAGAACGTCGCGTGGCGCGACAGCGGCCCGCGGCTCGTGATCGAACGCGGCGAGCTCAAGGCAAAGCGGCTCGAAAGGCTGGACGGCCTGCTGGCCGTCACCGCCCGGGACGGTTCACGAGAAACTTACGAAATCACGGGAGACAGTGCCGAGACAGTTGCGGCAGTCACCCCTGCCGTCTCCGATACTGTCCCGCCCGGCGGCGAGCTGTCGCTGTGGCAGGCGGCGGCGTTCGCCTTTCTCGGCGGGCTGATCCTGAACTTCTTCCCCTGCGTGTTTCCGGTGCTCTCGATGAAGGCGCTGAGCCTCGCGCGCGGCGGCGGCACCGCACACCGCGACCGGAGCCACGCCCTCGCCTATCTTGGCGGCGTCATGCTCAGCTTCGCCGTGCTGGCCGGGCTGCTGCTGGCACTGCGGGCGACCGGAGACGCCTTCGGCTGGGGCTTCCAGTTCCAGTCGCCGTGGTTCGTGCTGGTCATGGCGGCGCTGTTCTTTGCGCTGGGTCTGAACCTGTCCGGCGTGTTCAATTTCGGCGGCGCGCTGATGGGCGTGGGCGATTCTCTCACGCGGCGCGGCGGCACGTCCGGCTCGTTCTTCACCGGCGTTCTCGCCAGCATTGCCGCGACGCCCTGCACCGCGCCGTTCATGGGCGCCGCGTTGGGCTACGCCGTGACACAGCCCGCCGCGCAAGCCGCCACCGTGGTGATGGTGCTCGGCCTCGGCTTCGCAATGCCCATGACGCTTTTGAGCCTCTCTGGCGCGTTCGCGCGGCTGTTGCCCAAGCCCGGCCCATGGATGGAGACACTCAAGCAGGTGCTCGCCTTTCCGCTTTACGCCACCGCCGTCTGGCTGGTCTGGGTGCTGAGCCTGCAAACGGGCGCGGACGGCGTGCTGGCCGCCGGCGCGGTTCTCGTCGCGGTCGGCTTCGCGGCGTGGCTTGCCGGCACGACGCAGGCGGGCCGCGGCCTTCGCTATGCAGGCTCCGCGATCGTGGTCGCCGCCGCCTTCGCGCTGGCCGCCCCCATGATCGGCACGGCGCCGGACGCCCGGACTGCCGGCGATGGCCGGACCGGCAGCCCCACCGAGATCGGCGAGCCGTTTTCGCTGGCGCGCCTGGACGAATTGAGGGCCCAGGGCCGACCGGTCTTCGTCAACCTGACGGCGGCGTGGTGCATCACCTGCAAGGTCAACGAGGAGGTCGCGCTCAGCTCCGACGCCTTCCGCGCGGGCCTGAAGCGCGGCGACATCGCCTATCTCGTCGGCGACTGGACCAACCAGGATCCCGAGATTTCACGGATGCTGGAGAAATTCGGACGCGCCGGCGTGCCGCTCTACCTGCTTTATTCCGGCAACGGAGAACCGCCGAAAGTGCTGCCCCAGGTTCTCACGGAAGGCATTGTCCTGCGCGCGTTCGCCTCGGTCACGGAAACCCGGACCTCGAAGAA
>JBKGZY010000104.1:0-9472 GCA_046543175.1 Dichotomicrobium sp.
GTTTCCGGCCGCGCGCCGATATGCGAGACGATTTCGCCCGCCGTCAGGCTGGCCAGTTGCCCGCATTCCTGTAGCGGACGCCCGCGCGCCAGGCCGTGCAGGAACCCGGCGGCATAAAGATCGCCGGCGCCCGTGGTGTCGACCAGTTCGTCCACCTGCACCGCCGGGATTTCGATCGTGTCTTCCTGCGTCATGATGATCGAGCCGTCGCCGCTGCGCGTCACCGCGGCCAGCGTGCATTCGGCGCGCAGCGCGCTCAGCGCGTCGTCGAGCGTGTCGGTCTCGTAAAGCGCGCAGACCTCCTCCTGGTTGCCGAACAGGATGTCCACCCCGCCCTGGATCAGGCTGCGGAAGGCGGCGCGATGGCGTTCGACACAGAACGTGTCGGACAGGCTCAGCGCCACCTGCCGCCCGGCTTCCGCGGCGATGCGCGCGGCTTCGTGGAAAGCGGCCTTGGCTTCCGGCGGGTCGAACAGGTAGCCCTCCAGATAGGTGATCCGCGCCGAGCGGATGACCTCCGGGACGATCTCGCCGTTTCCGAGTTCAGTGGAGGCGCCGAGATAGGTGCACATGGTCCGTTCCCCGTCCGGCGTGACCAGCACGAGGCAGCGCGCCGTCGGTGCCTTGCTTTCGCTTTGCGGGGTTTCATAGGCCACGCCGATGGAGCGGATGTCGTGCTGGAAGATCGTGCCGAGCTGATCGCCTGCGACCTTGCCGATGAAGGCCGTGCGCGCGCCCAGCGAGGCCAGGCCGGCGCAGGTGTTGGCCGCCGAGCCGCCCGACATTTCCGTCGCCGGTCCCATCAGGCCGTAAAGACGGTCGGCTTCGGCGGCGTCGATCAGGCGCATTGTGCCCTTGGTGAGCCCTTGGGCGTCGATGAAGTCGTCATCACAGCGCGCGATGATGTCGACGATGGCGTTGCCGATTCCGGCAACATCGAACCTGGTATCAGTCATGTGTGATCTGCTCTGTCGGTTGGTGTTGTCGAGTATGCCGGCTCAGACGGTCTTGTCGGGATAGAGGCACAGATCGCGGATCAGGCAGTCGCCGCAAAGCGGCTTGCGCGCCTTGCAGATATAGCGCCCGTGCAGGATCAGCCAGTGATGGGCGTGCCGCGCGTATTCCGCGGGCACGACGGCCTCGAGTCCCCGTTCGACATCGAGCGGCGTTTTGCCCGGCGCGAGGCCGGTGCGGTTGGCGACACGGAAGAGATGCGTGTCCACGGCGATGGTCGGCTGGCCGAAGGCGACATTGAGCACGACATTGGCCGTCTTGCGGCCGACGCCGGGCAGGCTCTCCAGCGCGGCGCGATCCGGCGGCAGCTTGCCGCCGAAATCCTCGACGAGCTTCTGCGACAAGGCGATGACATTCTTCGCCTTGTTGCGGTAAAGCCCGATCGTCCTGATCATGTCGCGCACGCGCTCTTCGCCGAGCGCGACCATCTTCTCCGGCGTGTCGGCGGCGTCGAATAGCTTTTCCGTCGCCTTGTTGACGCCGGTATCGGTGGCCTGGGCCGAAAGCACGACCGCGACCAGGAGCGTGAACGGATTGCGGTAATCCAGTTCGCTTTGCGGCTCCGGCGCGGCCTCGTGGAAGCGGCGGAAAATTTCCGCGATGGCTTGGGGTGCCAGACGCGAAGGGCTTTCGGCGCCCGGCGCAGATTCGGATGGCTTCGCTTGCACCATGACAAGGGTTGTACAACATTTGACGCGCATTTGTAGGGGGCTTTTGGGTGAGACGCCGTGCGGGGCCCGGATTCCGCAGACTTTTCAAGGGCTAACCCTCGTTTCTGCGTGCTCCCGGTCAATCGGAACCATGTCATGCGCGTGCTTGACACGCGCATCCATTGCCGCGAGCTTGCAATTTCATTGTCTGGATTGCCGTGTCGAGCACGGCAATGACCACCGTTGATCCTTCTGAATCAGGTTGGGACGCGCCGGCCGGCGGGAATGAGCATGACCAATGATGCGAGCGAGCCGCAATTCGCCGCGCGCGACAGCGTCGACGTCGAGGAAGGCGCGGTTCTTGCGCCGAAATTCGGCCCGGACGGCGTCCTGCCCGTGATCGTCACCGATGCCGCAAGCGGCGAGGTGCTGATGCTGGCCTACATGAATGCGCTCGCCCTCGCACGGACCATCGAGACGGGCGAGGCGCATTACTGGAGCCGCTCGCGCGCCAGGCTGTGGCGCAAGGGCGAGACGAGCGGGAACACGCAGACGGTCGTGGAGATGCGCACCGACTGCGATCAGGACACGATCTGGCTCAGGGTGGAGATGGCCGGCAATGGCGGCTGCTGCCATACCGGCCGGCGCTCGTGCTTTTACCGCGCCGTGCCGCTCCGCCAGCCGACGGGCACGCAAACCCGGCTGGAGATGCGCGACGGCGAAAGGCTGTTCGACCCGGAAAAGGTCTACGGCAAGGACTGAAATCAGCCCGTGGCGATATATTCGCGCAGCGCCTCCTCGCGGGATTCGACCTCGGCGATCCGCCATTTGACGACGTCGCCGATGGAGATAATGCCGGCGAGCTTGCCGTTCTCCTTGACCGGCAGATGACGGATGCGGCTGTTGGTCATCTGCGCCATGAGCTGATCGGTCGTGTCCGACGGGGTGCAGGTGAAGACATCCCGCGTCATGATGCGCGACACCGGCGCGTCCAGCACGGCTTTCTGGCCGTTGGCGAGGTTCACGACGATGTCGCGTTCCGAGAGAATGCCGGCGATGTCGCCCGCGTCGTCGACGACAACGAGCGCGCCGATCCTTCTCTCCGCAAGAATTCGAACGGCTTCGGAAATCGGCCGCTCCGGGTGAATTGTGGCGCAGTCTCTGCCCTTGTGTTTGAGGATGGACGCCACATTCATGACATACCTCCACTGCGATGCGCCGCCTGGCCTGCAACATTCAGAAGCGGCGCGTTTCCTCCACGAACGCGCAAGCGTGAAACCCGCGTTCCTATTAGACGAATGGATTATGGTGCGACGAAACGCCCCTGTTCGCAAGAAGCGATTGTATGGCCGGGAAAAGCACCTGCCCGGCTCAGAAACCGGCAGAGAAAACAGACGGTTAACGCGTCCGGCCCGGCCTGGCCGCGTATCCGGGGGACAGCCGGGCCGATGCCGGGGCGCCGGCGGCGCCTCGCTCAGGGCACCGCGGCGATCACGAGAAAGGCCGCGAATATCACCAGATGCACACCGCCCTGCAGAAGCGTTGTCCGGCCGGTGGCGAGCGTGAGCGTGGCGGAGAACAGCGTGAGAACCAGCAGCACCATATGCTCGGCCTCCAGTCCGAGCGCCAGCGGCGTTCCGATGGTCAGCGAGACGGCGACGACGGCGGGAATGGCCAGGCCGATGGAGGCAAGCGCCGAGCCGAGCGCAAGGTTGAGGCTGGTCTGGAGCCGGTTGGCCCGCGCGGCGCGGAACGCCGCCAGCATGATCGACAGGATCAGCGAGACCTCGATAACCGTTACGGCGGCGGCGAGAACGACGGAGCCGAAAGGCTCTCCGACGCGCAGGGCCGCCGATCTCGGCATGATGCACGCCGGCGAAGACCGCGCCGACAAGCAGAGGCGCGGCGAATGCGACGGCGAGGACCGAGCCCTCGGTCAGCAATGCGCGAACTCCGCGACGACGGCGGCGGCGACGGCGAGCGGCAGCGCGCAGCCCCGCCACGGCATCCGGCACGCAACGGCATGCGCGGTCAGGAGCGCGGCCCCCGGATCACAGCGTTTGCTTGGCGATCTGCCCGCCCTTCATGATGAGGCGCAGATTGGCTTCCGGATCGGCGATGAAATCCAGGCTCGCGGCGGGATCGCCGTCCACGACCAGCAGATCGGCCAGCGCGCCCTCCGCGATCACCCCGACCGGCGCGTCATAAGGCGCGCGCTGGCCGGACATCGCCAGCAGGTCGCCCGCATTGCCCGTCGCGGTGCGCAGCGCCGTCAGCGGATCGTAGAAGCGGGTGATCTTGGCAAGCTGCCGGCCCTGCGTCGGCGGCCCTTCCGGGTTTAGCAGAATGTCGGTGCCCCAGGCGGTTTCGATACCGTATTTCTGCGCCCACTCGTAGGCCTGTACCGTGCCTTCGGCCACCTGCTTCTGCTTGGCGCGCTGCTCCGGCAGGGCCTTCGGGTTGGCGTCCTCGTCGTCGAGGAAGGGCTGGAGGCTCCAGAACACGCCTTCATCCTTCATCATGCGCACGGCGTCCTCGTCGGTAAGCTGGCCGTGCTCGATGGACTTCACGCCGGCGCGGATCGCGCGCTTGATCCCCTCCGCGACATAGACATGGACGCAGACATAGGTGCCCCAGTCCGCCGCCGCCTGAACGCCGGCGCGCAGTTCGCGCTCGGTGTACTGGAGCACGTCGATGGGGTCGTAGAGCGACGACACGCCGCCGCCCGCCATCATCTTGATCTGGCTGGCGCCCTTGCTGAGCTGCTCACGCACGCGCTGAAGAACCGCGTCCGCGCCGTCCGCGATGATAACGGCGCCCAGCCTTTCCGCCTGACTGAGCCCGTCACGCGGATCGCGCGGCGTTTCGTAGGGCAGGCGGAAATCGCCGTGGCCCGAGGTCTGCGAGATCATCGCGCCGCTGGGGAAGATGCGCGGCCCCGCGACGACGCCCTGGTCGATGGCCCGTTTGAGGCCGAACGACGGGCCGCCGGGATCGCGGATGGTCGTGAAGCCGCGCAGCAGCGTTTCCCCTGCCTCCCGCGCCGCGACAAGGTGCAGATAGGCCGGATCGGCGGTGAGCGCGGTCATTTCGCTCACCGAGGTCAGCGTCGAATGCCAGTGCGAGTCGATCAGCCCGGGGATCACGGCGCGGCCGCCGCAGTCGATCCGTTCGGCGTCCTCGGGTCCCTGTCCACGCGGCGGCAGGCCGGCGATCTTCCCGTTTTCGATCAGGATGTCGACGTCCTCGCGCATCCGCAGGGTCCGGCCGTCGAACAGCCGGAGATCGCTCAACAGCAGGGGGCGTTTCGTCTCCGGCGCGGCGGCCCTGCCGGGGGCCAGCCCGAAACCGGCGAACATGCCGAGCACCGCGGCCGCGCCGCCCATCATCTCGCGGCGCGAGAGGTCGGCTTCGAGACGCATGAACGCCCGGCGTGTCACGGGCGAGCCGCATAAACAATTGCAGCCCCCGACTGAGTGCAAGCTCGAATGGTCTGCCGCCTGCCCGCATGCGCACATGGCTCACCCTTATCGTCCGGATCACGAGGACCTCACGATAATGGCGGCTCGTTTAATTAAGCGCTGTCGGTCTCGGCAGGATTTGCAGCAATGAAACATGCAATTCCGTGCATTGTGCTCACCTGCATGCTCGGGGTTTCATTGGGCAGTGTCGACGACGCTGCGGGCTGCCGCGGGGCAACACGCGCGGCAGAACCTTGACCTCCGCCGCCGCTGCGGATAACTCGCCTTGAGTTGGAAGGCGAGGCGGCGTTGCATGACGCCGCCTGGAGGACAGATGAACGAGCCTCCCGTGACATTGCCGGCGCAGGACCCATCGGCGAAACGGCGTGCTTTGAAAACCGCGCTGGAGAGGGGATTCTTTGCCGCTCCGGGCATTTTCGACGGGATTTCCGCCCGTGTCGCCGACGCGATCAGGCCCGTGGCACTGTATATGACGGGTTACGGCACAGTCGCGTCGCATCTCGGCCTGCCGGATGCCGGGCTGGCCACCTACACCGACATGGTAAGCCGCGCGGCGCAGATGGCCCGGATAACGACCGCTCCGCTTATCGCAGACGGCGACACCGGCTATGGCGGCCTCCTCAATGTCCAGCACACTGTCCGCGGTTTCGAGCAGGCGGGTGTGGCGGCCATCCAGATCGAGGACCAGGAAATCCCCAAGAAATGCGGTCATACGCCGGGCCGCCGCGTCGTTCCGACCGACGAGATGGCCGCCAAGATCAGGGTCGCGGTCGAAAGCCGCGATTCGGCGGACTTCCTGATCGTCGCGCGCACGGATGCCCGGACGACGCACGGGCTCGACGAGGCGCTGCGCCGCGCCGATGCCTACGCCGCGGCGGGGGCCGATATCCTGTTCATCGAGGCGCCCGAGAGCGAAGAGGAGATGGCGCGGATATGTGCGTCGCTCGACAAGCCGGTGCTCGCGAACATGGTCGAAGGGGGACGAACGCCCGTCCTGCCGGGAGATCGCCTGGCCGAACTCGGCTTCGCACTTGCCATCTATCCGGTGACCGGCTTTCTGGCCGCCGCCGATGCCATGCAGCGCGTTTATGCGCAGATCGTGGGGACGGGTTCGAGTGTTGGCACCGACCAGGCGCTCGCCGATTTTTCGGCCTTCAGCAGGCTGATGGGCTTCGAGGCGGTTTGGGCCTTTGACCGTCGGCACGGCGATGATAATAAATCTTAAGGGCCGGCATGGCGACCGGCCCCACAAAATGGAGGGAGGAAACGTCATGACCATACGCCGGACCGGCTGGATATTTGCCGCCGCCACACTCATGCTCGGCGTGGCCGGCGGCTCCGCTGCGGCGCAGGACACCCACAAGCTGACCTTCTCGACATACTGGCCCACGTCATACGAATATCTTTTCAAGCCGATCGAGACATTTGTCCGGAAGGTGGAAGAGCGCTCCGAGGGGCGCATCCAGATCGAGGTTTATCATTCCGGCCAGCTCTATGGCGGCAAGGAGGAGTTCGGCGCGGTCGAGCGCGGCGACGTGGACATGTCCGCGCCCCTCGACATCTACCACACCGGCAAGGTTCCCGCGCTGGGCGTTTCCAGCCTGCCCTTCATGTGGCCGTCGCCGGCCGCCCTGCAACGCACGCTCGACGCCGGTCTGTGGGACCACGGGATCAATGACGCCGTGGCCGAGCACAACATGAAGGTCCTGAACGTCGCGGTCGGCGGCCCCTACCAGTTCTACGCCAAGGGCTTCAGCGTGCGGGGCCCGGACGATCTCAAGGGCAAGAAGATTGCCGTTTCCGGAACCACGGCCAGCAAGGCCATGGAACTCATGGGGGGCTCCCCCACCACGATGAGTTCGGGCGAGCTTTACCTGGCGTTGCAGCGCGGCACCATCGACGGCACGACCCGGCCACTCATCACGGGCCTCGGGCGCAAGCTGTACGAGGTGCTGGATAATCTGACCGTCACCAACATGGCGTACTTCACAAGCTTCCTGGTCATCAACCGCGACAGCTGGGAGGCGCTGCCGGCCGATCTCCAGGAGATCGTGCAGGAGGCCGCCAACGAGCGCAGCGCCGATCAGCTCGCCCGGCTGGAGACATTTCTCGAAGAGGCGAAGGCCAGCTTCGAGGAGAAGGGCGTCGAGGTGCATACGGCGAGCGATGCCGAACTTGCCGCGTTCAAGGACAAGATGGCGCCGGTCTACGACTGGTGGGCGGAGCAGGTCGAGCCTGCCGAACAGCTGATCAGCTTCTCGCGCGAAAACCAGTAGGTAATCCGTCCCGCCCCCTGCGTCGGTGTAGGGGGCGGCGCGTCCCCTTGCAACCCTCCGGATCTCACGTCAATGCCGCGTCTGACCGTTCTCGCAGACGGCTTCGCCCGCCTGCTGCATGGCCTTGCTCAGGTGGCGCTTGTGGTGCTGCTTGCGCTCGTCGCGCACGAGGTTTTCGTGCGGTACGTGCTGAACGCGCCGACGCAGTTCTCCGTGGAGATCAGCGAGTATCTTCTCGTGTTCATCTGTTTTGCGCCTGCCGCGTGGATCCTGCGCAGGGACCGCCACGTACGCGTCAGTTTCATGCTTGACCTGCTCTCCCCCCGCCTCCGCGCGAGGATCGAGGCGGCGGGCATGGTGCTCGTGGCCGGCTTTGCGCTCGTTCTGGTCTGGAAAGGCAGCGAGATGGCTCTCACGGCATGGCAGAGCGACGACCGTGCGTCCTCGCTTCTGGGCACGCCGCTGTGGATCCCCTATGCCTGCATCCCGCTGGGCGGGCTTGCGCTCGCGATCGCGGCTTTCGCCGAGACGGCGCGCCTGCTCACGCGCGATGAATGAGGTCTGACTCATGGATCCCGGCGTCATCACCCTCGTCGTCGTGCTCATCCTCGCGGTCCTGCTCCTTGCCGGCGTGCCGATCTTTGCCGCGCTCGGAACCGCCTCGATCGCGGGTATCCTCATGCTGCAAGGCGTTGGCGGGCTTGGCGCGGTGCCCGGTGTGATCTTCGACCGGATGAGCGGGTTCACGCTGGTGGCGGTGCCGCTGTTCATTCTCATGGGGGAGATCATTTTCGTCTCCGGCCTCGGAGGCGACATCTACACGGCGGCGAGCCGCTGGCTCTCCGGCGTGCGCGGCTCGCTCGGGATGGCGAGCGTCGCCGCCTGCGCGGTGTTCGGCGCGCTTTGCGGCGTTTCGGTGGCCGGCGCAGCCACGATCGGGAAATTCGCCATCCCCGAGATGCTCAATCGCGGCTATGACCGCCGCCTGGCAACGGGCTGCGTGGCCTCGGCCGGCGGCCTGGCCCTGCTCATACCGCCGAGCGTGGGGCTGATCCTCTATGGTCTCGTGGCCAACCAGTCCGTCGGCCTGCTGTTCATCGCCGGTATCGTGCCCGGCATCCTCCTCGCGCTGATGATGATGGCGTACATCTTCGCCGTCGCCCTGGTGCGACCGTCTGCCGTGCCCGCGACCAAGGAACGCGCGACATGGCGCGAGCGCTGGCGCAGCCTCGCGCGCATCTGGTCCGTAGCGGTGCTGGTCGCCCTCGTGCTCGGGACGATCTATGCCGGCGTCGCCACGCCCACCGAAGCCGCCGCCATCGGCTGCCTGGGAGCGGCCATAATCGCGGCGCAACGGGGCACGCTGACGGTCCCGGTCACCCGGCGGATCCTTTCAGAGACCGTCCACACCACGGGCATGATCCTGGCGATCCTGGCGAGTGCGCTGCTTTTCGGGTACCTGCTGACACGGCTGCGGGTGCCGCAGGACATCGTGATTTTCGTAACGCAGAGCGGACTGCCCGAGATCGTGATCCTTCTCGGCATCTTCGTCGTCCTGATCGTCATGGGGATGTTCATGGACGTCGTCTCGGTGATCCTGATCGCGACGCCACTCCTGCTGCCGGTCATCACGACGATGGGTTACGATCCCATCTGGTTCGGCATCGTCATGGCGGTTGCCACCGAGATGGCGGTCATCACGCCGCCGGTGGGCCTCAACCTTTTCGTCATCAAGGGGATATCGCCGCCGGAGGTGTCGCTGGGCGACGTCACGCTGGGCGCCCTGCCCTTTTTCGGCGTCCTGCTTGCGGGGCTAATGCTGTTCGTCGCGTTCCCCGGCATCGTTCTCTGGCTGCCGTTCGCCGGCATGTAACGGGTGGAATGGACGCGCGCCCTCATTTGGTGGTGTGGTCGATCTCCTCCAGGATCTTCCGCACGGTCTCGCGCACCTCGCCGAACTCGCTGGTCGAGGTCTCGGCTGCCTTCCCCGTATAACGGTAGTGCAGGGTGAGGTGATAGGCGACCTCGTTATACAGGTGGTGGGCGAGCG
>JBKGZY010000105.1:0-9443 GCA_046543175.1 Dichotomicrobium sp.
GAGATCATCCCCGAGGTTGCCTTCGCCGGCCGCTCCAATGTCGGCAAATCGACGCTGCTTAACGCGCTGACGGGCCGCAAGGCGCTGGCGCGCACCTCCAACACGCCGGGGCGCACGCGCGAACTCAACTATTTCCGCGCCGGGGATGCGCTTCACATTGTCGATATGCCCGGCTACGGCTACGCCAAGGCGCCCAAGGCGCAGGTGAAGGGCTGGAACGAGCTGATCCATGCCTATTTGCGCGGCCGTCCGCAGCTCAAGCGTGTCTTCCTGCTGATCGACGCCCGCCACGGCATCAAGAACACCGATGCGGGTGTGCTTGAGGCGATGGACGAGGCGGCGGTGTCTTATCAGGTCGTTCTCACCAAGATCGACAAGATCGGCCCGGAGCAGCTCGAGCGCGTCCGCGAAGCGACCGCCGCCCGGCTGGCGAAGCATCCGGCCGCCCATCCCGAAATCATCGCGACATCGGCGGAAAAGCGCATCGGCATCGACGAGCTGCGCGCGGAGATCACGGCCCTGCTGGAAGCCGATCAGGCCTGAGAACTGCGCGGATGCGCCCTGTCGTAGATGGTCAGGAGGGTGCGCCGATCCACGTCGGTGTAGACCTGCGTGGTCGAGAGGCTGGCGTGGCCGAGCAATTCCTGGATGGCGCGCAGGTCCGCGCCGCTGCCGAGCAGATGCGTGGCGAAGGAATGGCGCAGCGCATGCGGCGTCGCCGTCGGTGGCAGCCCCAGCAGCGGGCGCAGCCGGGCAAGGGTGAGTTGCACCAGCCGCGGGCTGAGGCGGCCGCCGCGCACGCCAAGAAACAGGGGATCGTCGCTTCCAAGGCTATAGGGACAGGCGGCGAGATACTGCGTCATGGCCTCCTGTGCCACCGGCAGCACCGGCACGATGCGTTCCTGCCCACCCTTGCCCTTCACGCGCAGCACGTCGCGCGGCGGCAGGGGCGCATCGCCCCGGTTCAGCCCCAGCGCTTCGGAAATGCGCAGGCCGGAGCCGTAGAGCAGCAGCATGATCGCCCGGTCGCGCAGGCCGACCCACGGCTCGCGCTCGCGCTCGTCATCGTCCCGGCTCTCGTCCATGACCGCGCGCGCCTTGTCCTCGGTCAACGGCCGGGGCAGCCCGCGCGGGACGCGCGGCATCGCCACCGCGAGCACGGCGCGGTTCTTCAGATGCCCGGCCCGCTCCAGGTAGCGAAAGCAGGCGCGCAATGCCGAAAGGCTGCGCGACAGGCTGCGGCTCGACGCGCCCTGGTTACGCCGCCACGCCATGAAGGCGCGGAAGTCGGCCGCCGTCAGGGCGTTGAGATCGCGCAGGGCGGGCGGGTGTCCCAGGTGGCCCGTGAGAAATTCGCAGAACTGGCGCAGATCGCGGCCATAGGCGTCGAGCGTGTTCGCGCCGCTGCCGCGCTCGTGGACGAGATAGGCCAGCCACCCGCGAATCGCCTCGCCGGCGTCCGTCTGCGCGGAGAATTCGATATCGTGCGGAAGAATCCGTTTCATCGGGGCTGCGCCGCTTCCCAATCTGCGCCACAAACGCTTAACCTACGCGCGCGATGGTTGATGCTGTCTTAATGCGCGACTGGGGGCGGCACGCGCGATGTCCTTGAAATCCGGCAGTCCTGTCCAGCCGCGGCTCGATCTCGACGATGTAGCGCCGACGGCGACACGTACGGTGCCGGTGCTCGTGCCACTCGCGGTCAACGAGGCTTACGATTATGCGCTGGCGGCGAACGATGCGCCGCCGCCGGGCAGCTTCGTGCGCGTGCCGCTCGGTTCGGCGCAGCGCATCGGCGTGGTCTGGGATCAGGCGCGGCACACGGACATCTCCGCAAGGCGGCTGAGATCCATCATCGAGGTGCTGGACGCGCCGGCGCTGCCCGCCGTCTCGCGGAATCTGGTGGAATGGGTCGCGAGCTACACGCTCAGCCCGCGCGGCATGGTGCTCAAGATGATGATGAGCGCGCCGCGCGCCTTCGAGCCGGAGGGGCCGCAATTCGGCTTCCGCGCCAGCGGGCCGCCGCCAGAGCGCATGACCGCGGCGCGGCGCAAGGTGCTCGATGCCGCCGCCGACGGCGCGGTGCGGTCGAAGGCGGCGCTGGCGCGTGAGGCAGGCGTGAGCGCGGCGGTGATCGACGGGCTGGCCGCGGCTGGGGCACTGGTGCGCGTGGAGATGCCCGGATGGCGGCCGCGGCACCCCGATCCGGACCACGCGCCGCCCGAACTCGCCCCGGAGCAGGCTGAAGCCGCCGGTAAGCTGGTCGCGGCGATGGGCAAGGGCGGTTTCTCGGTCAGCCTGCTCGACGGCGTGACCGGCGCGGGCAAGACGGAAGTGTATTTCGAGGCCGTCGCGGCGGCGCTGGCGGAGGGCAAGCAGGTGCTGATCCTGCTGCCGGAAATCGCACTGACCAGCCAGTTCCTCGACCGTTTCGCCGGACGCTTCGGCTGCCGCCCAATGGAATGGCATTCCGCTCTCGGCGCGGCGGAACGCGGGCGCACATGGCAAGCGGTCGCCACCGGCGAGGCGCGTGCGGTCGCCGGGGCGCGCTCCGCGCTATTCCTCCCTTTCCCCGATCTGGGCCTGATCGTTGTGGACGAGGAGCACGAGCAGAGCTTCAAGCAGGAAGACTATGTGCGCTATCAGGCACGCGATGTCGCGGTCGTGCGCGGCTCGCTGGGCCGCCATCCGGTGATCCTGAGTTCGGCGACGCCGTCGATCGAGAGCGTCGTCAACGCGCAGCAGGGCCGCTACCAGCATGTGCGCCTGACCAGCCGTTATGCCGGCGCGGCGCTGCCCGACATCCGTGCCATCGACCTGCGCGCCGACCCGCCCGAGCGCGGGCATTGGCTGTCGCCGCCGCTGGTCTCCGCCGTGCGCGATACGCTCGCGGCAGACAAGCAGGCGCTGTTGTTCCTCAATCGTCGGGGCTATGCGCCGCTGACGCTGTGCCGCGCCTGCGGTCACCGCATCGAATGCCCGCAATGCAGCGCAACGCTCGTGGAGCACCGGGCGCGCGGCAAGCTCACCTGCCATCACTGCGGCTTCGTGCTGCCCCGGCCGGGCGATTGCCCGGCCTGCGGGGTAAGCGGCAAGCTGGTGCCCTGCGGTCCGGGCGTCGAGCGCGTTGCGGAAGAGGTGGCTGAGCGCTTCCCCGGCGTTCCGGCCGCGATCCTGTCCAGCGACTTCACCACCAACCTGACGCAGGTGCGCGAGACTATCGCGCGGATTTCCTCCGGCGAGGCGCGCATCGTCGTCGGCACGCAGCTTGTGGCGAAGGGGCATCACTTCCCGGGGCTTTCGCTGGTCGGCGTCGTCGACGGCGATCTCAGCCTGGCGCAAGGCGGCGATCCGCGCGCGGCCGAGCGCACCTTTCAACTCATGCAGCAGGTGATCGGCCGGGCGGGGCGCGAGGACAGCGGCGGGATCGGCCTGATCCAGACCCATGCACCGGAGCACCCGGTCATGCGCGCGCTGATTTCCGGGGATCGCGACACGTTCCTGGCGCGTGAAATTGCCGCACGCGAGGAGGCAGGCCTGCCGCCGTTCGGCCGCCTGGCGGCAATCATCGTCTCGACCGGGGCCAAACCGGAGGCCGAACGCTACGCGCAGGCGCTCGCCCGCGCCGCGCCGGACGCGCCACGGATCACGGTCATGGGGCCGGCGGAAGCGCCGCTCGCGCTGATCCGAGGGCGCCATCGCTACAGGCTGTTGGTCAAAGCGCCCCGCGAAATCGATTTGCAGGGCTTCTTGCGGCTCTGGATGGACCGCGCCCCGCCAGCGAAGGGCAGCATGCGCACGGTGATCGACGTCGACCCGTACAGCTTTTTGTGAGCCGGCGCCGCGACGAGCAACATGGCGTCGGCTCGTCGCCGCGGGAGGCGCTAGCGCGTTGAGGCGCACAGCGTATTGCAACAGGCGCAAAGCCTGTGATAGATGGCTAGCGATTTCATCAAGGATGGATCTGCGCTGCGGTGCCGCGCGGCTGTCACGCCGACACGCAACACAAGGCACGTCCGCGCGGATGCGTCTCCTCTTCCAGCACAATCGGGTGCGGTGCTTGCAGGGTGGTTCGATGGACAGTGGCGGGACAATCGTATCGGGCGTCGCCGGGCGGTATGCGACAGCGCTGTTTGAACTCGCCCTGGACGAGGGCAAGCTGGAAGAGGTCGAGGCGCAACTCGACAACTTTCAAGAGATGATCGAAAGCAGCGATGATCTGCGCCGCCTGATCCGCAGCCCCGCCTTCTCCACCGAGCAGCAGGCCAAGGCCGTGCGCGTCATCGCCGACACGGCGGGCACATCCGGGCTGACCAAGAATTTCCTCGAGCTTCTCGTTGAAAAGCGCAGGCTTTGGGCCATCTCCGATATCGTGCGCGCCTTCCACACACTGGCCGCGCGCCACCGCGGCGAGGTCGAGGCGGATGTCGTAACCGCGGTGCCGCTCGGCGAGGACCAGAAATCCGAACTCAAGCAGGCGCTGCGCGACTTCGCCGGGCAGGATGTCAACATGAATGTCCGCGTCGACCCGTCGATCCTCGGCGGCTTGATCGTGAAGATCGGGAGCCGCATGATCGACAACTCGGTGCGCAGCAAACTCAACCGACTCAGACACGCCATGAAAGAGGTAGGCTGATGGAAATCCGGGCCTCGGAAATTTCCTCCATATTGAAGGAACAGATCAAAAACTTCGGTCAGGAAGCCGAGGTCGCGGAGATCGGCCAGGTGCTTTCGGTGGGTGACGGCATCGCGCGCGCCTACGGGCTGGACAATGTCCAGTCGGGCGAGATGGTCGAGTTCGAGAACGGCATCCGGGGCATGGCCCTGAACCTCGAGGTCGACAATGTCGGCATCGTGGTCTTCGGCGAAGACCGCGACATCAAGGAAGGCGACACCGTCAAGCGCACCGGCACCATCGTCGAGGTGCCGGTCGGCAAGGCGTTGCTGGGCCGCGTGGTCGACGGGCTGGGCAATCCCATCGACGGCAAGGGGCCAATCGAGACGGAAGAATTCCGCCGCGCCGACGTCAAGGCGCCGGGCATCATCCCGCGCAAATCGGTGCATGAGCCGATGCAGACCGGGCTGAAATCCATCGACACGCTGATCCCAATTGGCCGCGGCCAGCGCGAGCTTATCATCGGCGACCGCCAAACGGGCAAGACGGCCATCGCGCTCGACACCATCCTGAACCAGAAGACGATCAACCAGACCGACGACGAGAGCAAGAAGCTCTACTGCGTCTATGTCGCGGTGGGCCAGAAGCGCTCCACGGTGGCGCAGTTCGTCAAGAACCTGGAGGAGCGCGGGGCGATGGAGTATTCCGTCGTCATCGCCGCCACCGCCTCCGAGCCGGCGCCGATGCAGTATCTTGCGCCCTATGCCGGCTGCGCCATGGGCGAGTATTTCCGTGACAACGGCATGCACGCGCTGATCGTCTATGACGATCTGTCGAAACAGGCCACGGCCTACCGACAGATGTCACTGCTGCTGCGCCGTCCGCCGGGACGCGAGGCGTATCCGGGTGACGTGTTCTACCTGCACAGCCGCCTGCTGGAGCGCGCGGCGAAGCTGAACGACGATCACGGCGCCGGCTCGCTCACCGCGCTGCCGATCGTGGAGACGCAGGCCAACGACGTGTCGGCCTACATCCCGACGAACGTGATCTCGATTACGGACGGCCAGATCTTCCTTGAAACTGACCTGTTCTACCAGGGCATCCGCCCGGCCGTGAATGTCGGCCTGTCGGTGTCCCGTGTGGGCTCATCGGCGCAAGTCAAGGCGATGAAGCAGGTAGCCGGCGCGATCAAGGGCGAGTTGGCGCAGTACCGCGAAATGGCCGCCTTCGCGCAGTTCGGCTCCGACCTCGACGCCGCAACGCAACGGCTTCTGGCGCGCGGCGAACGGCTGACCGAGTTGCTCAAGCAGCCGCAATTCTCGCCGCTACAGGTCGAAGAACAGGTCGTCGTGATCTTCGCGGGCACCCGCGGCTTCCTCGATCCCCTGCCGGTCTCAGCTGTCAGCCGCTTCGAATCGGACCTGCTGCGCCATATGCGCGAGGACCATTCCGACATCCTCGATGAAATCCGCAATAAAGGCCAGTTGAGCGACGAGTTGGAAGAAAAGCTCAAGAGTGCGGTCGACAAGTTCGCCGAGCATTTCTCCGCGTAACCGGAACGACGTTACGGCCCACGCCCCAATCAAGGACCGGGAGAGGACATGCCCAGCCTGAAGGACATGCGCAATCGGATCTCGAGCGTCAAGGCGACGCAGAAGATCACGAAGGCGATGCAGATGGTGGCGGCGGCCAAGCTGCGGAAGGCGCAGGAGGCGGCAGACGCCGCACGGCCCTACGCCGAGCGCATGGAGGCGGTCCTGGTAAACCTTGCGACGCGCACCGCGAACAAGGAGGGCGCCTCGCCGCTTCTGGCCGGCACGGGCAAGGACGACACCCATCTCATCATCGTGGCGACCGCCGATCGCGGCCTGTGCGGCGCGTTCAATGCCAACATCGTCAAAAAAGCGCGCCAGTTGGCCAGCGAGCTGATCGCCGATGGCAAGGAGGTCAAGTTCCTCTGCGTCGGCAGCAAGGGCTATGACATGCTCAAGCGCGAGCATGCCAGCCGGATCGTCGATGTGATCGACATGAAGAGCGTCAAACGCATCTCGTTCGACGACGCCTTCGATATCGGCAAGCGCGTGCTCGAAATGTTCGACAAAGGCGAATTCGATGTCTGCACCCTCGTCTTCGCAGAGTTCGTCAACACGCTGACGCAGCGGCCGAAAGCCATGCAGCTCATTCCGGCCGCGCTTCCGGAAAAGGACGAGACGCAGGAGGACACCGGCGCGCCGCAGGCGGAATACATCTTCGAGCCGGACGAGGACGATATCCTGCGCGACCTGCTGCCGCGCAACGTTGCCACGCAGATCTTCCGCGCCATGCTGGAAAACGCTGCCGGTGAGCAGGGCGCGCGCATGGCGGCGATGGACAACGCCACGCGCAACGCCGGGGAGTTGATCGACAAGCTGACGCTGACTTACAACCGCCTGCGCCAGGACCAGATTACCAAGGAACTGATCGAGATCGTGTCCGGCGCCGAGGCGCTCTGATCCTTTGAACAAACGAGCCTAACGAGGACGAGGAATATGGCAACCGACAAGAATATCGGGCGCGTTCGCCAGGTGACCGGCGCCGTCGTCGACGTTCAGTTCGACGACAAGCTGCCGGAGATCATGAGTGCGCTGGAGATCGACAACCACGGCAACCGGCTCGTGCTCGAGGTGTCGCAGCATCTCGGCGAGAACACCGTGCGCTGCATCGCGATGGATGCGACCGAGGGCTTGGTTCGCGGGCAGGAAGTGATCGACACCGGCGACTCGATCCGGGTGCCGGTCGGCGAGGGGACGCTGGGGCGCATCATGAACGTCATCGGCCAGCCGGTCGACGAGGCGGGAGACATCCCGCACGAGGAAAAGCGCCCGATTCACGCTTCCGCGCCGGAATTCATCGAACAATCCACGGAAACCGAGATCCTGATTACCGGCATCAAGGTCGTGGACCTGATCGCGCCCTACGCCAAGGGCGGCAAAATCGGCCTGTTCGGCGGCGCGGGCGTCGGCAAGACCGTGCTCATTCAGGAACTCATCAACAACATCGCCAAGGCGCATGGCGGCTACTCGGTTTTCGCCGGCGTGGGCGAGCGCACCCGCGAGGGCAATGACCTCTACTGGGAGATGATCGAGTCCGGCGTGAACAAGGAAGGCGGCGGCGAAGGCTCCAAGTGCTCGCTGATCTACGGCCAGATGAACGAGCCGCCGGGCGCGCGCGCGCGTGTCGGCCTCACCGGCCTGACTGTAGCCGAGTATTTCCGCGACCAGGGCCAGGACGTGCTGTTCTTCGTGGACAACATCTTCCGCTTCACGCAGGCCGGCTCGGAAGTGTCGGCGCTGCTGGGCCGTATTCCGTCAGCCGTGGGCTATCAGCCGACGCTCGGCACCGACATGGGCGAGTTGCAGGAGCGCATTACCTCCACCGACAAGGGCTCGATCACCTCGGTGCAGGCTATCTACGTGCCCGCCGACGACCTTACCGACCCGGCGCCGGCCTCCACCTTCGCGCATCTGGACGCGACCACGGTGTTGAGCCGCGCGATCTCGGAGAAGGGCATTTATCCGGCGGTCGATCCGCTCGACTCGACATCGCGCGTGCTGGAGCCGCGCGTCGTGGGCGAGGAGCACTACGAGACCGCGCGCAAAGTGCAGGAAGTGCTGCAACGCTACAAGTCGCTGCAGGACATCATCGCCATTCTCGGCATGGACGAGTTGTCGGAAGAGGACAAGCTGACCGTGGCGCGGGCGCGCAAGATCGAGCGTTTCCTGAGCCAGCCGTTCCATGTCGCGGAGGTGTTCACCGGCAAGTCGGGCGTGCTGGTCGATCTCGCCGACACGATCAAGGGCTTCAAGGGGCTGGTGAACGGCGATTATGACGACCTGCCCGAGCAGGCCTTCTACATGGTCGGCACCATCGACGAGGCCGTCGCCAAGGCCGAGGAATTGGCAGCAGAAGCGGCGTAAACGTCTGCGCGCATAGCGTCCCGAGGAAAGGCAGATCATGGCTGAGACCTTCCGTTTCGATCTGGTATCGCCGGAGCAGGTGCTTGTCTCGGAAGACGTCCCCGAGGTTATCGTCCCCAGCACCGAGGGTGATTTCGGCATGCTGCCGGATCACGCGCCGATCATGGCCTCGCTGCGTCCCGGCGCGCTGACGGTTCGCGACCAGAAAGGCAACGAGGCCAAGTATTTCGTGCGCGGCGGAATCGCCGAAGGCGGGCCGGAGCACTTGACCATTCTCGCGCAACGGGCCATGCCCCTCGAAGACCTTGATCGCGAGCAGATCGCCCAGGAAATCGAATGGGCGAAGGAAGACCTCGAAGATGCCAAGGACGAGGTGACGCGGGCGCAGGCGCAGGAAAATTTGGATCGGCTGGAAACGATGGCCGATGTCCTGCGGCAGAGCGCCTGAGGGACTTCGCCGAAGGTTAGTCGCGGCGCTCGCGCGGCGATGACCTGTCCTGTCGGCGCAGCCGCACGTAAAGCGCCCCGTCTCCGCCGTGGCGCTGGTGTGCGGGAGAAACGCTGGCAACGACGTCGCGGAATTCCGGCTTGGCAAGCCATTCCGGCACCACCCGGCGCAGCACGCCGCGCGGCGATTCGTAGAATGGCGCGTCCTGCCAATCCCCGAACGCTTCGGCCTTGCTGCTGTCCCGTGCGATCCCCTTGCCCGTGATAATCAGCACGAGCCGGAACTCCCGCGCCTGGGCGGCGCGCAGGAACCCCTTCAGTGCGGTGTACGCCTCGCGCTGGCGCATGCCGTGCAGGTCGAGCCGGGCGTCGATGGTTTCGGGGTTGCGCACGATCCGCCGGGCCTCGCGGCGGGGCAGCGGCGT
>JBKGZY010000106.1:0-9442 GCA_046543175.1 Dichotomicrobium sp.
TGACCACCGATCTGACCGTGCTGGTGCTGGCGGTGCTGCTGGCCTTCGTCCAGCTGACGCTCTATTCGGTTGCCGGCAATCTCGCCTTCGGGCCGCGCTACACGCTGGGGCCGCGCGATGCCAGCCCGGACTGGGCGTCGGCGCCGATCACCGCGCGCCTGCGCCGCGCTTACGAGAACCTTCTGGAAACGCTGCCGCTGTTTGCTATCGCCGTGCTGGTCGCGCATGTCTCCGGCACCGCCAGCGCGGTCACGGCCGTGGCCTCGCAGGTTTATCTCGGCGCGCGCATCGTCTATATCCCCTGCTATGTCTCGGGCATCCCGGTGCTGCGCTCGGTGGTCTGGAGCGTGGCCGCGCTGGCGATCCTGGTCATCCTCGGCGAAATTCTTGTCTAGGGATCGCGCGCGCCGTCCGCATCCCGGGCGAACCCATTCGATCTGAAAGGCAGTGTCATGGCGAAAAGTTACGACCTCGTCGTCATCGGTAGCGGCCCAGGCGGCTACGTCTGCGCGATCCGCGCGGCGCAGCTCGGCATGAAGGTCGCGGTTGTCGAAAAGCGCGAAGCCCACGGCGGCACCTGTCTGAATGTCGGCTGCATCCCGTCCAAGGCGCTACTGCACGCCTCCGAGCTATATGAGGAAGCCAACGACGGCTTTGCGGCGATGGGCATCGAGGCGAACGCCAAGCTCGACCTCGCCAAGATGATGGGCTTCAAGGACGAGGCGGTCACAGGCAACACCCAGGGCATCGAGTTCCTCTTCAAGAAGAACAAGATCGACAGCCATCAAGGCACGGGCCGCATCGCCGGGCAGGGGACCGTGGAGGTCAAGGGCGCAGACGGTTCGACCACCACGCTGAACGCCAAGGCCATCGTGATCGCTACCGGCTCGGACAGCGCGCGGCTGCCGGGCATCGAGGTGGACGAAAAGCGCATCGTGACCTCCACTGGCGCGCTCGATCTGCCCGAGGTGCCCAACAAGATGCTGGTCGTCGGCGGCGGGATCATCGGGCTGGAGCTTGGCTCGGTCTGGCGCCGGCTCGGCTCGGAGGTGCAGGTCGTGGAGTTCCTGGACCGGATCACGCCGGGCATGGATGCCGAGGTCGCCAAGCAGTTCATGCGCCTGCTGAAGAAGCAGGGCATTTCCTTCACGCTGGAGCACAAGGTCACGGGGGTGGATGACAGCGGCAACCGCCTGAAGGCCACCATCGAGCCGGCCAATGGTGGCGAAGCCGAAACGCTGGAGGCCGATGTCGTGCTGGTCGCCGTGGGCCGCTCGCCCTATACCGCCTGCCTCGGCCTCGACGAGGCCGGCATCGAGACCGACCGGAAGGGCCGCATCACGGTGGACAGCCATTACAGGACGACGGCGGAGGGCATCTACGCCATCGGTGATGTGATCGAGGGGCCGATGCTCGCGCACAAGGCCGAGGACGAGGGCATTGCCGTCGCCGAGATCCTCGCCGGGCAGGCGGGCCATGTGAATTACGGCGTGATCCCCGATGTGATCTACACCTACCCCGAAGTGGCCAAGGTCGGCCAGACCGAGGAGGAGCTGAAAGAGCAGGGCATCGAATACAGGATCGGCAAGTTCCCGTTCACCGCGAACGGGCGCGCCAAGGCCAACCGCCAGACCGACGGCTTCGTCAAGGTGCTGGCGGATGCAAAGACCGACCGGGTTCTGGGCGTGCATATTCTCGGGCCGGATGCGGGCAACATGATCGCCGAGGCCGCGGTGCTCATGGAGTTCGGCGGCTCGGCCGAAGACCTGGCGCGGACCTGCCACGCGCATCCGACCTTCACCGAGGCGGTCAGGGAGGCCGCGCTTGCAGTGGACGGGCGCGCGATTCATATGTGAGGCAATGAAGCCGCGATTCCTCGTCCTCACCCTCAGCATGATCGTCGCCTTCGCCATTCTCGTGTCGCTGGGCGTGTGGCAGTTGCAGCGCCGTGACTGGAAGCACGATCTCATCGACCGGATCGAGGCGCGCGCCGATGCGCCCGCGGCGCCGCTGGAGCAGGTGTTGGCCCGCTGGCAGCGCGACCGCGACATCGAATACATGCGCGTGGAGATGACCGGGGAACTGCACCCCGAACGCGAATTTCATATCTACACGATCCACGACGGCGCCCCCGGCTGGCGTGTCGTCTCGCCGTTCGAGACCGAAAGCGGCAAATGGGTGATGCTGGATCGCGGCTTTGTGCCCGAAGCGCTCAAAGCGCCGGAAAGCCGCAGCGATCAGCCCGCGCTGGAAGACAGGGAATTCACCGTGACGGGGCTGGCGCGCGCGCAGGGTGAGCCGAACGTGTTCACGCCGGACAGCGAGCCGGCGCGCAATCGCTGGTACTGGCGGGATCTGGAAGGCATCGTGTCGCAGCTTCCGGATAACGCCCGGGCGCGCATGGCCCCGTTCTTCGTCGAGGCCGAGGCCGGCGCGCTGCCCGGCGAATGGCCGCGCGGCGGGGTGACGCAGTTGCAGCTTATGGACCGTCATCTGTCGTATGCGCTGACATGGTTCGGACTGGCGCTGACGTTGCTCGGCGTTTGCGCGGCCTATGTTCTGTCACGCTGGCGCGGTACACGAACCTCGACACAGACGAGTTGAGACACGACGCGTTGACCCCCACGAGCCGGCTTGCCCGGCCCCGGTTCCGGGCGTAATTTGCATCATGGAAAGCATCTCGCTTAACCAGCACAGCACATCCTTCAGGCGAGGCCCGCGGCAAACGGCCATCTGAGGCTCTTCTCATGAAGTATGTCAGCACACGCGGCGCCGCGCCCCGTCTCGACTTTGAAGACGCTGCCCTGACCGGCCTCGCGCGCGACGGCGGCCTGTACATGCCGGAGACCTGGCCGGTGCTCAGCCGCGACCAGATCACGGCGTTCGCCGGCAAACCCTACGGCGATGTCGCGGCAGAGGTGATCGCGCCTTTCATGGGCGACGCGATGACGGCGGAGGACCTGCGCGGGATGCTCACGCGCGCCTATGCGCCCTTCCGCCACCCGGCGGCCGCGCCGCTCGTCCAGACGGGGCCGAACGACTGGATTCTGGAGCTGTTTCACGGTCCGACGCTCGCCTTCAAGGATTTCGCCATGCAGGTGCTGGCGCCGATCATGGACCGGGCGCTGGCCCGGCGCGGCGACCGCGCGGCGATCATCGCGGCGACCTCCGGCGATACCGGCGGGGCGGCGGTCGAGGCGTTCGCCGGACGCGAGCGGATCGACCTGTTCGTGCTGCATCCCGAAGGCCGCACGAGCGAGGTGCAACGCCGCCAGATGACCACGGTGGCGGCGCCGAACGTCCATAACATCGCCGTGCGCGGGGACTTCGACGCCGCGCAGGCCATCGTCAAGGCGCTGTTCAACGACCACGCCTTCCGCGACCGGCACCGGCTTGCGGCGGTCAACTCGATCAACTGGGCGCGTATCATGGCGCAGGTGGTCTATTATTTCGCGGCCGCCGTGGCGCTCGGGGCGCCGCACCGCGCCGTGAGCTTCACCGTGCCGACGGGCAATTTCGGCGACATCTTCGCGGGCTATGCCGCCAAGCGGATGGGTCTGCCCATCGACCGGCTGGTGATCGCCACGAATGTCAACGACATCCTGGCGCGGACGCTCGCGACGGGGCGCTACGAGCCGGCCGGCGTCGTCCCGACATCGAGCCCGAGCATGGATATCCAGGTCTCCAGCAATTTCGAGAGGCTGCTGTTCGAGACGGGCGGCCGGGATGCCGCGCTTGCCCGCACGCAGATGGAGACGCTGGCGCAGTCGGGCGGCTTCACCCTCGAGCCGGCGCAGTACGCCGCGCTGCAAGCCTCGTTCGACGCGGCGCGCGCCGGCGAGCACGAAACCGCGCGCGCCATTGCAGCCCTCTACGAGCGAACCGGCTATATCGCCGATCCCCACACCGCCGTCGGCCTTCACGCCGCGCAGACGTGCCGGGGCGATGAGAGTGTTCCAATGATCTGCCTTGCGACCGCCCATCCCGCGAAGTTTCCTGACGCGATCGAAAACGCCATCGGCGTGTCTCCGGAATTGCCCGAAGCCTTGCGCACGCGGCTCTCGGCGCCGGAGCGCTACGACGTGCTCGACAGCGATCAGGCGCAGATTGCGGATTACATCGCCGAACGGACCAAGGACACAGCCGGACTGCCCGAATGAGCGATAACAGTGGCCCCCGCGTTACCACCCTGAGCAACGGCCTGCGCGTCGTCAGCGAGCCGATGCCCCATGTCGGCACCGTGTCGCTCGGCCTGTGGGTGGCCAGCGGCTCGCGCGCTGAAGCGCCCGAGGAGCACGGCATCGCGCACATGCTGGAGCACATGGCCTTCAAGGGCACACAGACCCGCTCGGCCCGCGACATCGCCGAAGAAATCGAAAGCGCCGGCGGCGAGATCAACGCCGCGACCGGGGTGGAAAGCACCGCCTATTTCGCCCGCGTACTCAAGGACGAAGTGCCGGGCACGCTCGACATCCTTGCCGATATCCTGCGCAATCCGCGCTACGACGAGCAGGATCTGGGCGTGGAGCGCACGGTGGTTTTGCAGGAGATCGCGGCGACGCGGGACAGTCCCGAGGACATCCTGTTCGACACCGCACAGGCCATCGCCTTTCCCGATCAGCCACTGGGCAGGCCCGTGCTCGGTACGGCGGAAAGCGTGCGCAACTTCCGCCGCGACGACCTGCTCGCCTTCCGCGACGCCAACTATGGCGCGCAGCGCATGATTCTGAGCGCGGCCGGCGCGGTGGATCACGACGCGCTCGTTGGCGCAGCCGAAAAGCTGCTCGGCGATGTGCCGGGAGACCGCGCCGCGGCTCATGCGCCGCCCCATTATAGCGGCGGCTACAGTTCCACGAGGCTGCCGCTGGAGCAGTCGCACCTGCTGATCGCGTTCGAGGCGCCATCCTCGCGCGACCCGGATTATTACACCGCGCAGGTCTGTGCCGGGCTGCTTGGCGGCGGCATGTCGTCGCGGCTGTTCCAGGAAGCGCGCGAACAGCGCGGCCTGTGCTACGCGATCTACGCGTTCTGTTCCGGTTTTTCCGACACGGGGCTGTTCGGCATTCACGCCGCGGCCGACGGCGAGGACTGCGCCGCGGTGACGGATGTGATCGCGCGCGAGCTGGGCAAGCTCGCCGAAGACGGCCCGCGCGAGGACGAGGTCCAGCGGGCCAAGGCCAACATGAAGGCCGGCCTGTTGATGAGTCTGGAAAGTTCCGCGGCACGGGCCGAATTTCTTGCAAGGCATTTGTATATTTTCTCGGCGCCGCCGGATTTCGACACGCTTGTCGCGCGGATCGAATCGGTGGATGCGGCCCAGGTTCGCGCCTTCGTCCAGCGGCTGCTGAGCGGCCCTGCGCCGTCATGCGTGCATGTCGGGCCGCGCGCGGATGCGCCGGAACTCAGGGCGCTGGCCGAAGGGGCGCTGAGACATTGACGAGGCTGCCTGCGCGTGAAGCGGGCACAAGAGGAAGCGCGCATGGCATTTCTGCGATCGCCGCCGATCCCGGAAAACGGCCCCCAGATCGAATGGGAGGGGCTGCTGCTGCGCATGCCGCGCCTGGGCGACTACCACGCCTGGGCGGAACTGCGTGCCATGAGCCGCGAGCACCTGGAACCCTGGGAACCCGCCTGGACGCCGGACGAACTGTCCCGCGGCGCCTATCGCATGCGCCTGAAGCATTATATGCGGGAAATGCGGGAGAACAGCGGCTATGCCTTTTTTATGTTCAAAGCCGATGATAACACCCTGCTTGGCGGTGCAACTTTGAGTAATATCCGCCGTGGCGTCAGCCAGTCATGTTCGATCGGGTATTGGGTGGGCGCACCTTATGCCGGACAGGGTGTGATGACGAAAGGTGTCCGCGCGATCGCGGCCTTCGTCTTTGACAGCCTGTATCTGCACCGGCTCGAAGCGGCGTGCCTGCCCACGAACGTGGCGTCCATCAGGGTTCTGGAGAAGGTCGGTTTCACCCGCGAGGGCCTTGCCCGGGAATACCTCAAGATCAACGGCAGGTGGCAGGATCATTTTCTCTACGCTTTGCTCAAGGACGACACGCGCCGATAGTCACGCCAAGGGGGCACGCGCATTGTCTGACCATTGGATGTCGGCGTTATCGCGCGGCGGTGCCGGGCGCGCCATGCTCGTGCTTCTGGCGGTCATGGTCATGCTGGCCTGGTTCGGCGGACGGGCGCAGGCGCTGGAGGCCATCGTCGTCAGCCCCGACCAGAAGAAGCTGGACATCACGCTGCTGGGCGAGCTTTACGAGGGGCGCGGCGACAGCCTGAGCGTGGAAACCGCAGCCGGTGCGGATGGCGTCACCGGGCGTATGTCGGTGCAGGCGACCACGCCGGGCACCGATCCCAACTGGGTCGTGTTCGCCCTGACCAACCCCACCGACAACCGGATCGAGCGCATCCTCTCGGCACGGCGCTACGAACTTTCGGACAGCAAGGTTGTCTGGCCGGACCTCGACTCGCCGCGAATCGCCAAGATCACGCCCTCGGTCGGGTTCAAGCCGAAGCGGATCCCGGCGGACCAGGCGGACATGTTCCGGCTCACGCTGGAACCCGGCAGTACGGTGACCTTCATCGTGGAGCTTCGCTCGGTCGATTTTCCCCGGCTGATGTTGTGGGAGAGCGCGGCTCTCGGCAAGCGGGCGATCGACCGGACGCTGCTCAACGGTATCCTGCTCGGCATCGCCGGGCTTCTGGCGATTTTCCTGACCGCGATTTTCGTGGCCAATCACCGGGCGGTCTTTCCCGCCACGGCGCTGGTGGCCTGGAGCGTCGTGGCCTATCTCTGCGTGGATTTCGGATTCTGGCACAAGCTGTTCCAGCTGTCGCCGGATCAGAACGCGGTCTATCGCGCCGGGGCCGAGGCCGCGATGGCCGCCAGCATCATCCTGTTCCTGACGGTCTATCTCAGGCTGCGGCAATGGCAGCCCTGGCTCATCCCGGTGTTTGCCGGCTGGGCGCTGCTGCAGGTCGGCCTGATCGCGTTCGCGGTGATCGACGCCAAGCTGACCGCGGGGCTGGCGCGGCTGTCATTCCTGCCCATCGCGGGCGTCGGCACGCTGCTCGTCCTCGTACAGGCGCTGCGCGGCGAAGACAGGGCGCTGACGCTGCTGCCGACATGGATGCTGTTCCTTGTCTGGCTGTTCGGCGCCGGGGTCGCCGTCTTGGGCTATCTCTCGGGCGATATCGTCGTGCCCGCGCTGTCGTCGGGGCTCGTGCTGTTCGTGGCCCTGCTCGGCTTCAGCGTGACGCAATACGCCTTCAACCCCGGCGATTACGCTGCCTCAGGCCAGAACGCGCAGTTCGGGCGCGGCGCTGTCGCGCTGGAAGCCTCGGGCGCCTCCGTCTGGGAATGGGATGTGCGGCGCGAGGAAATCAAGGTCGGCCCGGAAGTCGAGCGCGACCTGGGCTATTCCAAGGGCACACTGAGTTGCGGCACGGAGGACTGGCTGCAATACGTCCACACCTCCGACCGCGAGCGCGTCAAGCTGATGCTCTGGACCGTGCGTGAGCGCGATGGCGGCGAACTGGAAGCCGATTTCCGGCTGCGGCGCAGCGACGGCAGCTATCTCTGGTACGAACTGCGCGGCCGTGCCGTCAAGCTGCCGCAGAGCCAGATTCTCCAGTGTATCGGTCTGCTGCGCGACGTGACCGCCCAGAAGCGCAGCGAGGAACGCCTCACCCACAATGCCGTCTATGATGCCCTGACCGGGCAGCCCAACCGCGAACTGTTCCTCGACCGGGCCGGGCAGGCGATGCTTCGCTGCGAGGCCGAAGGGACCAAGCCGACCGTCATCGTGATCGATATCGATCAGGTGCGCAGCGGCGGGCAGGCCCATGACGCGGTCATCAGCGACAGCATGCTGCTGACGGTCGCCCGGCGGCTCAGCCGCCATGTGCGCGACACCGACACGCTCGCGCGCATCGGCGTGGACCAGTTCGCCATGCTGCTGACCTCGGAGACCGACCCGCGCTACATCGCCATGCTGGCCGAGCGCGTGCGCCGCTCGCTGCGCTCGCCCATGAAGCTGAGCGGGCGCGAAGTGGCGCTGATCGGCAGCATCGGCATCTCGGTCTATGACGGGCGGCAGACCGATGGCGGCGCGCTGGTCTCCGAGGCCGAACTGGCGGCCTACCGGGCCAAGCGCGCCGGTGCCGACCGTATCGAGCTCTACAAGCCCGATGCCAGCACCGCCCGCGACGACCGCGCGGAGCTTGAGAAGGACTTGAAGAAGGCGGTTGACACCCGCCAGATCGTCTTGCTCTACCAGCCCGTCATGCGGCTGGCCGACAACCAGCTGGTGGGGTTCGAGGCGCTGCTGCGCTGGAACCACCCGCGCCAGGGACTCCTGAGCCCGGCGGAGTTCATGCAGGCCGCGGAACGAGCGGAGCTGACTGCGAGCCTGGGCCGGTATGCCGCGGAACGCGCCATCCGCCAGCTCAACCGCTGGCAGAAGGCCTGGCCGCGCGAGGACGATCCGCTGTTCGTGGCGCTGGACATGTCGCACCGCTCCATGCTGCGCGCCGAGGCGGTTCAGGATCTTCGCACGGTGATCGGCCGCGGAACGGTGCCGGAGAACTGCTTCTGGATCGAGGTGAGCGAAACCGCCGTCATGGAGAACCCGGAGCAGATCGTGGAGGCGCTGGTTTCCCTGAAAAGCGTCGGGGCGCGGCTGGCGCTGGACGAGTACGGCAGCGGCTACTCCTCGGTCGCGTATCTTCACCGGCTGCCGCTGGATGTGCTCAAGGTCGACCGTTCGCTGGTGCGCTCGGCCAATGCCTCCGGCGCCGATCCGGTGATCCTTCGCTCGGTTCTGGCAATGGCGCAGGAACTCGGCCTGGATGTCGTCGTGCAGGGTGTCGACCGCGAGCGCGACGCCGCCTATCTGCGCGCACTCGGCTGCGATTACGGGCAGGGATTTTATTTCGGCGAACCGATGAGCGAGAAAGAGGTGATGAACCTCGTCAACACGCTGGCGCGCGCGGCGGCGAAGGCGGGTGCGCAATCCAAGCGGGCCGCGCCGGTCAAGCCGGCTGAGCAGGCGCGCCCGAAGCCGGACAGGTCACCGGCACATCCGGGCGCGGACCAGAGAACCGCGCAGCGCGGGGCGCCGGCGGAGAAAGCCCCAGCCCGGAACAGGACACCTGCCGATGACCGGGCGGCGTCTGCCAACGGCGGTATGCCGCGCGTGTCCGTCCCGCCGCAGGGGCGCGGCCGCGACGGGGAGAGCGCAGCGAGCGAGCTACGGCGCAGCCGGCTCGGTGCGGCGATTTCCGACCGGCAGCCGCTGCCTCCATTGGGCGAAGAGGATGGCTGGCTGCCTGACACGCCGGATGACGACAGCGAGAAGGGCGCACCGCCGCCGCGTCGCTCCGCGGGGCGGTCGCGGCGCAGGTAAGGGTTGACGGCGATAAAGCGGTGCCG
>JBKGZY010000107.1:0-9353 GCA_046543175.1 Dichotomicrobium sp.
GAGCACATCCTGGACGAACCCGGCGAGGAGACGCCGCCGGCCAATGGCAGCGCGGCAAACGGCGCGTCGGAGGGGGAGGCACCGAAGAGCGGGGGGCGCAACGGTGCCGCGCAGAGCGGCCGACGCGGCAGCAAGGGGTGATCTTGGCGCCTTCCGGCGCGGGCCGACAGCGTTGTCCCGTCCGGTCGAGCGTCATCAGATTGTGCCTTTGGCCTCATATTTGGTATATGTTCGCTTCTACACTTCTCGCTGAGGGGGCCCGCCGTGGCAGATATCGACGACCTGGAACGCCGGGTGTCCGCACTTGAAGCGGTGCAGAACGACACGACGCAAACCCTTCGCTGGGTCGTGACCAAGCTTGGGCAGGTCGCCGCCGTGCAGCAGGAGCACACGCTGCGGTTCGACCGGCTGGAAGGCGACATGAAACAGGTGAAGGCCGATCTTAAGGGCCTGCGCGACGACCTGTCCGGGATCGTCGGTGATGCCGTCCGCGAAGCGATGCGCGACAGGAATTGACCGCCGTCCCAATATCGCCGAGACAAATGGCGTTGAGGGCCGACGGACACTCGCCCCCGTGCTTCACGCGGTACTGTTTACGGGCGGTGCCGGATGCGCGGTTACGGGACATCCGGTTTTCCGGGCTGCTTGTGCCGTCGCGCTTAACCGTCTACATCATTCGTAAAATGAAAGTGTCCTGCCGCGCCGCGCGTTGCCTCGGTCGACCGTTCGCGTATGCGGCAGCCGCGATGCCGGATCGCCGTCGGGGCACGCTACGCCGTGTCAGGTTGTTTCGGCGGTCCGTGACGATTGGAATAGATGCAAGTCATGATTCGCGTTAACGACATACGCTCGACATTCCTGGATTTCTTCAACAAGCGCGGTCACGAGATCGTGCCGTCCAGCCCGCTTGTGCCACGCAACGACCCGACGCTGATGTTTACCAACGCGGGCATGGTGCAGTTCAAGAACGTGTTCACCGGCGCGGAGACCCGGCCCTACAACCGCGCCGTGACCTCGCAGAAATGCGTGCGTGCGGGCGGCAAGCACAACGACCTCGACAATGTCGGTTACACCGCGCGTCACCACACCTTTTTCGAAATGCTGGGGAATTTCTCCTTCGGCGACTATTTCAAGGACGTGGCCATCGAATACGCTTGGGACCTGGTCACGAAGGAGTTCGCCCTGGACCCGAAGCGCCTGCTGGTGACAGTCTATGCCGAGGACGATCAAGCCTTTGACCTCTGGAAGAAGGTCGCAGGGCTGCCGAACTCGAAGATCCTGCGCATCCCGACCTCCGACAACTTCTGGGCGATGGGCGAGACCGGCCCGTGCGGCCCCTGCTCGGAAATCTTCTTCGACCACGGCGCGCATATCCCCGGCGGGCCGCCCGGCAGCGCGGACGAGGACGGCGACCGCTTCATCGAGATCTGGAACCTCGTTTTCATGCAGTACGAGCAGGTCACGCCCGACAAGCGCATCGACCTGCCGCGCCCGAGTATCGACACCGGCATGGGGCTGGAGCGCATTGCGGCGGTGCTTCAGGGCACGCACGACAATTACGAGATCGACCTGTTCCGCAAGCTGATCGAGGCGTCGGAGGAGGCGACCGGCGTTCCTGCGCGCGGGGCGCACACGGTCAGCCACCGGGTCATCGCGGATCACCTGCGCGCGACCAGCTTCCTGATCGCCGACGGTGTCCTGCCGTCGAACGAGGGGCGCGGCTACGTGCTGCGCCGGATCATGCGCCGCGCCATGCGCCACGCCCATATGCTGGGTGCGAAGGAGCCGGTGATCTACAAGCTGGTGCCGGTGCTCGTGCACGAGATGGGTCAGGCGTTCCCGGAACTCTACCGGGCCGAAGCGCTCATTTCCGAGACGCTGAAGCTGGAAGAAGGTCGCTTCATGCGCACGCTGGACCGCGGCATGCAGCTTCTGAACGAGGAAACCCGCGCTTTGAGCCAGGGCGACACGCTGTCCGGCGAGACGGCATTCAAGCTTTACGACACTTACGGCTTCCCGCTCGACCTGACACAGGACGCGCTGAAACTGCGCGGCATTAGCGTCGATAACGAAGGCTTCAACGCGGCGATGGCACGCCAGAAAGCCGAGGCGCGCAAGGCCTGGGCCGGCTCGGGCGAGGCGGCGACGGACAAGCTCTGGTTCGAATTGCGCGACGAGTTGGGTGCGAGCGAGTTCCTGGGCTACGGCACGGAACGCGCCGAGGGCGAGATCACCGCCCTCATCAAGAACGGCAAGCGCGTCAAGCAGTTGCGCAAGGGCGAAACCGGCGTGGTGATCGTCAACCAGACGCCTTTCTACGGCGAGGCGGGCGGCCAGGTCGGCGACCGGGGCACGATCGTCAATGCCAAGGGCGCGACGCTGCGCGTGGACGACACGCAGAAGAAGCTGGGCGACCTGATCTGCCATTACGGCGAGGTGGAGCGCGGCCCGCTGCGCGTCGGCGATCAGGTGCAGCTTGAGGTGGATCACAAGCGGCGGGCGGCCACGCGGCGCAGCCATTCCGCGACGCATCTTATCCATCAGGCGTTGCGGCTGGTGCTGGGCGAGCATGTCGCGCAAAAGGGCTCGCTGGTGGAGCCGGGCCGGCTGCGGTTCGACTTCTCGCACCCCAAGCCGATCACGGACGACGAACTCAAACGGATCGAGGATATCGCCAACGCCATCGTGCTGCAGAACGACGCTGTGACGACGCGGCTGATGAGCGTGGAAGAGGCGATCGAACAGGGCGCGCTGGCGCTGTTCGGCGAGAAATACGGCGAAGAGGTCCGTGTCGTCTCAATGGGCCGGGAAGAGGATGACCACGCCGACAAGCCGTTCTCCATCGAGCTTTGCGGCGGCACGCATGTGGGGCGAACCGGTGATATCGGCCTGATCGCGATTGTCAGCGAAAGCGCGGTCTCCGCGGGCGTCCGACGTATCGAGGCCCTGACGGGCGACGCGGCGAGGGCCTATCTGTGCGATCGCGACCGCGAATTGCGCGAGGCCGCCGAGATCCTGAAAACCCAGCCCGACGAGATCGTTGAGCGGCTCCAGAGCCTGGTGGACGAGCGGCGCAAGCTCAGCCGCGAATTGGCGGAGGCGCGCAAGAAGCTCGCGCTGGGCGCGGATGCATCCGCCGCGGCGAATGGCAGCGCCGCGGTGCGCGAGGTTGGCCGGGTCAAGCTGCTCGGCCGGACCGTGGAAGGCATCCCGGCCAAGGAACTGCGCGGGCTCGTCGATGCCGGCAAGCGTCAGGTTGGTTCTGGCATCGTCGCCATTGTCGGCAAGGGCGAGGACGGCAAGGCCGGTATCGTCGTGGGCGTGACCGACGACCTGACGGGCGAATACGACGCCGTCGAACTGGTGCGCACCGGCGCCGAGGCGCTGGGCGGCAAGGGCGGCGGCGGCCGGCGCGACATGGCGCAGGCCGGCGGGCCGGACGGCTCGCGGGCGCAGGCCGCGATCGACGCGATTGCCGACCGGCTACAGGAGACCGTGGGTGCGTAGGCCGCGACTGGCTGCGCGGAAAGCGCGATGAGCACGATTATCTACAAGATCGCGGACGCGCAGGCTTGGCGCGATGCGCAGGAAGCGGGCGTCTATCGCGGCTCGCCCGACGATCTGCGCGACGGCTTCATCCATTTCGCCACCGCCGATCAGCTTCCCGGAACGCTGGCCAAGCATTTCGCGGGGCACGACGGCCTCATGCTGGTCGCGATCGATGCAGACCGGCTGGGTGACAAGCTCGTCTGGGAGCCGTCGCGGGGCGGTCAGCTCTTCCCGCATTTGTACGATGCGCTGCCTGCCGACGCGGCGCTGTGGGCGACGCCGCTGCCGCTGAAAGACGACGGTACGCATGACATGCCGGGCGGTCTAGGCGGCGAGGCGGGGGAAACCTCTTGAAGGCCGGTCTGCTGCGCCTCGCTCAGTCCGGCCTGCTGGCGCTCGATCCCGAACGCGCCCACGATCTCACCCTGCGCGCGCTGGAACGTGGCGTTTTTCCCCGGCCCGACATCTCTGACGATCCGCGCCTCGCCCAGACCCTGTTCGGCTGCCGATTCGCCAACCCGCTCGGCATGGCCGCAGGCTTTGACAAGGATGCGCGGGTGCTGCGCCCGCTGTTCGATCTGGGCTTCGGTTTCGTCGAGATTGGCACGGTGACGCCCGCGCCGCAGCCGGGCAATCCGCGCCCGCGCGTGTTCCGGCTGATCCGCCAGCGCGGAGCGATCAACCGGCTGGGCTTCCCGAGCGAGGGGCATGACGCGGTTCATGCGCGGCTGGCGCGACAGCGTTTTCCCGGCGTGGTCGGAATCAATATCGGCGCGAACAAGGACTCGGAGGATTTTGTCGCGGATTATGAAGCCGGGCTGCGGGCTTTTGCGGATTGTGCGGATTATTTCACCGTCAACGTCTCGTCGCCCAACACCCCGGGCCTGCGCGACCTGCAATCGCCGGATCGGCTGGCCGCGCTGCTGGAGCGGCTCACGGAGGTGCGCGCCGAACTGGCCGGGACCAGCTCCGCGCCGCCGCTTCTCGTCAAGCTCTCGCCCGACATCCCTCAGGACGGATTGCCCGGCGTGGTCGAGGTGCTGATGGGCCATGATGTGGCCGGCATCATTCTCACCAACACGACGCTGGCGCGCCCCGATCTCGAGGACGTGCCGCACGCGGACGAAGCCGGCGGCCTTTCAGGCCGGCCGCTGTTCGATTTGTCCACCCACGTTCTTGCCAGGACCTATCTGCTGAGCGAGGGCAAACTCCCGCTGATCGGCGTCGGCGGCGTGGAGTCCGGCGAGACGGCGCGCGCCAAGATCGAGGCGGGCGCGTCGCTGGTGCAACTTTACACCGGTTTGATCTACGAAGGGGCGGGGCTGGTCGGGGAAATTCTCGAAAGGCTGTCGCAGGCGCTTGATGACGCCGGCGCTGCCGATCTGGGCGTTCTGCGCGGTTTGCGCGCGCAGGAATGGGCGCGTCACCCCGCGTGCTGAGCCATTTCACCCCGGCAGGCTGTGGACAGGCGCGCGCCCATCTGGCAAATCGGCAGGCGACTGTCGCAGGGTGTGGCTCGGCCGTGGCGCCGTCACAATTTCTGCGCACGGATCGGCGCACAGGCATGGATCACGCGGTTCCGGGCGCTTACATCAACGAAAACCGGATCGTTTGACGAGAGGCGCAAGCACAGTGAACTGGATCAACAACGTTGTTCGGCCGAAGATTCGCGATTTCTGGCGAAAGCGCGAGATGCCGGACAATCTGTGGGTGAAATGCCCTGACAGCGGGCAGATGATCTTTTATCGCGATCTCGAAGCGAACCAGTTCGTCGTGCCCGGCTCCGGTTATCATATGCGCATGGCCGCCTCAGCGCGCCTTTCTGGACTTTACGACGACGGCGAATACGAGACCGTGGCGTTGCCGGGCGTGCCGAGCGATCCGCTCAAGTTCCGCGACGAGCGCCGCTATACCGAACGTCTGAAAGATGCGAAGTCGAAAACCGGCTTGCAGGACGCCGTGCTGGTCGGTGCGGGCACGCTGGACGGCCGTCCCGTGGTCGCGGCGGTGCAGGATTTCAATTTCATGGGCGGCTCGCTCGGCATGGCGGCGGGCGAAGCGGTGCTGAAAGGCATGTTCACCGCGGTGGACCGCGGCACGCCGTTCATTCTGTTCGCGGCCTCGGGCGGAGCGCGCATGCAAGAAGGCGTGCTGTCGCTCATGCAGATGCCGCGCACCATCGTCGGCGTCCAGCGGCTGGCGGAGGCGCGGCTGCCCTATATCGTCGTGATGACCCATCCCACCACCGGGGGCGTCACGGCGTCGTACGCCATGCTTGGCGATATTCATATCGCCGAGCCGGGCGCACTAATCGGCTTTGCCGGGCCGCGTGTGATCGAGCAGACCATCCGGGAAAAACTGCCCGACGGCTTCCAGCGCGCGGAGTATCTGCTGGAGCACGGCATGATCGACAAGGTGGTTCACCGCCACCAGCTTCGTGCGACGCTGAGCCGGATCTGTGCCATGCTGATGGACGGTCGCGAGGCGTTGCGCCCGAGCGCCAAGCCGGTCGTCACGGAGGGGACTGTCATCCCCCCGCCGGCGCTGACCGACGGTCAGGCGGACGGGCACGCGGACGATGAGCCCCAAGGCAAGGCCAAGCCGAACGGCCGGGCGGATGGCCGCGCCGCCGGAGACGAAGCCGACGGCCATGATGCGGTTCGCGACGGTGACGACGATGAGGCCGAGAGCGAGGCGCAGGCCGCGCCCGCGAACAGTGATGCCACCCGTGAGGAGTGGTCCCGCGGGACGCGCGGAGACACGCCGACGTCGTGATCGGCGCTTTACGGTTGCCGGCTGATCTGCAAAGTTGCGCTCCTTCTGGGTGCCGTTTGGCTGGTGCCCGGCGATAGACCGGCAACTTCCAACAGAATGGATCCTTGGACCGTGGCGGCCTCAGACTCATCGACGATCCTGCAACGTTTCGAGCGGTTGCACCCGAAACTGATCGACCTCTCGCTGGCGCGGATCGAACGGCTCGAAGCCGCGCTCGGCAACCCGCACCAGGCGCTGCCGCCCGTCATCCATGTGGCGGGGACCAACGGCAAGGGCTCGGTCATCGCCTATATCAAGGAGATCCTCGAGGCGGCGGGCTTGCGCGTTCATGTCTACACTTCGCCGCATTTGCGGAACTTCAGCGAGCGTATCTGCCTAGCGGGGCCGGGGGGCGCGACGCCGATCGGCGAAGAGGCGCTGGCGGACCTGCTCGAACGCGTGGAGCGCGCCAATGCGGGCGAGCCGATCACCTTTTTCGAGATAACCACTGCGGCGGCCTTCCTCGCTTTTGCCGAACACCCGGCCGATGTCGTCATCCTCGAGACCGGGCTAGGGGGACGGCTCGACGCAACGAATATCGTGGAGAAGCCGGCGCTTTCCATCATCACGCCCGTCTCCATCGACCATTGCGGCTTTCTCGGCGACACCATCAGCGAGATCGCCGGCGAAAAGGCGGGAATCATCAAACCGGGCGTGCCCTGCGTCGTCGCGCGCCAGCCGGATGCGGCCATTGAGGTGATCGTGCGCCGCGCTTCGGAGGTCGGCGCACCGGTGCTGGCGGGCGGCACGGCCTGGGATGCCTTCGAACAGCATGGCCGTCTGGTCTTTCAGGACGCCAACGAGCTGATTGACCTGCCGCTGCCCCGCCTGATCGGTCGCCACCAGATCGAGAATGCCGGAATCGCGGTCGCGGCGGCGCGGCATTTGCCCGGTTTCGAGATCGGCGAGCGCGCGATCGCCACAGGTCTGAACAATGTCACCTGGCCGGCGCGCCTGCAGAGGCTGGGGCCGGGCGCGCTGCATGCGCTGACCTTCCCGAACTCCGAACTCTGGCTCGATGGCGGGCACAACCCGTCCGCGGCGCAGGCGCTGGCCGGCGCGATGGCCGAACTGGAAGAGCGCGTGCCGTGCCCGCTTCACCTGATCGTCGGCATGATGTCGAACAAGGATGCCGCGGCCTTCTTGGCGCCGTTCGCGGGGCTGGCGGAGTTCGTGGCGACGGTCTCGATTCCCGGCCAGTCGAATGCCTACACAGCCGGCGAGTTGTCGACGATGGCGCGTCATCAGGGATTGTTTGCCGAGCCGGCGCGCGACCTGGAAGACGCCTTCAACCTGAGCCGGAGCGTCGGGCAGGGGCCGATCCGCGTGCTGATGACCGGCTCGCTGTATTTTGCCGGCAAGGTGCTGGAGGCGCATCAGCACGGGCTGGCGCGGATATAGCGCGCATGCCGACTTCGCCTTTGCAGAGTAGCAGTGCGCGATGAACCCGGACGCTGGTGCCATCAATCATTTGAGGGCACCGTGAGAAGCTTCCCTCATAATCTGCTCCCCTAACCACAGCCCTGGTCCATGGCACCCATTTGGGGCCTCCGCCCCTGCTATAAGCTCGACGTTTCAGAGGCTTGCTCCCATTTATTGCGTTTTCATGACATTTACATTAACAATTTGTGTCACTCATGAGACCTCGAAGCGCTGCTGAAAACACCAGTTGATGGTGGGGGAAATCTGCGATGTTGAATAGACGGTCGATTAATCCAATTAAGAAAAGAACGATAAGACATAATTGGCAATCTATTGCAAATCGTGTTCAGGCGGAGTGCAGAGGAATTAACAATTCAAACCTCCTGAGTTCTTTAAAAATGCCAATGCATGGGATCAACAATAAGATATATGTTGATCCACTTCAGATTAGGCATAAATCAAGGAAGTCTCAGCCTTTTACAAAGTCAAATTGCTTGTTTGTTCCTGGTGACTGGGATCTTAACGTTATTGAACTTGCTGAGCGTGAAAAATCGGACGTCCGTTATTTAACATGTGTGGAATTGTTAAATGGATATAACGTAAAAGAGACAAGTGAATATAAAGTCTATGAAGAGATGCTAGCAAATGGTCGTACGACACGAGACTATAAATTCGGCAATAAGCAAGAAATGATTGACTATCTTAATCGTGTTAATGAAATGTACCGTGAAATATTAGTTGAGAAAAAGTTCAATGAAGAAAAAATGCAAGACCCAGTCGCCGGTAATATAAATGTGGGCGTAGGTAGGCAAGGCAATATTATTTTGCAGCGTAATGCCAACCATCGCGTTTCTGCGGCGCGATATATGAAGCTCAAAAGAATTCCCGTATTTGTAAGGGTTATTCATAGCGACATGATGAAATATATGGCAGGATCAGGCAGCGTGAGAAACATGATTGAACAAATTAATAGTTTTATAAAAAGAATAGAGAGGGAAAATTCTTGATTTTACTGGAGAGACGAAGGGGTTGGGATCATCGTTGTGCTCGGCGATGTAGCGATGGATTGCGGTTTGCAATCGGTGAGGTGGCTTACGAGTGCCAAGGTGCGGTGAAGGATCCTCTGTCAAACAGGTCTCATCGGCACTCTTTGCCGACTGCGCTTTTCCGATCAGACGTGGAAAGCCACTGACAGGATGGCCGGTTGGGTGCACGGCTCGGGGCCAGGCAATCCATTGCGGTTGCGCTGCGTGTTCCCAACTGTAGCGTTGGAGCAACTGTCGGGAGTACTAATGCACTTTCAGCAAAAGCGGGGAACTGATTTGGGGTTCGAAGCCACGGGCCGACGCGGAAGCGACGAAAGTGCGACAAAACAGGAACCCGGAGACAGGAACTCGGAGCCTGAACAGCGAATCGGTTTTCAATAAACAGGCTCCAGGCATTTTCAGCCATCTTCCGGTGGTCTAGGCTTCGGGCAAAATGGCATTTGTTGGTCGGCGAGCCGGCCTGCCCACACCACCCGAAGCAGAGCCACCGTGTTGAACCGCGAGAGCGCCTATCGCATCACG
>JBKGZY010000108.1:0-9352 GCA_046543175.1 Dichotomicrobium sp.
GAAGCCGCGGGCGTGGCGGTCGTGCCGCTCACCGAAATGAATATCGCGGGCTGAGAGACCCGTCACCGGACCGTCTAACCTTCAAGGTCCAGCAACTCCGCCCAGTCGGCCGGCTCGAGCCGGTAAAGCCAGGTCTCGCTCAGCCCCTGCCCGTTGAGCGTCAGATAGCCCCGAAGATCAACCGTTTCGCTGCCGGTGATGGCGAGATCGAACTCGACGCGCCAATTGCCGGTTTCCTCGACATGGACCACCTCGATGAGCTTGGCCTTGCCGCGCGATGCCGTGATTTCGGCGCCCGGCCTGGCCTCCTCGCCCAGCCGCCCGAGCGCTCCGCCGGCAAAATCGACGACGAATTTCAGGCCCGGCGCCGGCGCGCCCGGCCGGCCGGCACGCCCGATCCGGGTGGCGGTCACGGCGGCGGGCCGCGGCAGGCGCTCGGGCATCCGGTCGCCCCACCACATCCGGTAGCGCAGCTTCTGCGCGACTCCCGCCTCGGCGGGGCGGTCCGGCCGCCACGCGGCCACGATATTGTCGAGGGTATCGTCGTCGGTCGGCAACTCCAGCAGCTCGATCCGCCCCTTGCCCCACTGTTCTAGGGGCTCGATCCACAGGCTTGGCCGGTCCTCGTAGTCCGCGCCGACATCGTTGTAGCTCTCGAAACTGCGATCGCGTTGCAGCAGCCCGAACCCCTTGGGGTTGTCGTCCACGAAGCTACTCACGCGCGGCGCGCGCGGATTGGCCAACGGGCGCCAGATCCACTCGCCGTTGCCGCGTCGCATGGCCAAACCATCGGAATCATGCACTTCGGCCCGGAACGTGCGCCGGTCGAGCCAGTCGTTTTCACCGGCATAGAACATCGACGTCATGACAGCGAAGCCGAGCGTTTCGAGCCGGCGGCGCGGAAACACGATGGCCTCGACATCCATCTCCGTGCTGTCGCCCGGGCGCACGGCAAAGCTGAACGCGCCCGACGCGCTGGGACCGTCGAGCAGGGCGTGTATGACGAGGCTATCACTGCCCGGGGACGGGCGTTCGATCCAGAACTCGGTGAAATCGGGGAATTCCTCGCCGCCCAGTTCCGCCGTGTTCACCGCCAGCCCGCGCGCCGACAGGCCGTACTGCATCGACGCGCCGACGGCGCGGAAATAGCTTGCCCCCAGGAACGAGAGCAGATCGCGTGTGGGGTTGGTCTCGTGGAAGACGCGGAACCCGACATAGCCGAGGCCGTCATCGATGCTGTCTTCGAGTTTCTTGTCGGGATAGGCGAAGTTGGCCTTGTCGAAGGCAACCGGCCGCGCCGCGCCGTCTTCCACGATATTCACCGCGACGGGCTTGCGGTAATACAGGCCCGGATGAAACAGTTCGAAGCTGAACGGTGAATCGTTGCCGCCCCAGATGCGGCGGCTGCGTTTGAACCTGATCTGCTGGTAACGGCTGTAGTCTAGCTCGGGCAGGTCGGATTCGGGGATCGCGGGGCGCGGGCTGTAAGGTTTTTCCGCAAGCCGTCGCGCACGCTCGATCAGATCGGCGCGGTGAAACGCGGCCCTGTGCGCCGCCTCGCGTGCCCAAACGCCCACTGATCCCAGCCCGGCCAGTGTCAGACCGGCGAGCCCGCAGCGGAGAAACTCCCGTCGCCACATGATTATGCCCTATGCCTCGAATTCTTGTCGCAATTCCGGCGGGATCAGGCGCGCGCCCCGGTCTTCGATGCCAGGCCCCGCATTCTCCCGATCCGAAGCCAGCCGCCGCACCGCTTCCAGCCGCATGATCTGCGCATCCAGTTCCGATAGCGGCCCGGATGCCACGCTGGCAAGCACCGGATGCTGTTCGAACCGCTCCAGGCGTTGCAGTATGACGAAAAGGTCATAGGGGTCCGGAGGTCGCGCGTCATGCCATTGCGGCCAGGAGGCGTAGTCCTGCTGGACCCGTGTGGGACGCGTTTCCTCGGCGATCCAGAACAGCCCGACCCGGTCGAGAGTGGCGCCGGCGCTGGCGCGGCCCGTTGCGACTGTCAACGGAATCGCCAGCCACGCGCTGAACAGAACCGGGGTCAGCCACCAGAAGATTTCCGGCACCAGAGCCGTGGCGAGGGCGATAGCCGCCGTGGTGGCGAGGGGAATCCAGATCAACGGGCGCGTGGCTTCTGCCCATGTCACATGCGAGGCGTCGCGCTGTGCCGCGGTCCAGGCGACACTGCGGCCGAGCAGCACCTCGGCGACGAAACGGCTGTGGGCCAGCATGATCATCGGTGCGAGCGCGGCGAAAAGCAAGGTCTCCAGCAGGCATCCGACCGTGGTCCGCAGCGCACCGCCGAGCGCGCGGCGCCGCTGAACGTTCAGCATCACCGCCGCCAGGCCCATGATCTTGGGCCCGAGCAGCAGCATGGCCGTCAGCACCAACAGCGTCAGCCCTTCCGCGCCGGCGAAGAGCGGAGACAGCCGGTCGGCGCCGGCCGGGGCGGGGCTGCGCGGCATGTCAGCGGAAAACTGGGCCAGGCCTGCGGAAGTCATCGGCGTCCCGGCCACGGCGACCGCCAGAAGCACGAAAATCAGCCAGATGGGCGCCGCAACGAAGTTCATGACGCCGACCAGCAGGTTGGTCCGGCTGATCGGATGCAGCCCACGCGCCGGCAGAATCCGCAGGTGCTGCAGGTTTCCCTGACACCAGCGCCGGTCGCGGCGCAGGCTCTCCAGGAGGTTCGGCGGCGCCTGTTCGTAGCTGCCGTCAAGATCGGCGTCGATGCGCACATCCCAGCCATTGCGCACCAGCAACGCGGCCTCCACGAAGTCGTGGCTGAGGATGTCGCCGCCGAGCGGCGGACGCCCGGACAGGCGTGGCAGACCACAGCTCTGCGTGAATGCGCGCGTGCGGATGATCGCGTTGTGCCCCCAGTAGTTGCCGGAGCGCCCGGCGAGCGCCGCCATGCCGTGGACTGTCATCGGCCCGGCCACGGCGGCCGCGAACTGCTGGGCGCGGGCGAAGATCGTCGTGCCGCCAATGGGCCGCGGCCAGGTCTGGAGCAGGCCCAGACCGGGATCGGCATTCATGCGCCGGACGCATTCGATAAGCGTTTCACCGCTCATCAGGCTGTCGGCGTCCAGAACGATCAAATAGTCGTACCCGTTCCCCCAACGCCGGCAGAACTCGGCGATGTTGCCGGGTTTCCGGGCGATGTTCTTTTCGCGGCGCCTGTAGAACAGCCGCCCATGGGCGTCGTGGCGCGAACGGGTGTAAAACCACAGCCATTCCTCCTCGCGATAGCGGCAAGGATCGGTGGAGTCGCTGAGCACGAAGAAGTCGAAGCCGTCCGCACCGCCGGCAGCATCCACGGACCGCATCATCGCGGAAAGCCGCGCGAAGGCATCGAAGGCGTTCTCGTTGTATAGCGGCATGAGCACTGCCGTGCGCACAGGCGCCTCGGGCGCCGGTGCCGGATGCGGAAGAGCCGCCGGACGGGCGAAACGCCGTGCGATCAAGACCAGCGCGCCGGCAACACACAGCCAGAAATTCGCGGCAAGCCACAGCAGCAGCAACGCATAGAACACGACAAGCATGTACTCGACGGCGTTCAGGCCGTCCTGTCCGAGCCAGCCCGCCAGCAGCCAGACGCCAAAAGCCACGGTGACAGCGATGCTCACAGCGATCAGGCCGCGCAGCACCGCGGTTCCCGGCGGGTCCCCGCTTGGGCGACATCGACCAGCGCCGGCGGCGGCAGACCTAGCGAAGAAATCGAGGGGCTGTTCCGGCATGTCGGCCGGCTGTTCGGGTGGGCAGGAATTGATCTTGTATTCTGACAATTTGAATTGCCTTTAGTGTTTTGACAGTTTTCAAATGCTCACTACTACGACAGAATATGGAATATAACTTAAAACATCCCTTCCGAATCACGCAGGTTGCTGGACAGTTTAAATTGTTGTGAATCGCGTTCCGCTCTGAAACCCGATGAAGCCGCGTTTTGTGAAGATTTGTGAAGATACAAAAAAGAATGGCAGAACGTAGTCTTTGAGAAAAATTATAATATTGATAGTTACGAACTGGTGTGCAGGTGATATTGAAACTACAAGTGAGATATAATCGATAACATTACGGATGAGTGAAGATAATGGATACGAATACAACAACCCAACGGCGAGTTCGGCCGATAGCGTTGCGCGCCGCTTTGAACCTTCCTGGTATGCGCTACGACCAAAGGCGTAGTGCACCTTTTGCACGATTGCCACGCCAGAAGGAGGAAACAGGCGATGGTCACGAAACACATGGCCATTCTAACGGCCGTCGGCCTGGGAGCCGTTTTGCTTTCCGGCCCCGGCCTCGCCAGTTGGGGAGTGCCCCCACAGTCGCTTGGCAAAAAGCCGCAGCCGGCGATCGGAGCGACCGATAAAGCAACGCGGCTCGCGGAAGGGAAACTTCGGCGTCCGGGTCCCGCGCGCGCAGGCAGGTCCACGCGCTCTGACGGCGAATTGGTCCAGCCGCTGCGGACAGGCGGACAGGGGGACTATGGCCCGCCGAAAAGCAGCATCGGGGCGCGGCGGCAGGGACAACGCGTCGAGACGGTTACCCCGCAAGTGTATGTGCGCGAGACCCCGCCGGGGCCGGCACGTTAAGCGACCGGCGCAAGAGCATGATCCGTTCTGATTGAATCGGATCGTGCTCCAGATCTGTGGTTCGGTCGCAATTTCGTCGCTTCGCGCCGGCTTCGGTACGCCGACGCGAAGTGGTGCCCACATCACTGGAAAAGCTCCAGAGGATAGACAAATGACCCGTATCATGTTTGCAAGCTTGGCTGCTGTGGCGATGCTGGCGATGCTCGCCGGCGACACCGCGAAGGCCCAGTCCGCATACCTCGGCGACGCGCACGCCTATTGGCGGCTTTCGGATGCCAACCGCGCAGGCGCACCCCGCCAGAAAACGGATCGAATGAGCCCCCGCTCCGGCTCCACCACCTCTCGCCGATCCGGGGCCGTGCCGGGCAGCTTGAAGGTCCCGACGCCGGGACCCTCGAAGCACATCGAAGGAACCGATGTTTCAACCGGCGGAACGTGCTCCAAATGCGGCGATGAATAGTGGCTCGGCGGCGCCGACGCGGCCCTCCTGCCCCCCGCGCGAGAGCAGGCAACGCAGCGCCAGCCGCCGGCATCGCCGTGAATGTCACGCTCAAGGCGCTATACGCGCGAGCGCGTTCCGCTCGGATCGAGCCGGTTCAATCTGCGTCACCCGCGAGCGCGACAGAGCCCCGCCTGCATTCCTGCGGCAGGGCCTCGCAAAGACACGGCATGGTTCTCATTGATCGGGAAAAGCTTTAAGCTGGTGTCATGCCACCCATGAGCGGGATGAGACGACCGCCTCGTCCGCTGGAACGAAGCCTTGCCAATTCCCGGAACGACAGCGAGTTGTACCAACCATGAAGGGGCTGCGCGCCAACCTGACCAGCTACGGCGACGAGGCCTTCTCGCTTTTTCTCCGCAAGGCGTTCATCAAGTCGATGGGGTATTCCGACGACGCGCTCGACCGTCCCATCATCGGCATCGCCAATACCTACAGCGGCTATAACCCGTGCCATCAGACGGTTCCGCAGCTTGTCGAGGCGGTGAAGCGCGGGGTCGCCCACGCCGGCGGCCTGGCCATCGACTTCCCGACGATCTCGCTGCACGAATCCTTCGCGCACCCGACCTCGATGCTCTATCGCAACCTGATGGCGATGGACACCGAGGAAATGCTCGGCGCCATACCGATGGATGCGGTCGTTTTGATCAGCGGCTGCGACAAGACCGTGCCGGCCCAGCTCATGGCGGCCGCCAGCGCGGGCGTTCCCGCCATCTTGGTGGTGACGGGGCCGATGATGACCGGCAGCTACCGGGGCGAGCGGCTGGGCGCCTGCACGGATTGCCGCCGCTTGTGGGGGCGGTACCGGGCCGGCGAGATCGACGATGCCGCGATTGACGGGATCACCGACCAGCTCGCGCCCACTGCCGGCACCTGCATGGTGATGGGCACCGCCAGCACCATGGCCTGCGTGAGCGAGGCACTGGGCATGATGCTGCCCGGAGGTGCCTGCATTCCGGCGGTTCAGGCCGACCGCCAGCGTCATGCCGAGCAAGCCGGACACCGCGCCGTGGGCTTGGCGGCCGAGCGGCTGCTGCCGGAGGCCATCATGACGCCGGCGGCGTTCACCAATGCCTTGCGCGTCCTTCTCGCCATCGGCGGATCGACCAACGCGCTCGTGCATCTGACCGCAATCGCCGGCCGGCTCGGCATCCGCGTCGACCTCGACAGGCTCGACGCGATGAGCCGCGAGACGCCGGTGCTGGTGGACTGCAAGCCCGCCGGGGAACACTACCTTGAGGATCTGCATCGCGCCGGGGGGCTGCTCCCGGTACTGCGCGAACTCGCGCCGCAACTCGACCTCGATTGCCTGACGGTGACCGGGCGCAGCCTGGGCGAGGACATCGCGGCCGGTCCGCCGGCCTGGGATCAGAACATCGTGCGCCCGGCCAGCCAGCCGGTTTACCCGGAAGGCGGCATCGCGGTGCTGAAAGGCAACCTCGCCGCCGCCGGCGCCATCATCAAGCCGTCGAGCGCGACGCCCGGGCTTCTGAGCCATGAAGGCCGCGCGGTCGTCTTCGAATCCCTGGCCGACATGGCTGAGCGGATCGATTCGCCGGATCTCGACGTTCATCCGGGCGACGTGCTGATCCTGCGAGGTGCCGGTCCGCTGGGCGCGCCGGGCATGCCGGAAGCCGGCTACATCCCCATCCCGCGAAAGCTCGCCCAGCAGGGCGTGCGCGACATGGTGCGCATCAGCGATGCGCGGATGAGCGGCACCGCCTTCGGCACGGTGGTGCTGCACGCCTGTCCCGAAGCCGCCGCAGGCGGCAATCTCGCGCGGGTGCGCGATGGCGACCACATCCGCCTGGACGTGGCGAACCGGCGCCTCGACGTCGTGCTGAGCGATGCCGAACTCGCCGCGCGCCCGGTCGCGCCGCCGCCAGAGATGCCGTCGCGCGGCTACAAGCGCCTGCACGCCGAGCACATCCTCCAGGCCGATGAGGGGTGCGATCTCGACTTCCTGACGCGGCGCCCATTCGTGGCCGCGGCGCCGCTTTAGGTATTTCGTGCCGTTGTGTGTTGGCCTCAGTCTGCCGAGACCCGCGGCGCGGGAGGCCCTATGGGACAGCTACGTCACGGCAGCGCCACGACCATGCAGACGGCACGTGCGCATCAAAAAATCGTGGCGCGCAGCGATGCGTTTTCCCCGCTCGCCAGTTTTCGCAGCCCCGGCCTGTGACTTTGCGTTTCTCGATGCGATGATCTAAGCAGTCCGCGTGCGTACGCGCTGCATCGCCAGCGCGTGACGTCCGGCAAACCAAGAGGGAAGCTGTATGCCACGCTGGCTGAAGAGCGAATGGTGGGCAGCCCGGATCGCGGGCTGGCTCGACAAGATCCGCGAGGGCGATGTCGAGTTGTTCCTGCAGATCTTCCGGGAATATTTCTATCGCTTCTGGCGCACCTATATCGTCATCTTCGCGCTGATCGCAGTCGCGGCCGGCGCCACGGCCGTGACCGCCTGGCTGGTGAAGGACATCGTCAACAGCGTCTTCGTCGACCGCAACGCCGCGCTGCTGATCCCGCTGGTCGGCATGGTGCTCGCCATCTTCCTGGCGAAGGGCCTGAGCACCTATTTCCAGACCGTCCTGTCGCAGCGCATCTCCAACGCGATGGTCGCCGATATCCAGAAGCGGCTGATCAATCACGTCGTCGCGCAGCGCGTGGAATTCTTCAGCAACAACGCCTCGGATTCGCTCCTGATGAAATTCAACCAGGGCGCGCAGGGCTTCAACTCGATCCTCAACCTCGTGCTGGTGAACGGCCTGCGCGACCTCGCGACCCTGGTCGGCCTGGTGATCGTCATGCTGATCCAGGACCCGATGCTCACCATCGTGAGCTTCACGGTTGCGCCGGTGGTGTTTTACGGCGTTACGCTGATCATGCGCAAGATGAAGGAGATGGCGAAGGAGGAAATGGCCGGCTTCGCCCAGCTCAACCGGCTGGTCCGCGAGACGGTGCAGGGGATCACCGTCATCAAGGCCTATAACCTGGAGGCGACCCAGCGATCCGATTCCGAGGACGTCATCCGCGGCATCCAGAACCGGCGTGACAAGATGGCCGCGCTTCAGGCCGCGCCGATCCCGCTGCTCGATACCGTCGGCGGAACCGCCGTGTCGCTCGCGATCCTATACGCGGGCTTTCGCATGATGGCGGGCGATTACGACACCGGCACCTTCATGTCGTTCCTGACCGCGCTGCTGCTCGCCGCCGACCCGGCGCGGCGCCTGAGCCAGATGCGCGTCAAGCTGCGCCGCGCCTTCGTCATGGTGCAGATGGTGTTCGATATCCTGCATAACGACGAGCGCGAGCCGAGCGGGCAAAAGACGCTGCCGGCGCCGGCGGGCAATGGCGCGGCGCCGGCCGCCAGTCCGGCGATCGCGTTCCGCGACGTCCAATTCTCCTACGACAAGACAACCCCCATCCTCAGGGGGCTGAACCTGGAGGTGATGCCCGGCGAGATGGTGGCGCTGGTCGGCCCGTCCGGCGCGGGCAAGTCCACGCTGTTCAAGCTGCTCCTGAAGTTCCATGCCCCGAGCGCCGGACGGATCGAGGTGTTCGGCCATGATATCGGTGAACTGGACAATGCGGCGCTGCGCGGCGCCATTTCCTTCGTCGGCCAGTCGAATTTCATTTTCGCCGGGTCGATCCGCGACAACCTGACGCTGCGCAATCACGCGGTCGACCAGCAGCAGATCGAGGCCGCCTGCCGCGCCGTCGGGCTGCACGACGACATCGCTGCGCTGCCGAAAGGCTACGACACCGATGTCGGGGAGCTCGGCACGCTGATCTCCGGCGGGCAGGCGCAGCGTCTCAACATGGCCCGCGCGATCATCAAGGACGCGCCGATCCTGCTGCTCGACGAGGTGACATCCGCGCTCGACGCCGAGAACGAGAAGCTCATCAAGGACTATGTCCGTGCCCAGGCGCAGCACAAGACCGTGCTGGTCATCGCGCACCGGCTCTCGACGGTGAAGGAAGCCGACCGCATCGCGCTGGTGCAGGACGGCCAGATCGCCGCCGAAGGCCGGCATGACGAGCTGGCCGCGACCAACGCGTATTACGAAAAGATCGTCTCGCTGCAATTCGCGGCGTGAGGGCACCGGATTACAATGCCCGCGTGCCCAGTCCGGCGAATTGTCCTCCACGCAGAGACGGGGATCTCGCTGCCGTGGAAGTTCAAGAGGCGAAGATCGCGTAACTCTTTGCTTTATCAGTCAAAAATGGAAGGCTATGGCGGAGAGGATGG
>JBKGZY010000109.1:0-9241 GCA_046543175.1 Dichotomicrobium sp.
GTGTCCAGCGTTTCGATCAGCACGCGCGTGACGGCGTCGGTGCCGCCGGTGAGGATACGCACCTTGTAGTCCACGAGCTGGAGATCCTCGGTGTATTGCTGATACGCCCCGAGATCCTTGCGCAGCGCGCGGTCGAGCGCGTTGACCGGGCCGTTGCCCTCGCTCACCGACAGCACCGTGCTGCCGTTCACGCGCACCTTCACGGTCGCCTCGGAGACCGTGACGAGATCGCCGTTGGCGTTGTGGCGGCGCTCGACCATGACGCGGAATCGCTCGACATCGAAATAGCGCGGCACGTTGCCCAGGTGCCGCCGCGCCATCAGCTCGAATGAGGCATCCGCGCCCTCGTAGCTGTAGCCCAGCGCCTCGCGCTCCTTCACCTCTTCCAGCAGGGTCCGAATCCGCGGATCGTCCGGCGAAGCCGGGATGCCGACCCGCTCCAGTTCCGCCAGGATGTTGGACCGGCCCGACTGGTCGGAGACCAGCAGCTTGCGCGCGTTGCCCACCGTCTCCGGCGGGACGTGCTCGTAGGTGCGCGGGTCTTTCTGCACTGCGGAGACATGGATGCCGCCCTTGTGGGCGAAGGCGGACATGCCGACATAGGGCGCGCTGCGCGCCGGCGCCTGGTTGAGCGACTCGTCGAGATAGCGCGAGACATGGGTGAGCGTTTTCAGCCGCTCCGGCGTCACGCCGGTGACGAAGCGGCTGCGATACGGCTCCTTCAGCGCCAGCGTCGGGAGGATCGAGGTCAGGTTGGCGTTGCCGCAGCGCTCGCCCAGCCCGTTCAGCGTGCCCTGCACCTGCCGCGCGCCGCCGGCGACGCCGGCGAAGGTGTTGGCCACGGCGTTTTCCGTGTCGTTGTGCGTGTGGATGCCGAGCTTCTCGCCGGGGATGACGCGCGCCACCGCGCCGACGATCTCCTCGACCTCGTGGGGCAGGGCGCCGCCATTGGTGTCGCACAGCACGACCCAGCGCGCGCCGGCGTCGTAAGCCGCCTTGGCGCAGGCCAGCGCATAGTCCGGGTTGGCCTTGTAGCCGTCGAAGAAGTGCTCGCAGTCGATCAGGGCTTCCTGCCCGTTGGCGACGATGGCCTCGGTGGATTCCGATATCGCCTGGAGATTTTCCGCGTTGGAGATCCCGAGTGCGAGTTCGACGTGATAATCCCACGACTTGGCGACGAGGCACACGGCCTTGGCGCCCGCGCCCAGCAGCGCGGCGAAGCCGGGATCGTTGGAGACCGAGCGTCCCGCGCGCTTGGTCATCCCGAAGGCGACGAGCCTGGCGTTCGACAGCGGCGGCGGGTTGTCGAAAAAGGCGGTGTCGGTCGGGTTCGCGCCGGGGTAGCCGCCCTCGATATAGTCGATCCCCAGCGTGTCGAGCCGCTCCGCGATCAGGCGCTTGTCTTCCGCGGAGAAATCCACGCCCAGCGTCTGCGCCCCGTCGCGCAGCGTCGTGTCGAAAAGATGGAGCCGTTCGGGCTCGGCGTCCGTGTGTCCGTTGGTCTGCATACTCATTGTCACCGCCCGTCTTGCCTCGATTGTCGTTCGTTATGCCTTGTCACCCGTGGGAAACGCCGGAGAGGTTCAGCCCGACAATGCCCGCCACGATCATCGCGATGGAGGCCAGCTTCAGCGCGCCGACCTTGTCGCCGAAGAACACCACGCCGATCACCGCCACCAGCGTCACGCCAAGCCCGGCCCAGATCGCGTAGGCCACGCTCAGGTCGAAATGGCGCATCGCGTAGCCGAGCAGGATGAAGCTCGCCGTGTAGAAGCCGATGACCAGTGTCAGCGTGGCGTAAATGATCCGGTCCGGCTGGAAGGCGTGCTTCAGGAAGGACGTGCCCAGCACCTCGAACAGGATGGAGCTGAGAAGAATGAGCCATTTGATCATGCGGTCTCGCCCGTGTTTCGCGTGAGGGTCATCGGGCGATCTCCCATGTGGTCGTGATTTCCCCGGTCTCCGGGTCGCGGCTGTCCTTGAGCTGGATGCCCATTTCCTTGAGTTCGTCGCGGATGCGGTCGGCCTCGGCGAAGTTCCTGGCCTTGCGCGCTTCGTTGCGCGCGGCGATCAGCTTGTCGACCTTCTCGCGGTCGACAGTTTCTTCTGCGATATGCGTCGCACCCTTATATTGCTCCAAGTCAATCCCGATCAGGCGTAGGTTCGCGTTTAGTTGGAGCGCAGGTTCGTACTCAGTCTCAGTTAGCGTGGGTGTCGGTTCGCCAGGCACCAATTGACGAGCATGTCCTTGGTATTTTGCAGCATCCAGTAACTCGTTGAGGATTGCCATTGCCTTCGGCGTGTTGAGATCATCACACAGTGCGGCAATGAAGTTCTCGCTCGGGGGCGTCTCCTCGTCGAACTGCGCATAAGCCTTTGCTGTACACAGGAACGTATCGGCCTGCTCCAGCTTCTGCACGGTCCAGTCGATGGGCTGGCGGTACTGCGTTGACAGCATTGCCAGCCTGATCGCCTCGCCCGGCCAGCGGAAATCGCGCCACCCCTCGAACAATTCGCGCACCGTGATGAAGTTGCCCAGGCTCTTGGCCATCTTCTCGCCCTCGACCATCAGATAGCCGTTGTGCATCCAGAACCTGGCCATGATGTCGGTGCCGTGGGCGCAGCAGCTTTGCGCGACCTCGTTCTCGTGATGCGGGAATTGCAGGTCGATTCCGCCGCCGTGAATGTCGAAGGTTTCACCGAGCAGGGCGGCGCTCATGGTCGAGCATTCCAGATGCCAGCCGGGGCGTCCCCAGCCCCACGGGCTGTCCCAGCCCGGCTCGCCCTCCTTCGACGGCTTCCACAGCACGAAGTCCATGGACCCTCGCTTGTAGGGCGCGACCTCGACGCGTGCGCCGGCGCGCATCTCGTCCAGCGGTCGCCGCGACAGGCTGCCGTAATCGGGCCATGCCGAGACGTCGAACAGCACGTGTCCCTCGGCCTCGTAGGCGCAGCCCTTGTCGATCAGTTGCCGGATCATGCCGATCATGTCGGGCTTGCCGTCGTCGCGGCGCACATAGTCGGTCGCGCGCGGCTCGAAATCCGGCGGGAGGCAGCCCAGCGCGGCCATGTCGGCGTGGAACTGCGCGGTGGTGCGTTCGGTCAGTTCGCCGATCGGCACGCCTTCCTCGGCCGCGCGCGCGTTGATCTTGTCGTCGACGTCGGTGATGTTGCGCGCGTATTTGACCGTGACGCCCTCGCCCCACTCACCGCGCGACGCCAGATACCGCAGCAGCCGGAACAGCACGTCGAACACGATCACCGGCCGCGCGTTGCCGATATGCGCGAAGTCATACACCGTCGGCCCGCAGACATACATCCGCACGCCCTTGTCCGGGTCGAGCGGCTGGAAATCTTCCTTCTCGCGGGTGCGTGTGTTGTAAAGCCTCAAACTCACGTGTCGCCCCTCCCGGCTGGCGGGCGGTGCGTCTGAAAATTGTGATGAGGCAAAAGACGGCCGCGCGCCAGCTTCCTATGTCAGCTCGCGATAATAATGCAGCAGGTGGTTGCCAAAGCCGTCATGCTCCGGTGTGTTGCAGGTTTTGGCCGCAGGGTCAAGCGTCCTCGCGAACATGATTTGCTTGCGCCGCAGGCGAATGTGTGGAAAGCGCCCTGCCGGGACATAGTGTTCGCAAGAAGCAGGGAAAATCTGTAGTCTCCGGGCGATGGCAACGGCGAACCGTTCGGCACTCATGCGACGAGATCACAATGGTACTCGGACTTCCGGCACGGGCCGCCGGCGCGGCGGTGTCCGGCGGCTGGCGCGCAGCATGGCGGCGGGAATCATGGCGGCCTGCTTCACACTGCCCGGTCCGGGACAGGTGACCACGGTCCAGGCCCAGTCGCTGTTCGACTGGGACAGCGACAGGCCCAGCTTCGAGGATCAGCGCCGGCGTGAGCGCGAAGAAGAACGCCGCGCGCGCTCGCAGCGCCGCGGCGATTATTGCCGCAAGCTGGAGCAGCGCCTCGTCCAGGAGTGGCGACGCAACAACCAGTCGCGCGGCGAGATACCCGCCATCCGCAAGGAGCTGAGACAGGCCGAGCAGGAATACCGGGCCGCAGAGGAGAAGGCGGAACGCAACCGCTGTTACGAGCAATCCTTCTTCTTCGGCCGGGAACTGCGCCGGACGCCGGAATGCGTGGAACTCGACCGCGACATTCAGCGCGCCGGGCGCCAGGTGAAGTCGCTGCGTGACCGGATCAATCGTGCCTCCCGTTCGGGTGGTGCTCAGGGCCGGCAGGACGAGCTGATCGCCCAGCTTGCGCGTCACGGCTGCGGCGAGGACTACGAGCGCCAGTACGAGGCGCGCCGGCCGTCCTTCTTTTCGTTCTTCGACGACCGCGGGCCGAGGACGCGCGAGCGGCGGGAGCGCCAGTCGCCGTCCGATCTTCCCTTCGCCACTTACCGGACCATGTGCGTGCGCCGCTGCGACGGGTATTACTTCCCGATGAGCTTTTCGACGCTGCCCAGCCAGTTCGAGGCGGACGAGGCCAAGTGCCAGGAACGCTGCGCCGCGCCGACCGGGCTGTTCGTCTACCGCAATCCGGGCGAGGACGTTGAGGACATGGTCTCTCTCGATGGCAAGCCCTACACGGAGCTGGACAACGCCTTCCTGTACCGCGACGAGTTCATCAAGGGCTGCTCGTGCGATCTCGCCAGATACTCCGAAGCCGAAATCGCCAAATCGCGCGGGGAAATCGACGGCGAAGTACCGCCGGCTGAAGTCAGCGCCCCCGGCGGCACCGCGACCGGCGCCAGCGAGGGAACCGGCGCGGACAGGCAAGCCGGAAACGATCAGGATGGCGAGGACGAAGTGATCATCCACAACGCGCCCCGGCGCAAGAGTTTCGATCCCCGCCAGCGCTGAGCTAGCTGATGGCCGCCACGTCAATCCTGAAGTGCAGGGGTATTGCAAATTTCAACAAGAAAATCTTGAGTGTTTCGCCCGACAGGGCGTTTTTATGCCACTTTTCGCACGAAGCGTCTTGTGCTATCTCATATGGCAAAAGTCGTTTTGATGATTCCGAGTATGCGTGACCACAAGTTGTTTTTGTCCGGGGTTTCGTTAAGCTCCGCAACGATCGACGACATTGCTGCAATTCGCTATGTTCACGCGGCGGCAACACGCGCGTGTGCTTCGCAGCATCTTGACGATGACGACGTCGAAACCTTGACCGCGGCAATCAATCGCGAGGAATACATTCACACCATCGTCACCGCCGGCTTGACGGCAGCCTGGGTCGATGACGAGCTTGTCGGCACGGTGGGCTGGAAGCCGAGCGGCGCCGCGCCGGACGTGGCAAGGCTGCAAATGCTGTTCGTCTGGCCGCTGTTCGCCGGCGCCGGGATCGGCCGCCTGCTGGTGTCCCACGCCGAAGCGCTGGCCTACGAGGCGGGCTTTCGCAGCGTGCGCGTGCGCACCACCACGCATCAGGCGGCGTTCTTCAAGCGGCTTGGCTACGCCGTGACAGCGCAGAGCGCATTCCGGACCCCCTCCGGAGCGCGGCTGCCGATCGCCTATCTGCGCAAGGACGAGATTTTCCCGGATTTTCCCATCACCGACAGCGATTGGGGCGATGCCGGGCGCTACTACCGCCATTGACGATGGTTTGGCAGGGGCGGGCCGGATGAGCGCGCCTTTCGGCGTCGCGTTCGTTGAGGATTTTGTTACGCGGTGTTGCCGCGCAGGCGCGCCGCGACCTTCTCCCGCCCGATCAGCGGCAGCAGCGCGGCCAGTTCCGGCCCGGCGCCGCGGCCCGTGATGGCGAGGCGCAGCGGATGGAACAGCGCGCGGCCCTTGCGTCCCGTCCGCGCCTTGAGTTCCGATGTCCAGTCGCGCCAAACGGTCTCGTCCCACGGCTCGGGCGGCAGGGTATCGGCGGCGGTGGCGCAGAGTTCGGCGTCCTCGATCACCGGCGTGACCGGCCCGCTCACCACCTGCCACCATTCCAGCGCGTCGCTGAGCACTGTCACATTGCCGCGCACCGCCAGCCAGAATGCCTCGCCGCCGCCCACGCCCAGCGCGGCCAGCCGGTCGGCGACGTCGGCATAGGCGCGCTCGTGCAGCAGCCGCGCGTTCACGCCGCGCAACTCGTCCATGTCGAAGCGCGCCGGCGCGCGCGAAACCTTGGCGAGATCGAAGCTCTCGACCAGTTCGCCGAGGCTCTGATGCGCCGTTACCGCGTCGGAGGTGCCGATCGCCGCGGAATGGCTCAGGATCGCCAGCGGCTCCAGCCCGTCCTCGCGCATGGCGCGGATCGACAGAGTGCCGAGCCGCTTGCCCAAGCCTTCGCCCTCAGCCCCCACCAGCATGTTGTGGTGCGCGAATTGCGGCACCGGGCCGCCCAGCGCCTCGAAAATCTGGATCTGCGCGCCGGTGTTGGCGACGTGATCCTCGCCGCGGATGACATGGGTTATGCCGAAGGCGATGTCGTCCACCACGCTCGGCAGCGTGTAGAGATAGCTGCCGTCCTCGCGCACGAGAACGGGATCGGACAGCGAAGCGGCGTCGATGGACTGGTGGCCGCGGATCAGGTCGTCCCAGGCAACCGGCCGTTCCTCCAGCCTGAAGCGCCAATGCGGCCTGCGGCCCTCGGCTTCGAGCTTCGCGCGATCCTCCTCGGTGAGCTTCAGCGCGGCGCGGTCATAGACGGGGGGCAGGCCCTGCGCGCGCTGGCGCTTGCGCCGCCGGTCCAGCTCGTCCGGCGTCTCGTAGGCGGGATAGAGCCGCCCCGCCGCCTTCAGTTTCTCGACGGCCTCGGCATAGGCGTCCAGCCGGTCGGATTGCCGCGCCTCGATGTCCCAGGTGAGCCCCAGCCAGCGCAGATCCTCGCGGATCGCCTCGGCATAGTCCTCGCGCGAGCGCGCCAGGTCGGTGTCGTCGAGGCGCAGCAGGAACCGCCCGCCAGCCCCGCGCGCGAACAGCCAGTTGAACAGCGCCGGGCGCACATTGCCGATATGCAGGTAGCCCGTGGGGCTGGGGGCGAAGCGGACGGTGATGTCGCTCATGCGGACCTGTCCTCTGACGGAGCGTTGTTCACGGCGCGTTCCGACCAGACCTGATCGGCTCCACCGTCATCATTGCCGGGCGACTTTCTCGTAGCCCGGATGGAGCGCAGCGCAATCCGGCGTTATTAATTGTGCCCGGCTTCCGCTTCGCTTCAGCCGGGCTACTTGCTACTTGCTCCCGTCGGGAGCACCGGTCTTCAGGACCGCCCCTCGCGGAACTTGTTGGTGATCGGGTAGCGCCAGTCGCGGCCGAACACGCGCTCGGTGATCTTCACGCCCGGCGCGGACTGGCGGCGCTTATACTCCGCGACATACAGCATGTGCTCAACCTCGCGCACCACGTTTTCCCCGTGGCCGCGCGCGACGATCTCGGCGTGCGGCATCTCGTGCTCGATCAGGCAGCGCAGGATGTCGTCGAGCACGTCGTAGGGCGGCAGCTTGTCCTGGTCCGTCTGGTCGGGCTTCAACTCGGCGCTGGGCGCCTTCGTAATGATGTTCTCCGGGATGACCTCGCCCGCCGGGCCGAGGCCGCCGATGGGCGGGTTGGCGTTGCGCCAGCGCGCCAGCGCGTAGACCTGCGTCTTGTAGAGATCCTTGATCGGATTGAAACCGCCGTTCATATCGCCGTAAAGCGTGGCATAGCCCACCGACATTTCCGACTTGTTGCCGGTCGTCACCAGCATGGCGCCGGATTCGTTGGACACCGCCATCAGGATCGTGCCGCGCGCGCGCGACTGGAGGTTCTCGACCGTGACACCGTGGCCGCCGCCATCCAGCAGCGGGTCCAGCGCGGCGATGAAGCCTTCCACCGGCGCTTCGATCGGCACCGTGTCATAGCGTACGCCAAGCGCCTCGGCACAGCCGGCCGCGTCGCTGCGGCTGATCTCGGAGGTGTACTTGTATGGCAGCATGATGCAGTGAACGCGATCCGCCCCGAGCGCGTCGACGGCGATGGCGGCGGACAGCGCGGAATCGATCCCGCCGGACAGGCCGAGCACCACGCCGGGAAAGCCGTTCTTGGTCACATAGTCGCGCAGGCCGAGCACGCAGGCCTGATAGGCCGCGGCGTCGCCTTCGCTGAGAATCGCGCGCTCGCCGGGCGCGCAGGTCCAGCCCGTTGCCTCGCGCCGCCATTCGGTGATCGCGACTTGTTCGCGCCAGTCGAGCATCTGCACGGCCAATCCGCCGCCCGCATTCAGCACGAACGAGGCGCCGTCGAAGACCAGTTCGTCCTGTCCGCCGACCTGGTTGAGATAAGCCATCGGCAGCCCGGTCTCGGCCACGCGCGCGACGGCCACGTTCTGCCGGGTCTCGCGCTTGCCCAGCGAGAAGGGCGAGCCGTTCGGAACGATCAGCAGTTCCGCGCCGGTTTCCGCCAGACATTCGCAGACATCCTCGATCCAGATATCCTCGCAGATCGGGACGCCGATGCGCACGCCGCGAAAGTTCATCGGGCCGGGCATTTCGCCGGGGTCGAAGATGCGCTTTTCGTCGAAAACCCCGTAGTTCGGCAACTCGACCTTGTGGCGCACGTCGCGGACCTCGCCGGCCTCCAACAGAGCGACCGCGTTATGCGGCTTGTCCTCGCCCGGCCACGGCGTGCCGATCAGGACCGCCGGCCCGCCATCGGCCGTATCGGCCGCAAGTTCTTCGACGGCCCGCTGCGCCGCGCGCACGAAGGCCGGTTTCAGGATCAGGTCTTCGGGCGGATAGCCGGTGACGAACAACTCCGGGAAGCAGACGAGGTCCGCGCCCGATTCCGCGGCTTCCGCGCGTGCGCTGCGGGCGCGCGCGATGTTGCCCGCCAGATCACCGACGGTCGGGTCAAGCTGGGCGAGCGCGATTTTGATCTGATCGGTCATGTGTCCTATCGGTTGTGTTTGGGGAAGGTGGCGAATTATTCGTCAAACGAAGAGCATTCTCCAGAGCATTTTCAGCAAGAGTGGGGACCGGTTTTGCGTCCGAAGCCAAGGGCCGGCGCGGAAGCGACGCAAATACGATAAATCAACATCTTAGAGCGCGTTCCTTGATTCCGATTTCATTCAACGCGCTCCAGCGAAGGGGATACCACTTCGCATTGCGGAGTCGAAGACCGGAACGGACAGACGCAAATACGCCAAAGCAGATTCCAGACCGTCGCCCGCGAGGCCACACTGTCGTCCCGTGCGCGCCGCGGGGCGAAGCGATGTGCGGCGTCGGTTCCGGCGTGCCGGCGGTGTCATCCCGTGCGCG
>JBKGZY010000110.1:0-9215 GCA_046543175.1 Dichotomicrobium sp.
AGAACGATCCCGTGTCTGCGCCGCCGGATTGCATCCCGCGGCGCGCACGGGATGACAACGGGGGCGGGCATGGGCATGACCGGGTTGCGCCTGATCGGATACCGTCCCAACGCGCGGCGGTCGGGTGACGGCGGAACCTGCCGCCGCCACATCACACCTGGTTGCGGACGCCCCCAGAGAGCGCCTGAGCCGCTCTAACGCTGACACGGATGCGCCTTCGCAACGCAGCGCACGAAGATGCCCTCGCTGTGGCACTCTATGCGCGAACCGCGCGCCTCGCTCCAGTAGCCATGATCGTGGCCGTAAACGTAACGCGCTTCGCGCTTCCAGGCGAACACCGCGCTGTTCCGCGCAAAGACGCGCACGAGATTCTTCTTGCCCGCCGAGCGGATCAGCGCGCCGCAATGCTTCAGATTGAAGTCGTCGTAGTAGTAGGTGTCCGCGCGGGCCCCGACGCCATATGCCGTCGCGGCCAGTGTTGCAGCGGCCACGGCCCCCGCCAGTACAAGCTTGATTGCCATGATGTCCTCCCTGCGGCTATCGATGCAGCCCGATTGCTGCATCGGGATCAAACAGGGTGGACAATAGCCGGGCGCGCCTGAACGCTGCGGGAACCGGCCGTTCATGAAGGATTCAGCCCGCGCCACAGGGTGAACGGCGCGGGCTGCGTGGAACCGGCGAGCAAGCGATTCGGACCCGGCCTATTCCGCGGCACGCGCCGGCTGAGGCGGTTCCCAGCGCAGCACCGGATGGCGTGCGGCCGTAACCTCGTCCAGCCTGCGGCGCGGGGCATAGTGCGGCGCCCCGGTGAACCGCTCGGTTTCGCCCGCCTGCGCGGCCCTGGCCAGCGCGCGCATGGCGTCGATGAACTGGTCGAGGCTCTGGCGCGATTCGCTTTCCGTCGGCTCCACCAGCATCGCGCCGTGGGCCACCAGCGGGAAATACACCGTCATCGGGTGGAAGCCCTCGTCGATCAGCGCCTTGGCAAGATCCAGCGTGCTGACGCCGGTATCCTTCAGGAAGCGGTCGTCGAACAGCACCTCGTGCATGCATACGCGGTCACCGAACGGCTGCGTGAACAAATCGCTCAGCCGGGCGCGGACATAGTTGGCGTTGAGCACCGCGTCTTCCGATGCCTGCCGGATGCCGTCGGCGCCCTGCGCGATCATGTAGGCGAGCGCGCGCACGAACATGCCCATCTGGCCGTGGAATGCCGTCAGCCTGCCGAAAGGTTGCTCGCCGGGGATGTCGTCCGCGTATTCGGCCAGCACCGGACCGCCCTCCCCTGCCACGACGCGCGGCAGCGGCGCGAAAGGCGCGATCGCCTCGGAAAAGATCACCGGCCCGGAACCCGGCCCGCCGCCGCCATGCGGCGTGGAAAAGGTCTTGTGCAGGTTCAGATGCATCGCGTCGATGCCGAGATCACCGGGGCGCACCTTGCCCGCGATGGCGTTGAAGTTCGCGCCGTCGCAGTAGAGATACGCGCCCGCCTCGTGCAGCGCTTCCGCGATCTCGATGATGTCCGGCTCGAACAGCCCGCAGGTGTTCGGGTTGGTCAGCATCATCGCGGCGGTGTCCGGCCCGATGACATCGCGCACGGCGTCCGCGCTCACCGTGCCGTCCTCGCGCACCTCGACCGGGCGCACTTCATAGCCCAGCAGCGCGGCGGTCGCCGGGTTGGTGCCATGCGCGCTGTCCGGCACGATCACGATGCGCCGCTCGTTTTCCCCGCTCGCCTCGTGCGCCGCCTTGATGCCGATCATCCCGCACAACTCGCCATGCGCGCCCGCTTTCGGCGACAGCGCAACGGCGTGCATGCCGGTCAGCGTCAGCAGCCAGTGCGACAGCGTCTCCATGAGTTCGATGGCGCCGGGCACGGTCTTTTGCGGCTGCAAGGGGTGGATGTCGGCGAAACCCGGCAGCCGCGCCATTTTTTCGTTGGCGCGCGGATTGTGCTTCATGGTGCAGGAGCCGAGCGGGAAGATGCCGGTGTCGATGGCGTAGTTGTTCCGGCTCAGGCGCACGTAATGGCGCATGGTCTCCGGCTCGCTCAGCCCCGGCAGGCCGATAGCCGCGCGCCGTTCCAGCCCGCCGAGACGGTTTTCGCCGTCCGGAACGCTGACATCCACGCCCGACTCGCCGGTGTCGCCGATCTCGAAGATCAGCGGCTCCTCGATGCGCAGCCCGCGATTGCCGGTGAAAGTCTCCGGCGCGCCCGCCTCGTTCACGCTCGTCCTGCTCATGCCAGCACCTCCCTCAGCGCCGCCTTGTAGGCCGCGCGGTCTGCCCCCGTCGTCATCTCGGTGGCCGCGACAATGATGCGGTCGGCCAGGTCCGGCCGGTCCGGCCAGAGCCGCGCCGCCGGCACGCCGCCGAGCACGTCCCTGTCGGCCAGCTTGTCGACCACCTCCGCGCCATCGCCCGGCACGCGGATCGTGAACTCGTTGAAGAACTGGTCGGTGAGCACCTCGACGCCCGGCACATCCGCCAGGTCGCCGGCCAGCGCAACCGCGGCGCGGTGATTGGCCATCGCCAGCGCGCGCAAGCCCTTCTCGCCCAGCAGCGTCATGTGAATGGTGAAGGCCAGCGCGCACAGGCCCGAGTTGGTGCAGATATTGCTGGTCGCGCGCGCCCGGCGGATATGCTGTTCGCGCGTGTTCAGCGTCAGTACGAAGCCGCGCTTGCCGTCTTCGTCCGTGGTTTCGCCGACGAGGCGGCCGGGCATCTGGCGCACATATTTCTGCCGTGTGGCAAACAGCCCGAGATACGGCCCGCCGAAATTCAGCCCGTTGCCGATCGACTGGCCCTCGGCCACCACGATATCCGCGCCCATCTCGCCCGGCGGCATCAGCGCGCCGAGCGACAGCACCTCGGTGACGACCACGATCAGCAGCGCCCCGGCCTCGTGAACGCGGTCGGCCAGCGCGCGCAGGTCATGGATGCGGCCGAACACATCCGGCGTCTGGACGATGACGCAGGCCGTCCGGTCGTCGAGCGCATCTTCGAGCCTGTCGGCCTCGGCTTCCGCGCAGTCGTGCTCGGAGAAATGGCAGAAGGTCTCGATCACCGCGCGGTAATGCGGATGCAGCCCGCCGCTGATGACCGCCTTCGGCCGCCTGGTGACGCGCTGGGCCATCAGCACCGCCTCGGAGGCCGCCGTCGAGCCGTCGTACATCGAGGCGTTGGCGACATCCATGCCGGTCAGCATCGCCACCTGCGTCTGGAACTCGAACAGGTATTGCAGGGTGCCCTGCGCGATTTCCGGCTGATAGGGCGTATAGGCGGTCATGAACTCGGAGCGCTGGATCAGGTGGTCCACCGTGGCGGGAACGTGGTGCTTGTAGGCGCCGCAACCGACAAAGAACGGGACCGCGCCAGCACTCACATTCTTGTCCGCCATGCGGGACATGGCGCGCTCAAGCTCGATCTCGCTGGCATGGCGCGGCAGGTCGGGCAGGTCTTTCAGGCGCGCGGCCTCGGGCACATCGGCGAACAGGTCGTCGATGCCGCGCACGCCGATGGCCGACAGCATCGCCGCGCGGTCGGCGTCGGAATGGGGTAACAGGCGCATCAGTCCAGGCTCTCCAGGTATGACTTGTAATCCGCGGCGCTCATCAGCTTGTCGAGTTCGCCCTTGTCGGCGATCTTCAGCTTCACGAACCAGGCCTCGCCTTCGGCGTCGGCGTTCACCTTTTCCGGGGTGGTCGTGAGGCCGTCATTGATCTCCGTGACCTCGCCGGAGACGGGCGCATACACCTCGCTGGCGGCCTTGACCGACTCGACCACGGCCAGTTCGTCGCCCTGGGTCACCTCCTTGCCAACCTCCGGCAGTTCGACGAACACGACTTCGCCGAGCTGCTCCTGCGCATGGTTCGAAATGCCGATAACGCCGGTTTCGCCCTCCACGCGGATGTATTCGTGGTCCTTGGTGTATCTGGTATCGCTCATGGTTTCCGTTCCCTGGCATGAAGCGCGCACCTTCGCGGGTGCCGACGCGGTCGATGGCTACGATGCCGCCTTCGCCTTCGTGGCGTAGCGGTGTTGGACGAAAGGCAGGCCGGCGACATGGCCGGGGTGCGACTTGCCCCGGATCTGAAGGTCCACGGGTGTGCCGGTGACGGCGTCCCCGCTGGCCACGTAGCCCATCGCGATGGGGTGGCCGAGCGTCGGGCTGTAGGCGCCGCTGGTCACGACGCCGGTCTCGGTGCCATCGGCATTCAGGATCACCACGCCCTCGCGGGGCGTCGCCCGGCCTTCCGGCATCAGGCCGACGCGCAGCCGCGCCGGGCCGTCGCGCAACTCGCCCAGGATGCGGTCGGCGCCGGGGAAGCCGCCTTCGACGCGCCGGCGCTTGCCGATCGACCAGCTCAGCCCCGCCTCCACCGGCGAGGTTGTCTCGTCGATGTCGTGTCCGTAGAGGCACAGCCCGGCTTCCAGGCGCAGCGTATCGCGCGCGCCCAGCCCGGCCGGCTTGACCCGTTCGTCCTCCAGAAGCGCGCGGGCAAAGGCCCCGGCCCTGTCCGCGGCAATCGAGACTTCAAAGCCGTCCTCGCCCGTATAGCCCGAGCGCGACGCCCAGACCGTGCCGTAACCCGTGTCCTCGAAGGCCCGGAAGGACATGAAGCGCATCTCCTCGCAGCCCGGCAGGTGGCGCGAGAGAACCTGCACGGCTTCGGGCCCCTGCACGGCCATCAGCGCATGGTCGTCCAGCCTGTCGAGCCGGCCGTCGTCGTCCAGACCGGCCGCGATATGGGCGAGATCGGCCTCTTTGCGCGCGGCATTGACGACGAGATAGAGCCAGTCGCGGCCGTCCTTCGCGCCGGCGCGCGAGATCATCAGGTCGTCGAGGATGCCGCCTTCGGCATTGGTAAGCTGGGTGTAGCGCATCCGGCCCGGCTTCAGCCCGGCAATGTCGCCCGGAACCAGCCGCTCGATGATCGTGCAGATGTCTTCAGGATGGGAGAGCAGCGCCTGGCCCATATGCGACACGTCGAACAGCGCGGCATGGGCGCGGGTGTGGTTGTGCTCGGCGATGATCCCGGACGGGTAATTGAGCGGCATCGCGTAGCCGCCGAACGGCACCATCTTCGCCCCGAGCGCGACATGAAGATCGTGCAGCGGCGTGGATTTCAGATCGTTTTCGGCTGGGGGCCGCTTGGGGTCTTGCATGACTCAGGTCCATCGTGAGCGTCGTCCGCTCGTCTGCCGCAAGGCATCCGGGCGTCGCCCCCTCTGTCACGGTACCTGAGAGATTTTGCCGGCGGGCGCGCCGCGCCGGATTACCCCTTCGGTGAGCCGGCACGCGAAAGCCCGCGCCCGGCTGCTTTCCAGAGTGCTGTTCGGCTGCGGTCCTTTCGCCTGAGAGTTTCCGGGGCGGTTGCTCCTTCGGCGCCGGCCGGATCGGCCGGTCTCTCCCGCAGTCGAATATCAGCATATGGTGATCACGAGGATAGCGAATTGGCCCCCCATGTCAAATAGGCGCTGGGAAAAGCCCCGCGGGCGCGCCCTCTCCGGGGGCGCACTCCCATTCCGGGTGACACCCGTGCATCCGGAACAAACAACGTGCGTTCATCGAAGATGTTCCCGGCACGCATGCAGTTGTCGCGCGGACGCGTGCAATCAGCGCGGGAAGGCCCGAGCGGGCGAAGACTGAAGGAAGAGGCGCGGGCCCCGCCCGGGCCAATGGCTCAGCTCGCGTTGGCGGTGTCGCGGTCGAAGGCGATGAAGAGCTGGTAGGACGACGGCGCCGTGCCCGGCTCGGCCTCGAAGCTGATGGTGCGCACGACGGAGAAATAATCCACCGGGTTCTCACGGTGCAGCTCGACGCTCACATCCATCCCCCGGGTGCGGATCTTCGTGCCGTCGGCTTTGGCCAGATACAGCTTCACAGGCAGCTTCACGGGGCCGTCCTCGCCGCGCGGCCCCATCAGCACGCGTCCGGCGAAGCCGTACTTGATGCTGACTTGCGAGCCGTTGACGTCGCATTCGCGCGCGGTTCTCGTGATGCTGCCGCGATACCGCATTGCCAGGCGCTCGCCCACCCGGCCGGGCTCGTACACGGTAATGTGGCGGTCGGCAGGCCAGGTCTTGAACCGCGGGCACCCGGAAGCGGACTCGGAGCCGTCCACCCGCCCGCTGGTGTCCGAGCGGGCCGCTTCCAGCATGCTTTCCTCGGTGATCGTGGTTTCCCAGTCCGCCTGTTCGGGTTCCTCCTCAGAGTCGCCGAACACCCCGGAGCCGATGCCCGAGGTGATCTGCGATACGCCGCATCCCCCCAGCGCGAGCGCGCCGGCCATCGCAAGCATCAGGGCAAGGCCGCGTCCGGCTACGCCGGTGCGCCGCTGGCGATCAGCACGGCAGGCCATGACAACGCGCCGGCCCGTGCTTATGTTTTCATTATGTTTCACAGGCTGACGCCCCTCCTGACCCGTGCCGCCGATGTTTCGGGAAATAGCCGGTCATTTTGGACACTTCGTGACGTTCCTCTTGTTCAGCCGATGGTGCGGTTGCTAAAACGGCCGGGAAAGGCGCGAGCCCCGGGAAATGTTGCGCGCGAGCTTAATGGCGCGGAGAACGCCCGGCAAGGAGCCTGCGCTCGGCCATGCACAGGCGGCGTACACTCGCCGCCTGACGACATTTCGATCCGGGAAAGGAACGCTGTGACCAAGCCCGCCATGCACATCCTTCTGGCCGCGCCGCGCGGTTTCTGCGCCGGGGTGGACCGGGCGATCGATATTGTCGAGCTCGCCCTGCAGAAATACGGCGCGCCGGTCTATGTGCGCCACGAGATCGTCCACAACCGTTACGTGGTGGAGAGCCTGAAGGCGAAAGGCGCGGTCTTTGTCGAGGAACTCGACGAAATCCCGGAAGGAACGGACGCCCCGGTGATCTTTTCCGCCCACGGCGTGCCGAAATCGGTGCCCGCCGACGCGCAATCGCGCAACATGTTCTATATCGACGCCACCTGTCCGCTCGTTACCAAGGTGCATATCGAGGCCGAACGGCTTCATGCGCGCGGTTACGACATCCTGCTGATCGGCCATGACGGGCATCCCGAAGTCGCCGGCACCATCGGCCAGTTGCCGGATGGCGCGGTGACGCTGATCGAGACGGTCGCGGACGCCCGGGCCTATCAGGCGCGCGACCCGGACAAGCTGGCCTTCGTCACGCAAACGACGCTGTCGGTCGACGACACCGCCGAAATCGTCAGGGTGCTGAACGAACGCTTCCCGAACATCGTGGGGCCGCACAAGGAGGACATCTGTTACGCCACCACCAACCGGCAGGCGGCGGTCAAGGCCATCGCCCCGCGCGCGGACGCCCTGCTGGTGATCGGCGCGCCGAACAGCTCCAACTCCCAGCGCCTCGTCGAAGTCGGCCGGACCGCGGGCTGCGGCGTCTCGCATCTCGTCCAGCGGGCCGGCGACATTCCCTGGGCCTCGCTTCAAGGCGCATCCTCCGTCGGCATCACGGCCGGGGCCAGCGCGCCCGAGGCCCTCGTCGAGGAGATCATCGACGCGCTTGGCGAACGTTATGATCTTTCCATCGAAACCGTGACCACCGCGACCGAGGACGTGATCTTCAAGCTGCCGCGCGTGCTCCAGGATTCCGCCGCCTGAGCGCGGCACGCGAACCGGCATGGCGGTCTACACCGAAGTTACAGCCGAAGAAATCGCCGAACTGCTGAAGCGGTACGATATCGGCCGCCCGGTGTCGATGAAGGGCATCGCCGAAGGCGTCGAGAACACCAATTACCTGCTCACCACCGAGCGCGGCGATTTCATCCTCACGCTTTACGAAAAGCGCGTCGCCTGCGGCGACCTGCCGTTCTTCATCGCGCTGCTGGACCATCTGGCCACGCGCGACGTTCCCTGCCCCGTGCCGATCCGCGACCGGGACGATCAGGCGCTTCAAACGCTTTGCGGCCGGTCCGCGGCGCTTTTCACCTTCCTGAAAGGCATATCCGTGCGTCGCCCGTCAGTTGCGCATTGCGCGGCGGTCGGCACGGCTCTGGCGAAGCTGCATCTCGCGGGCCGGGAATTTCCCATGCGCCGGGAGAACAGCCTGTCGCTGGCGGGCTGGCAGCGTCTGCGCGAGGCGCTCGGGCCGAAGGCCGACGAGGTCTGGTCCGGGCTCGGCGCGCTGCTCGACAGCGAACTGGAGACACTAAGCCGCAAGTGGCCGGCGGACCTGCCCGAGGGCATCATCCATGCCGACCTGTTCCCCGATAACGTGCTGGTCTATGACGGCAGCGTCTCCGGCATCATCGATTTCTATTTCGCCTGCGACGACCTGCTGGCCTACGACGTTGCCATATGCCTGAATGCGTGGTGCTTCGAGAACGATCACAGCTTCAACATCACCAAGGCGCGCGCCTTTCTCGAAGCGTACCGGAGCGTGCGGCCCATGAGCGCGGCGGAAACCGGGGCCCTGCCCATCCTCGCGCGCGGCGCGGCGCTGCGCTTCCTGCTCACGCGCGCCTATGACTGGTTCAACACCACGCCGGAGGCGTATGTCCGGCCGAAATCCCCCGAGGAATACTTGCGCAAGCTGCGCTTCCATCAGCGGGTCGGCTCGCTGAGCGAATACGGGATTACGTCCTGATCGAACTCTGTGAAAAGGAGACACCGTGAGCGAGCCGAAGGCCGAGCGCGTGCGCATCTACACCGACGGCGGCTGTTCAGGAAATCCCGGACCGGGCGGCTGGGGCGCCGTGCTGCTGTTCGGCGATGCCCGCAAGGAGTTGAGCGGCGGCGAGGCGAACACGACCAACAACCGCATGGAACTGATGGCGGCGATTGCCGCGCTGGAGGCGCTCAAGCGCCCGGTGCCCGTCGATCTCTACACCGACTCGGATTATCTGCGTCAGGGCATCACGAGCTGGATCGACAAGTGGAAGGCCAATGGCTGGCGCACCGCGCAGAAAAAGCCGGTCAAGAACGACGATCTCTGGCGCCGGCTGGACGAGGCCCGGCAGCGCCACGACGTGACGTTTCACTGGGTGCGCGGACACGCGGGCGATCCGGAGAACGAGGCCGCCCACGAGCTCGCGCAGAAGGGCATGGCGCCTTTCATGGCCGGGGCCGGCGACGACGCCTGAGCCGCGTCGCGATCAGATCGAAGCGGTCCGACCGGCGGCGCCCGCGACGCCCCGCCGTCATCCCGTGCGCGGCGCGGGATGCAATCCTGCGGCGCAGACACGGGCCCGGATGAGC
>JBKGZY010000111.1:0-9205 GCA_046543175.1 Dichotomicrobium sp.
CGATCTCGATGTCGCCGGAACTGTAGGCATGAAGCGAGTTGGGCAGCACGCCGGAAAAGCCGAGACGCCCGGCGATACGTTCACGGTCTATGGAGAAGGGCGGCGGAACGACCTGTCCCGCCCCGGCCCGGGCGAGATCGGCGCGCCGGAAGGCACGCTCCAGCCTCTCGCAGTCGGCCTGAACCGCATATGCGTTGGCGACGGCAAAATAGCCGAAGGTTATCGGCTCGGCGTGCTGCGCCCAGGTGTAGTACGGCATGACGGTCGCGCGTTCCCGCCTTGCAAGCCCGAGCAGCGCATCGAGCACCGCGCCCGCCAGACCGATGACACCCAGCAGGTCGTCGCGCATGGCGATCTGCCGCGCCACCAGTTCGCATTCCTGCCGTGCCCGTCCGATGCTCACCCAGCCGCCGTGCTGCGCGCCGATCCGACGGATCACCTCCGCTTCCAGGTTGGGCTGAAGCCCGTCCTTTTCCGGCGCGAACGCCATCCCGGAAAGCCCTTCGCCGCGCAGGTCTTGCAGACAGCCGATCGCCGGCCTTGCCGCCTCCTGCGGGACCAGCCCCTGCCGTTCGGCGGAAAGCAGATAGGCGAGGTTGTAATCGACGAGAGGGCGGAAAATCCGCTCATTGTGGCGCCATTCCAGGGCATGCGTCTTAACAAGTTGCGGATCGGTACTCATGCCATCTCCTTGGGCGTGATAGGATCGGGTGTTCCACCCCTTGGGACAGAAGGCGCAATGCTGCGACAGATTGTATGCAATCCACTGGTGGGGTGATATGGCAATGCTTACCTTCGGACTATCGCTTGCAATGAAGAGGCCGGTCTAATGGACAAAACGCTCACAAAAAGAAAGCGTTCAGCCGCTGACTCGGCATCTCCCCGCCCCGGCATGACGGGGTCGATTTTAAAGACGTTCGACGTTCTTGAAGTTTTCGGGCGCAAATGGAAGCCTCTTACACTATCCGAGCTCTGCCGGGAGACCGGGCGACCGAAAAGCTCTCTGCACAGAATACTTGCGACGCTCGTCGAGGCGGGCGTGGTCGAACACACCGAGGGCGGCGAATACCGGCTGACCCTGAAGCTCTGGCGGATCGGCGTGCAGGCGCTCACCGAGATCGACGTGATGCAGGTGGCGCGCCCGCATCTGGAACGGCTGTCCCGGGCGGCGGACGAGACGGTCCACCTGGCCGTGCTCGAAGAAGGCGGCGGTGTCGTCTACCTCGCCAAGGTCGAGAGCCCGCGCTCGATTCGCGTGCAGACCCAGGTGGGCAAGGTCTCCCCGTCGTGGTGTACGGCCACGGGGCGCGCGATCCTCGCATTCACTCCGGATATCCGGGACGCGGTTCTCGCCCAGCCCAAGGAGAAGCGCGCCCCCGGCACGATCACCGACCCGGAGAAGCTGCGCGACATTCTCGACGAGGTGGCGGAAAAGCAGTACGCCATAGCGCAGGGCGAGAACCATCCCGAAATGGGCGGGATCGCCGCGCCGATCCGCAATCATTCCGGGAAGGTGGTGGCGTCCTGCGGCATCGCGATCCCCATCTTCCGGATGGACGACAAGCTCGTCGAGCGGACCACGCCGATGGTGCTCGACGCAGCCGCACAGATTTCCAGGGAACTCGGCTACCTCCCCTTCCCCAGCCAGGACCAGGCGGACCGGATCATCAGCGCGCATGGATGAGGCCGGCCCGCTTGTCCGGCTCACTCGGCGATCAACATGCCGGCCGCCACCACGATGAGCAGCACCAGCACGACCCGCATGAAGAACCTGTCGCTGCTGCGGCCGAAAATATGCGCGCCGACCCACGCGCCGAGCAGGAATGGCGGCGTCAGCAGAAGCGTCTGCAGAAACATCTTCGTGTTCAGCAGGCCGCCGACCAGGAACGCGAGCGTCGTCACGATGTTGATGATTGCGAAAGACAGAATGATATTGGCCCGCAGCGCCGCCGCCGACTGCTTCTGCGCGATCCAGTATATGATGATCGGCGGCCCGCCGATGCCCGCGAAGCCGTGCATGAGACCGCCAAGCCCACCGGCGAAAGCGTCCATCGCCGGGCTGGAGCGGATATGCAGGTGGTCCTGATAGGGCAATGCGATGAGGATGCAGGCGAGGATCACGAGGATCGAAATCGCATCGCGCGCCGCTTCGGGATCGAATGTTCCCAGCGCCCAGACGCCGATGGGCATCGCGACACAGGCGCCCGCCGTGAGCCAGCCGACACCGGCGAAGTTGCTGACCCGGAGCGCCGGGGCGATGAGTTGAACCGAGACGATCAGGTTGAGCAGGATGATGATGCCGACGCCGCTCGTCGCCCCGAACAGGTAAGCGAGCACGGGCGCCAGCAGCAGCGCCGCGCCGAATCCGGTGAAGCCGCGCACGATTCCCGCTCCGAAGAGCAATGCCGCGGCGATGGCCAGATTCGTGCTCAGGATGTCGGCGGGCAAGGCTGAAAATCTCTCCCGAAGTTTTTTCGTGCGTCCCGACGGATGCCGGAGGCGGAATCATGAAAGAGGGGTCGCGGGTGGCGGCGCCGGCGGCGCGGCTTGCGCCCTGATCGCGGCATTGCGTCCGGCGATGCGGCCGCCGACAAAGCATTCGGCCAGGTTGCCCCCCGACAGGTAGAGGTGCCCGAAGACGCTGCCGAGTTCGCCGGCGGCATAGAGGCCTTCAATCGGCTCGGAAAACGGATCGAGAATGCGCTGGTCCGGGTCGTGGACGGGGCCGCCCTGCGTGTTCGCGACGATGGGCCATGTCTGCGCGACATAGTACGGCGGCCCCTCGATCGGCGTGGAGGTCTGCCGGTCCCTGCCATGCGGATCGTCTTGTTCACCACCGCAGAAGCCGTTCCACCGCGCCAGCGTCTCGCGGATCTCGTCTTCCGCGCAGCCGACGATCCGCGCCAGTTGCTCAAGCGTGTCGGCCCTGCGGATCAGTCCCATCTCGAGCTCGGCGCGATTGTCCCCGCTCCAGGCGAAGTCCATGCGCGGGTCGTTGTAGGTCGGAAAGCCGAGCGCGTCGCGGTCGAAGCCCTTCTGATCGAGGACGAGGTAGGACGGGATGCGCGGGAAGCTCTGCGAAACGGGATCGAAATGCGCCATGTGGCGATGCCCGGTATCGCCGGGATAGGGCGGATATTCGTTCATGTAGCGCCGACCGTGCTGATCGACGACGATCCACGGCATCTTCGCGTTTTCCGTGGCGAGCAGGAATGCGGGGACGTCCTCGTCATCCTGTAGAAGGCCGGGCGTCCAGTCGCGGAACCGGGTCAGCCGGATTCCGTAGGGATACGAGTCGGTGTCGGGGTGCCGGAGGCCGTAGGTGCCGTGATAATGCCACATATGCCAGAGATCGGCCCCGGCTGCCTGGGCCATGCGGATTCCGTCGCCCGTGTTGCCGGGAAACGCGGCCGCCGCCACCGGCTTTTCCTGCCAGTACTGGCGCTTCATCTCCGCGTCCGCCTCGAAGCCGCCGCAGGCCAGGATCACGCCGCCCCTCGCGCGGAGCCGCGCGCAACGTCCCGCATGCTCCACGAGAACGCCCGACACTGCCCCGCGCTCGTCGCGCAGAAGCCGCAGCGCCCTGCATGCCAGCCGAACCTCGATATCGCGTGCGGCCACGTTGCTCTGAACCACGTTGAAAAGCCGCGCGCCGCCGCGCAGGCCACGCACATGGGGATAAACCGCGCGCGCCTCGAAGCCCGGCACATCCGCGACGGAGAGGAAGCCGAATGTCTCGAAGCCGTCGAAACGGTAGTTTCCCGGCGCTTTCACCTTTGTCAGGCTGGCGTCGCATGGCTCGCACAGCTTGCGGACGAAGCCTTCGATCTCCGTCATGCCGTCAGCGAGCGCCCGCAGGTTTTTCTCGGGGGCCGTGCCGGCGTTCGTCTGCCCGAGGTAGCGAAAGGCCGCATCGGCGTCATCGGCAATGCGGATGCCGCCGGCAGAGCAGATCGAGATGCCGCCGGGCCGGGACATCTTCTCGATCAGCAGCACCCGTGCGCCGGCGTCAGCCGCGGAAATGGCGCTCGCGCCGCCGGCGAAGCCGAAGCCGACGACGATCACATCGAACTCTTCGTTCCAAGCTGCGCCGGTCAGGTTCGCCTCCCTCGTTGACACATGACATATCGCGACCGCCTGAGCGGAGGCAGCTTCCTCACGAGCCGTCGCCCGGCCGCACCGGGCCGGAAACAAGGGATTGTTCGGCCGTCTCCGAAGGTGATGGACGCCGCCACCTCGCAAGGATTTCCCAGGCCAGGAACGGCGCGGCCAGCGCGAAGCCGGTAAAGCTGATCCAGGGCACCGGCCAGATCAGCAGCACACCGGCCATGATGAAGGCCCCCCTCGTCAGAACGGAAAGATGCCGCCGCAGGTATCCCTCGAGGCCGAAAACCCAGAGGGCGATGCCAAGCACCGCAGTGATCACGTGGACCACGATCTCGCCGGGCGTGCCCATCATCAGAAGAGACGGGTTGTAGACGAAGGCATAGGGAATGAAAAACACGACGATGCCCAGCTTGATCGCCACCAGCCCGGTCTTCAACGGATTCGCTTCGGCTATGCCCGCCGCGACATAGGCCCCCGTACAGACCGGCGGGGTGATCGCGGACAGAATGGCAAAGTAGAAGATGAACAGGTGGGCGGCGACCGGCGACACGTCGAGATTGATGAGCGCAGCCGGCACCAGCGTCGCCAGCACGACATAGGCCGCCACGGTCGGCAGCCCCATCCCCAGCACGATGCAAGCGCCCATTGTCATGAGCAGGGTAATGAACAGGCTGCCCTGCGCAACGTACTCGATCAGGTAGGTGATCTTGAGGTTGAGGCCGGTGCTGGTGAGCACGCCGATCAGGATGCCGGCGCCCGCGCAGATGGCTGTTAGCGGCGCCATGGCCTTCATGGTGTGCTCGAACGCGTGATAGTAGCCGCGCAGGCTGGGCCGTGTCTCGCGGTTGAGCAGCGCCAGCAGCATGGCCGCGATCACGGCGAAGAACGCCGCATACATCAGGCTGAGCCGCTGCGACATCAGCACGACCAGCAGGACGATGGGAAGCAGCATGTGCCCGCGCTTCATGAGCTCGGTCCAGATGCTCGGCAATTCTTCCGCGGGAGCACCGCCAAGCCCGAGCTTGACCGAGCGCACATGCACGATCATCAGCACGGCCAGGAAATACAGCAGCGCCGGCGTCAGCGCGTAGCCCACCAGTTCGAGATAATCGATGTTCAGATATTCGATCATCACGAAAGCGGCTGCGCCCATGATCGGCGGCATCAACTGCCCGCCCGAGGAGGCGAGCGCCTCGACCGCGCCGGCGAAGTGGCGGTTGTAACCCGCGCGCTTCATCATCGGAATGGTGACCGCGCCTGTCGTGGCAACGTTGGCGACGGTCGCGCCCGTGACCATGCCCATCAGCGCGGAGCCGACAACGGCTATCTTCGCGGGGCCGCCGGTCAGGCTCCCGGCAATCCCCCTGGCCAGGTTCATGAACAGCTCGACGCCCCCGGCATAGGTGAGCATCGACCCGAGCATGATCACGAGAATGACGAAGGTCGCGCACACGCCGACCGGCACGCCGAACACGCCGTCGGTGCCGTAGAAGATGAGCGAGACAATCGTTTCAAGGTCCAGCCCGCTATGGCGGAGCTGAGACACAGGCACCGAGTTGCCAAAATATGCGAAGGCCAGAAAGCTGGCCATGAAGACCGTGATGATGAGGCCGACCGTCCGGCGAACCGCCTCGAGCACGAGCAGCAATCCGATCGCGCCCAGCCAAAGGTCAATCGGATTAAGAAATGGATCGGCGTAAAGACGCCCGAAATTCTGGACGTTCCAGGCAAAGACCGCAGCAGATACCAGCGTGAGGACGATCCCCAATATATCTTCCGCTATCCTGCCTAGCCCCAGCCCGGACGGGATCATCAGGAAGATGAGCGGCATGATGAAAAGAAGGAACAGGCCGCGCTGCAAGGGCGCTTCGAAGGGGCCGGTACCGCCGGTATACAGGGCGAAGCCAGCGGTGATCAGCACGAGAGTGCCGACCAGCACCATTTTGATCTTTTCGATGACGGGCTGCATTGCCTCACCTGGAGAATACGCCAGCGGAGTCGGTTTGGCAGGAAGGACCGGAAAAGCCCCTCCTGCCTGCCCACGAGCGGGCCTCGGGAGGAATTACTCCCTGTGCTCTTGCCAAATACCGGCTTCTTCGTAATATTTTTGCGCGCCGGGGTGGTAAGGAGCAGCCGTGAACGAGGCGGCTATGTCCGGTCCTGCCGCGCCTTTCTCTTTCCACCAGGGGGCGGATTCAGTGACCTCGTCCCAGTTCTCGAAGATCGCCTTGGTCATCTCGTAGACGATGTCTTCGGGAACGTCCTTGCTGATCATGAAGCCCGTGCGTACGGCCAGGCCAACGAGATCAGGGTGGTCGAAGACAGGCTCCCCGAGGCGGTCGACGTAGAACGCCGGGTTGTTCGCCACGATCTCCTTGGCCTTCTCTTCATCCATGTCGATGAAGTCGATGTCGTCATCCAGATCGCGCGCGGCGAACACCGGACCGAGATGGCCCCGATTGTTCCGTGAGTACGAAATCAGCAGCGCGTCGATCTGGCGGTCGATGAGGGCGTTCTGGGCGTCCGAACGCGCCAGATAGACCAGATCGGCGTTTTCATCAGTGATGCCGTGCGCCGCGAGGATTTCCTTGGCGCGCGCATCGTCACCGCTGTTTCTGCCGCCGATGGCAACCGTCTTGCCCTCCAGATCGGAGTAGCTCTCGATGTCCGCATCGCCGATCAGCCGGTAGATCAGCGGATTAACCGTGATCCAGGAGACGACATTGCTATAGTCGCGGCCGTCATCGAACGGCGGCGCATTGTCGTATGCCAGAACAAGATCCGGCAGAAAACCGCGCCCGGCCTCGATCCGTCCGGCCATGATACGCTTGATGTTGCCCACGGAAACGCCCTTGCCGATGACGCCGTTCACCTCAACGCCGTCCATCTTCTCGGAAAGGAGCTTGCCGACAAGCGAGGCTTCCTTGAACCAGCGGCCCTGCGGACCCGCGCCCGAGATTGTGACGATCGTTTCCTGAGCCAGCACCGGACGTTCCGGTGACATGGCCAAGAGCGTTGCGCCGATCATGGCGACGCATGCGAGAAGTCGCTTCATGCATTCCTCCCAGTTGTCGTTTCGTGCGACCGCACGGCATCGCGCGGGCGCGTCTTCATGCGGCCGGGTTCGTTTCGACGGTTGGTCCGACCACGGACAGACCGAGGCGCAGGGCCTCGGTTTCGAGCACGTCATCCGGCATGACATTGGCCAGGTTGACGTTCATTCCGAATTCGCCGACGAGGAATTTCTTGAGCTGGTAGACGTCGCAGAGCGCGTTGCCCTTGATCCACGGGCCGGTCAGCTCGAACAGCACCTTGTCGAGATCAAGCTTCTGGCGCAGGGCGCCGATCACGTCGCGCTGCGGCTGCCCCTGCGCGTCGACAAGCTCGGCGCCTTCGACGAGCACGATGTGGCAGCCGGCCTCGTAGCAGACCTGCGCCTGGGCAATCAGGTCGTCCGCGGTTTGCTGCGCCACCTTCGAGCCGACTTCGCCGTGAACCTCGAGGCCGGCATCCGTGGCCATCAGGATGAGCTTGCGGCGCTGCTCGTCGCTCAGCGGCACGCAGTTGTCCGATATCTCGATCGCCTCGAAGCCCAGGTTCTTCGCTTCCGCGAAGAAGGGCTTCATGCCGTCGAAGCCCTGCGTGGCGTAGACGTATTCGGCGAACTGCCCGCCAAGGAACGGCAGCACCCCGTAGGACTTGTACATTTCCAGCTTCGCGATGAGGTCCGCGCGGCTGTACAGGCGGGCCGTGCCGACGACGATCTTCACGAGATCGGCGTACGGGCCGACGAGCTTGAGATGATCTGCCATGCGCTCGTGGCCTACGCCCCAATCCATCATCATTGTAAGACCACGCGTCCGCGGTTTCGGCTGGCGCTCGGCCGGAAGCGGGACGGATGCGAACGCGACGGGCGCTTCTTCTCGTTCTGCCATGTGGAACACACTTTTTGTTAATGTCCCTAAAAGGGTTACAGAAACAGATTTCATGATGCAACACATGAATTATTGTATCGAGAAAAAGTTCCATAATTCGGAACGATCGCAAGAATGCTGGCGTCCGCCCATGCTGACGCCCCAAAACAAAACCATCCTTTGGCTAATCCAGCCATCGACACGCAGCATCAGAGAGCCGTGGTGGACGAGGGGTAGGAGGTCAGGAAGAACGCCAGAACGAGAAATGCAAACGCGCGAGGAACGAATGCGACGCAAAAGCGTCCGGATATCATCGGTGTAAAGCGTCTTGAGGCCCGTCCGGCTCGGCCAGCCGCGGACCGCTGGGCCGGTGGCGCGCCTGGCTCGCGCGCCATCCGCGCTGGGCGTTCCACTTCACGCCCACACATCTCGCTCACGGCTGAACGCGGGATCGAACTCGGTGCTCGGTGCAATGGGCGAGGTCACGCTCAAACTCTCGCTCGAGTTGGCTGGCGTGCGGCTCGCTGTAGAGCACCGCATTCAGTTCGTAGTTGATGCTGAAGCTGCGGATGTCGATATTCGCCGACCCGATCGAGCAGATCTCCGAGTCAATGCTGATCGTCTTGCCATGGAGATAGCCCGCCTCGTAGAGGAAAACGCGTATGCCGGCGTCGGCAACCTCCGCCATGAATGTATTGCCGTGACATCTCCGTCGGGACGCTCCTGGACCAGCTTCAGAGAGCGGCGGGGGACGAGGCGACCTGCCGGCTTGTCCTCGTCGATAATCCAGCGATGCTCTGCGGCTTTACCGACCGTAACGAATGATATGGGGCTGGATATCAAGTGCCACGCGAAGGGGTGCAAGTCCTATCGCGGGAGACGTCGAGCGTCTGTGGAACTGACACATGGCGACCAAGCGCGTGCCGTCCTGCGTTGCTATGCTGGAATTTGATGGCCGGTTTGTTCCTCAGGGCGAACCCGGAAACTGGCAGCACGCGCCGCCACCGGCGGAAAGACTTGTAAGGTTTGCGCTTCAGCCTGACGCTGCGCCCACCCCTCAGCCGTTAGGACCTTGTTACCCGAGGTATTACCTATTGAGACCACTCAGCGGCGGCAAGGTCCCCTAACCCCTTGATTTTATTGGTGCCGGCTGCAGGATTCGAACCCGCGACCTACTGATTACA
>JBKGZY010000112.1:0-9026 GCA_046543175.1 Dichotomicrobium sp.
TGCAAACAACAGCGGACTGGTCATTGACGGCGCGCCGGTGCGCGTCGCGGCGTAATTGGAGCATGATCCGGTCCGATCAGAACGGATCATGCTCCTAACCTTTGTTTGGACGCGCGATTTATCCGAAAACCGGTTCCCACTTTTCGGATCGCGCTATTGCAGGGGCGGCGTCCGCGCCGCCCTTTCCTATTTCCCGGTTCTCACCAGCGTGGCGGCGGTCTGCCCGGCGATACGGATATATTCCGGGTCCCGGTGGATCAGCATGGCCGAGAACGCCCCTTCCATCAGCAGGCTCGCCATCGAGGGGGAGCACTTCGCCTACATGGTCCCGACACACGACCTGCGCGAAGGGCTGGACGCGTGGGTCAACCGGCGCGCGCCGCGCTACTCCGGGCAGTGAGGCCATCAAATGGCGTAACGCTCATAATCCTATCGCGGCACTACCGCGATAACGGCGCCGGCAATCACTCCGCCGCGGCCCGGGCGGCCTCCGCATGGCCGGGGAACTGGCGCTGATACGCCTTGATCATCTGGTTGCGGAACGCCAGCGTCAGCACGACCAGCACCCAGGCCAGCCCGTGGCTGATCAGGATCAGCAGCATGCGATTCGAATAGTCCGCGCTGTCCATCAGCGCGGCCACCTGCGGCAGGCGCTCGATCGCGGCGGGAAAGCTGTTCAGCAGGTCAACGCGCAGATTATCCAGCAGCGCGTAGGTGTCGATCATCGCCTTGCCGTTGACCGCCGCGAAGAAGGTGTAGGCGATCAGCGCGATCAACCGCTCGATTGCCAGGAGCGGACGGTGCATGAAGAACAGCAGCCAGAAGATGCCCAGATGCACACCGATATACATCTGCCACAGGCCGTCGACCTTGTTGCTGATCATCACCAGCGTCTGGAAATGCTCCGCGAAATCCATCTCTCCCCCCGAGGCGCGCCTTCTCTAGAATTCATTGCATTTGCGTCGCGTTCGTTCCGGCCTGCGGCATCGAACGGCAAAACCGCTTCCCGTCCCGGATCAAGTCCGGGATAGGCTCTTGCTGAGAATGCTCTACAACATCGCCGGAAACACCCGGTCGGGCGGCGCGTGCCCGTCCATGAACGTCTTGATGTTGATGATGACCTTCTCGCCCATGTCGATCCGGCCCTCAATGGTGGCCGAGCCCATATGCGGCAGGGCGACCACGCGGCGGTTGTTCAAAAGGCGCGGATTGACAGCGGGCTCGTGCTCGAACACATCCAGCCCCGCCCCGGCGATCTCGCCATTCTCGACCAGCCGGGCCAGCGCGTTCTCGTCGATGACCTCGCCGCGCGAGGTGTTCACGATGTAGGCGTCGGGCTTGATGAGCTTCAGCCGCCGCGCCGACAGCAGGTGATAGGTCGCCGGTGTGTGCGGGCAGTTGACCGAGATGATGTCCATATGCGCCAGCATCTGGTCAAGGCTTTCCCAGTAAGTCGCTTCAAGCTCGCTCTCGATGGCCTCGGGCACCGGGCGGCGGTTGTGATAATGGATCGACAGCCCGAACGCCCTGGCGCGCCGCGCCACCGCCTGCCCGATCCGGCCCATGCCGATGATGCCGAGGCGCTTGCCGTAAATGCGGTGTCCGAGCATCCAGGTGGGCGACCAGCCCGGCCAGTCCTGCTGGGTCTTGAGCAGGGTCGCGCCTTCCAGCAGGCGCCGCGGTACCGCAAGGATCAGCGCCATCGTCATGTCGGCGGTGTCTTCGGTGAGCACACCTGGAGTGTTGGTAATGGTGATACCGCGGTTGCGCGCGGTCTCGATGTCGATATTGTCCACGCCAGTGCCGAAATTGGCGATCAGCCTGAGTCGCTCGCCGGCCCGGCTCAACACTTCCCGGTCGATCCTGTCGGTCACTGTCGGCACCAGCACGTCCGCCGTCTCGACCGCCTCGATCAGTTCGGCCTTCGTCATCGGCCGGTCGTCAGCGTTCAGCCGCGCATCGAACAACTCGCGCATGCGCACCTCGACCATCTGGGGAAGCTTGCGCGTGACGATGACCAGCGGTTTGGAGGCAGTCATATGGAACTCTTGGGCTGTGCTGCGGCGTTGCGCGTTTCCATCGGTTCAGACGGCGGCTCGCGGAGCGTCCCGCGAAGGGAGCATGAGCGCATGTTTATCGCAAGTCTTATGTCCCGGAAAGGTGCGATGGGACCAGAGCCGAGAGCGAACGCCGGAGCCAGACTTGCCTCGCGCCGCGGCATTGGCTTAAGGCTGAATTCGCATCGGCGGATGCTGGCTGCGGCCAGGCATTGCATGGCGGGGAAACCGGCTTGAGGGATGTCGGAAACGGGATGAACCGGGGAGTCTCGCGCCCGCAGCGACTGCGCAGGATCGTGGCTTGTCTCCTGATGCTTGCCCTCGCGGCGGCAAGCCTGCCCGCAGACGCGCAGATCGAGCGCAAGACAGGCGAAAGCGGCCTGCCCCTGCCGCGTTTCGTGAGCCTGAAGGCCGACCGCGTCAATGTGCGCCGCGGACCGGGGTATGATCACGAAATTGCCTGGGTATTCCTGCGGGCCGGACTGCCGGTGGAAATCATCGCGGAGTTCGACAACTGGCGCCAGATCCGCGACAGCGACGGCGCGGAAGGCTGGGTCATCGGGTCGCTGCTGAGCGGACGGCGCACGGCGCTGGTGGCGCCCTGGATCAAGGCGAAGAACAACCGGACCTTCGCCCTGCGCGCGGATGACTCACCTTCGGCCCGCGTGATCTCGCGTCTCGGGCCGTCCGTGCTCGTCGATGTCATGTCCTGCGACGGAACCTGGTGCGAAGTCGTCGCGCATGACCTGCGCGGCTGGATGAGGCAGGATGATCTCTGGGGTGTCTATGCGCGCGAGACGATCGAGTGAGCGCGCGCCACGGAGGTGAACGGAATGAGCAAGACGGTTATCGTCACCGGCGCGAGCAAGGGAATCGGCGCCGTCACGGCCGAGATCGCCGGTGCGAGGGGATGGACGGTCTGTGTCAATTACCGCTCCGATGAGGCCGGCGCGCGGCAGATAGCCGAGGCGATCAAGGCGGCGGGCGGCGAAGCGTTCGTCGTGCAGGGCGATGTTGCCGAGGAAAAGGACGTCCTGCGGCTATTCCAGACGGTGGACCGCGAATGCGGACGGCTGGACGGGCTGGTCAACAACGCCGGCATCCTGGAGCAGCAGATGCGCCTGGACCAGATGAGCGCCGACCGGCTCGCACGCGTTTTCGCCATCAACATCACCGGCGCCTTCCTCTGCGCGCGGGAGGCCGTGCGCCGAATGTCGACAGCGCATGGCGGGCAAGGCGGCGTCATCGTCAACGTGTCCTCCGCGGCCGCGCGCATCGGCTCGCCCTTCGAGTATATCGACTACGCCGCCTCGAAAGGCGCACTCGACACCCTCACGCTTGGTCTGTCGAAGGAAGTCGCGGCGGAAGGCATCCGCGTTAATGCCGTGCGGCCGGGGCTAATCTACACAGATATCCATGCCGCCGGCGGCGAGCCGGGCCGTGTCGACCGGCTGGGCGCAACCGTGCCGATGGGCCGGGGCGGCACCGCCGAAGAAGTCGCCCTGGCGATCATGTGGCTGATGTCAGACGAGGCGCGCTACTGCACGGGGACGCTTCTGGACGTCGCGGGCGGGCGCTGAAACCCGCGGCGCGCGAGCCGGCAGTTATTCGTCGCTGCTATCCACCAGGCGGATCAGGACATCGACGCGCGAGACGCGCTTGCCCGGCGGCAGCTCGGGCAACTCCCCGATGCTCAACCGCTCGTCAATGTCGATGAGCTGGCCGTTGCTCTCGACGTAAAAGTGGTAGTGATCGGACGTGTTGGTATCGAAATAGGTCTTCGCTCCCTCGATCGCCACTTCGCGCAACAACCCGGCCGCAGTGAACTGGTGCAGCGTGTTGTAGACGGTCGCAAGCGAGACGCGCACGCCTGCGCGCTCGGCTTCGGCATGGAGCTCCTCGGCCGTCACATGCCGGTCGCCCGAACTGAACAACAGACCGCCCAGCGCAATCCGCTGACGGGTCGGGCGCATGCCAGCAGCAGTAAGTTTGTGATGGACATCACAGAGTTTGGCCGGGGCGTTCATATGTCCTCAGCAGGCAGCGTTTCGCTTTTGTCAAACCACACAAATCGTTAGTATGGAGTATAGTCATCAGTGTGTGTCGTCGCAACCGTAGCCTGCCAGGCTGCCGCACCCCTCACGCGGGCGGTTTTTTTTCGCGGCGCGGATGTGATAGAACCGCTATGAACGCCATCTGTGCAGCGGGCTACAACGATACTGGACACAAAGAGGACGACGTTTGCTGAAAGACAGGAAAGATCAGCCGGATAGAACTGGCCGACGGGAAAGCTACGGCTTCGAGGACCTGTTGGCCTGCGCGCGGGGCGAGTTGTTCGGTCCGGGCAATCCGCAGTTGCCGCTGCCCCCCATGCTGATGTTCGACCGGATCACGCGGATCACCGACAGCGGCGGCGAACACGGCAAGGGCGAGATCGTCGCGGAGCTGGATGTGAAGCCGGGACTGTGGTTCTTCGACTGCCACTTCAAGGGCGATCCCGTCATGCCCGGCTGTCTCGGTCTCGACGCCATGTGGCAGCTTCTGGGCTTTTTCCTTGGCTGGGTCGGCGGCACCGGAAAAGGCCGCGCGCTGAGCGTCGGCGAAGTAAAGTTTTCCGGGATGGTCGTTCCCACGGTGCAGAAACTGGAGTATATCGTCAGCCTCAAACGCACGATGATGCGCAAGTTCACGCTGGGCATCGCCGATGGTCTGCTGAAGGCCGACGGCGAAGAAATCTACGCCGCGCGGGACCTGCGCGTCGGGCTGTTTGCGCCGGAGCCGGCGAAGGCCTGATCCGCCGAACCGGGCTACCCGAAATGACAGGCGATGGCGGAACGCCCCGCCGATGCCCGTCAACTCGAGCACCGCGACAAGAAGTTGCCAACACCTGGCATAGAAGGTTCCTGACATTATGAGACGCGTTGTGGTCACGGGTATGGGGATCGTATCCTCGATCGGGAACAACACCGATGAGGTCCTCCAATCATTACGCGAAGGGCGCTCGGGCATCGTTCGGGCCGAGGAATATGTCGAGCTCGGCTTCCGCTCCCATGTCCACGGCGCGCCCACGCTGGACTGGCAGGAAGCCCTCGACCGCAAGACCCGCCGCTTCATGGGGGCGGGCTCGGCCTGGAACTATATTTCCATGCAGCAGGCGATCGCCGATGCCGGGCTTGGAGAGGCTGACATCTCCAACGAGCGCACCGGCCTGGTGATGGGCTCAGGCGGCCCATCGACGGAGGCCATCGTGCGCGCGGCAGACACCACGCGCGACAAGGGCCCGAAGAAGGTGGGGCCGTTCGAGGTTCCCAAGGCCATGTCGAGCACCGCGTCGGCCACGCTGGCGACGCCGTTCCAGATTCGCGGCGTGAACTACTCCATTTCCTCGGCCTGCTCGACCTCTGCACATTGCATCGGCAACGCCGCCGAAATGATCCAGTGGGGCAAGCAGGACGTGATGTTCGCCGGTGGCAGCGAAGAACTGCACTGGACGCTGACCGTGCTGTTCGACGGCATGAACGCCCTGTCCTCCGATTTCAACGAGACGCCGACCACGGCCAGCCGCGCCTACGACGTCAACCGCGACGGCTTCGTGATCGCGGGCGGTGCAGGGGTCGTCGTGCTGGAAGAACTGGAGCGGGCGAAGGCGCGCGGTGCGAAAATTTACGGCGAGCTTGTCGGTTATGGCGCCAACTCCGATGGCTTCGACATGGTGCAGCCCTCCGGCGAGGGCGCGGTGCGCTGCATGCGCCTGGCGATGGACGGGCTTGACTGCGAGATCGACTACATCAACCCGCACGCCACCTCCACACCGATTGGCGATCTGCGCGAGCTTGACGCGCTGCGCGAGGTCTTCGGTGACAATGTGCCGCCATTCTCCGCGACCAAGTCTCTCACCGGCCACAGCCTCGGCGCAGCGGGCGTGCAGGAAGCGATCTATTCGCTTCTGATGATGAACAACGATTTCATTTGCGCCTCGGCCCATATCGAGGAACAGGATCCCGATACCAAGGACATGCCGATCGTCCGGGAACGTCAGGACAACGTGGACCTGAACTGCGTTATGTCCAACAGTTTCGGCTTCGGCGGCACCAACGCGAGCCTTGTATTCAAACGATACAAAAGTTGATGTCAGGATTTGCCTGACAGGCTTTTTATTTTTTTATTTCGGTTTTAAAAACGGCGGCGCGTCACGGGCGGAGTTGACCTGATTCGGTGGCTGCGCCCGGGGGCGATTACAACGCATTTTCCGGTACGGTGAACAAATGCCTGCCGGTGATGCGGCAATAAAACCAGCTTGAAGCCGCGATCTCGGTCATCCCGATCGGATCGCGTGCCGGAGCCAGCCACGCGCAGGTGAGACCAATGACGGGGACTGACATAACCAAGCCGGGACCGCTGATGGCGGGAAAGCGCGGGCTGATCATGGGCGTCGCCAATGAACGCTCAATCGCTTACGGCATCGCGCGGGTGCTCGCCGCGCAGGGCGCCGAACTGGCGTTCACCTATCAGGGAGAGGCATTCGGCCGCCGCGCAGTGCCGCTGGCCGAATCGCTGGGCGCGAAGATCATTCTGCCCTGCGATGTCATGGATATCTCCTCGGTGGACAGGGTTTTCGATACGCTGAAGGCCGAATGGGGGACAATGGATTTCCTCGTCCACGCCCTGGCCTTTTCCGACCGCAGCGAACTGAAAGGCCGCTACGCCGACACGAGCCGGGAGAACTTCATCAACTCGATGGTGATCTCCTGCTTCTCGTTCACCGAGGTCGCCAAGCGCGCCTCGGACATGATGCCGACTGGCGGCTCGATGCTCACCCTCACCTATGCCGGATCGACGCGGGTGGTTCCGCGCTATAACGTCATGGGGGTAGCCAAGGCCGCGCTGGAGGCCTCCGTGCGCTATCTGGCCGCCGATATGGGCGTGCAGAACGTGCGAGTGAACGCGCTGTCCGCCGGGCCGATGCGCACGCTGGCCGGGGCCGGCATCTCCGACGCGCGCGTGCTGTTCAACTACCAGAAGATGCATTCGCCGCTGGGGCGCACGCCCACCCTCGACGAGGTCGGCGGCGCGGCGCTTTACCTGTTGTCCGATCTGTCCACCGCCGTCACCGGGGAAGTGCATTTCGTCGATTCGGGGTATAACATCGTTTCCATGCCCCAGCCTGAGCGCATTCAGGAAACGGGCGAAGGAACGGCTCCGGAAAACGGCAATTCAAATGACGAGCGAAGCAAGCCGTCACGTGCTGCGGAATAAGACGCCTAACCGGCCCTCATGGGAGCCGGAGCCGATTCACTGGAACAAGAGCGCGATCTGCGCCTCGATCATCGCGGACCTGCCCGATTGGTTCGCCCGCCCGGACGCCAACCGTCTCTATGTGGAAACCGCCGCCGATCTCGACATGATCGGTTGCCATGTGTGCGACGACGTTGCGGGCTTCGTCAGCCTGCGCCAGCATTTCGATACGACCGCGGAAATCTATCTGCTCGCTGCGCGCCCGCGCTGGCATGGCACGGGGCTGGGCCGGGCGCTGGTCCGCGCGTCGGAGGATTGGGCGCGCGAACGCGGTCTGCGCTTCGTGAGTGTGAAAACGCTCGGACCATCGCATCCCGATCCGGCCTATGCCGCTTCTCGCGGCTTTTACAGGGCGATGGGTTTTGCGCCCGTCGAGGAAATCAAGGATATCTGGCCGGGCAATCCCTGCCTGTTGTTTATCAAGAGCCTCGAGTAAGGCCCTTTCAGCAATAGCCTGTCACCGGACTTGAAGGTGTGGACGGCTCCACTGTCGGGCATCGCAATGTGCCATATACGGGGTCGTTCTTCGAACGCCACCAAGACGGGAGCGTCCACGACGGAAGTAAAACAGATCGGGGTTGTTGTTGCCAAGCGTGTTTTCGAGCTTTGCGGGGTCGATTCGTCCGGCGCGAAGGTTCTGGTGCGAAAATGGGAACCGGTGTTGCGTCCGAAGCTTAAGACCGGCGCGGACGCGACGAAAGTGCGATCAAGCAAAGGCTCGAGGCTCACGCCGCCTGCGCGTGCACGGAGAGATCGCGGATCGACGGATTTTCGCCGTTGAGCGGATTGGCCGGGTTCCACGGAATGCGCATGGTCTCGAAGCGCGTGCCCAGCGCATCCACGATCAGCAGCTTGCCCGCCAGCGATTCGCCGATGCCGAGCAGCTCCTTGAGCACCTCCATCGCCTGAAGCGTGCCGAGTATGCCGGGAAGCGCGCCAAGTATGCCCGCCTCCTCGCAGGACGCCACCGTGCCCGGCGGCGGCGGTTCGGGAAACAGGCAGCGGTAGCTCGGCCGCGGCGTGCCGTCAGCGTCAGTCTCGAAGGCGCGGAAGGTGGAGAGGTAGCCGTCGAACTGCCCCAGCGCGGCGAAGACGAGCGGCACGGACGCGAAATAGCAGGCATCGTTAACGAGATAGCGGGTGGCGAAATTGTCCGAGCCGTCCGCGACGATGTCGTAACCGCCGACGATTTCCAGCGCATTGTCGGCGGTCAGGCGCTCGGGGATTTCATCGACCGTCACATGCGGATTCAGCGCATGGATGCGCGCCGCCGCGCTCGCAGTCTTCAACTCGCCGACATGGTCGGTGTCGTGGATCACCTGTCGCTGGAGATTGCTCAGGCTCACCCGGTCATCATCGATGATGCCGAGCCGCCCGACGCCTGCCGCCGCGAGGTAGGGCAGTACGGCCGAGCCGAGCCCCCCCGCGCCGATCACCAGCACGCGTGAACCTTTCAGCTTCTGCTGGCCTGCGCCGCCAACCTGGTGCAGCACCAGATGGCGCTTGTAGCGCTCGATTTCGTCGGATGTGAAGCTCAACCTATGCCCCGCATGTCTTGGCGTGCCTGCTGCCGGCCACGCGCCTTATCGCGACATAGTGTTGCGCGCCGCGCGGCGAAAGGCAAGCGTCCGCGCCGCACCGCTACTCTGCGGCGCGCGTGTGCGGGGCGGGCGC
>JBKGZY010000113.1:0-9026 GCA_046543175.1 Dichotomicrobium sp.
CGGCCGCTCAGGCCGCGTGAGCGGTTGTCGACCCTTCCTTCCCGCTGATCTCAAGCCGAAACACGCCGCTCCAGACGCCGACTTTTTCAACGGAATTCGGTGAAAGGGGACATATTGCTGCAACCGAGCTCCGGGTTCTAACTTAACAACTGATATCGCTATGTGGGGCAGGTCAATAAACGCGCACCGTCATGCGTTTAAGCACGTGAATCCGATGGAATTAATAAGGCTCACTCATGAGTGAGCCAGAAGGTCTGGACGGCCGAGGCAGAAACAAGCGCTCACGTGTCGAAATTCAGGCCGGAAGAAGCGCAGGATGGGCAGGACTGAATGCTGACGACAAATCCGTTTCGCGCGCGGCCGGACAGCACGGCGGCAAGGATCGCAGCCTGCGCGCAACGAACCGGGATGCCGAGATGCTTTTAGCCCTCGGTAACGTCGCAGAATGCATGCACCACCGCCTCCGCGAACTCGGGATCGTTGACGTTGTGCGGCAGCCGGAGGAGGCGGCGTCGATCCGTTTGCTGTACGGTCGCCTCCAGCGCGGCGAACAGCGCGGCGTCAGCTTCGGGGTCGTGAAACGGCTGACCCGGCGCGTCGATCGCCGATACGCCCTTCTCGGGGATCAGGAAACGCACCGGCCCGTCGCAGGCATTCAGCTTGCGCCCGATCCACTCGCCCATGCGCCGGTTCTCCTCCGCCGTGGTACGCATGAGCGTGACCTGAGGATTGTGGATGTAGAGGTTGCGGTTCCTGTAGCGCTCCGGGACGGTATCCTTCGGGCCGAAATTGACCATGTCCAGCGCGCCGCAGGAGCCGACATACGGGACGCCTGTGCGTGCGATCGCACCGAAGCGATCCTCGCTGGCGGCGAATATCCCGCCCATGAATAGATCGCAGACCTCGGTAGTGGTGACATCGATAACATACGGCACCAGGCCGGACTCCACGAGCTTCTCCAGCGATTGCCCGCCGGTGCCGGTGGCGTGGAACACCAGGCAGTCGTATGCGTCGCCCAGCTTGTCGGTGATCTGCTGCACGCACTGGGTTGTGACGCCGAACATTGTGATGCCGACCGCCGGCTTGCTGTCGGCGGCGGCCGGCGCCGGATTCGCCAGCATGCCGGCCAGGGCGTGCGCGGCGTTGGCCAGTACCGTGCGGGAGATCCGGTTCAGGCCCTGAACGTCGGTCACCGAGTACATCATGGCGATGTCGCTTGGCCCGACATACGGGGCGACGTTGCCGGACGCGACCGTGGAAACCAGCACCTTGGGCACGCCGATCGGCAGCGCCCGCATGGCCGGCGCCACCAGGGCGGTGCCACCGGAACCGCCGGCGCTGATCATGCCGCCAACGTCGTCGCGGTTGCGGACAAAGCGTTCGAACGCTTCGCTCATCGCGGAGACCGCCTGACCGCGGTCGTCGATACCAAGCACGGCGTCGGCGCCATCGGGATGGTGGCTCGCGACCTCGTGCGCGCCGATGTCGGCATCCGCCGTCTCGCTACGCGTTCCCAGATCGACAAGGGTTGCCGGAATGCCGGCCGCCCGAACCAACTCGCGCAGATAGCGCAGTTCCGGACCCTTGGTGTCCAGGGTACCGACGACATAGGCTGACATCATCTCGTTACCTCCCCAGGCGCTCTGCGCCGATCTGCCGTCGGCGTCTTTATCGTATCCCACCTTAGGTGTCCTTTTCGGGCCGGTGCAACACTTCGCGGCGCCCGTGTCATGCAAATGTGAGTCATGGCTTCGACACCGTATGCAAAGCAAGACGCCGTGCCCGTCGTCAGGGCGATTTCCGTTCCAACTGAACCGGCAAACCGCTCTAATTAACTGATCAGACGCGCATTTTATCCGAAAATCCGCTCCCGCTTTTCGGAATGCGCTCTAATAGCAGCCGAATCCTTAGGCCGGGGTCGCCGACGATCCCGCGTCAACCATGCGCACTTCCGACTGCAGACGGAAATCGGACGGCGCAATGCCGGTCATGCGCTTGAACGCCTTCGAAAAGGCGAAGGGGTTCTGGTAGCCGACGCTCTGCGCGATCGCATCGATGCTGACATCGCTGGTCGCCAGCTTGTGCGCGGCATGCTGCATGCGCAGCTGGGTCAGTTGCTGCATCGGGCTGCGCCCGAAGGAGCGCTGACAGATGCGTCGCAAGTGCTCGGTGCTGACATTGGCCACGTCGGCCATCGCCTCCACGGTCCAGCGCCGCTCCAGATCTGCGCGCACCTGATCCAGAACCGCGACGATGCGCTTGTCGCTGCGCCAGGGGTCGGCGAAGCGCGCGATATAGCGTTCGATGCTGTCGACCCAGAGCGCGCAGTTGCCGGGATCGTGGTCGCCCACGAACACTTCGTGGTACAGGCCGAGCACAGCGTGCTTCAGGGGCTCGGCCCGGAATCGCCCCATCACCGGTGCCATCGTTCCCACCACCGAGCGCGATGCGCTCGGCATGAAGCGCACCCAGCAGTATTGCCAGCGCGTGTGCGGTACGGCGTGGAAGGCGTGCAGCCCGTGCGCCGGCGCGAAGGACATCATGCCCGGGCGCATCGTGCGCCAGCGCCCGTCCAGCAGCATCTGCCCTTCGCCGCCCAGGCAGGCGTGCACATAGGCCCCGCTGAGGTGCAGCCGGACGATGCGGTACGGTACCGCCGCGTCACCCACGCCGACATGGGAAATGTGCCGGCTGGCGAGCGTCGGGCTGTCTTGCGCACGCACGATCCACTGGATCGTGTCATTGCCGACAATGTGTGTTTCAGACAGGTTATCGTGTTTCGCAACCATGGCGCAGCGCTCCGCCAGCGGCTAGAGTTCGCGGTGATCGTCGCACGGTAAAAATGGCGATCGGGCAGTTTTGTCGCCCGAACAGCGGGCAGTATACCCCAGTTCGGCCCGTAAGGACAGGGATTGGACGGAGATAAACTCTGCCCTCACATCCGGCTGCGGCCGCGCTCGGCACGGCTTCGCCTCGCGCGGTGCGGCACGGGTGGGTATGTGCGAAACGATCCAAGTGGTCCGCTGAGTGTCAGGGCGGCAATCGACCCGGTGCCAGACAAGGACCGAGGCAAAAACGTCGTTATAGGGTTGGTAAACGTTTAAGGAAGGACGAAACCCATGAAATTCCCAGCCAAGCTGTGCAGCGCCGCGATCGCGTGCGGTGCTGCGCTCGTGATCGCCGGCGTGCCGGCATTCGCGCAGGACGAGGAGCCGATCCGGATCGGCGTGATGTCGAGCCTGAGCGGCGCGTTTGCCCAGATGGGAGAGGATGGCATCGACGGCGTCCGGATGGCGCTCGAGGAGGTCGACAACGAAATCGCCGGCCGGCCGGTCGAGCTGTTCATCGAGGACAGCGCGATGGACCCCAGCACCGCGGTCGAGAAGACCCGCGCGCTGGTCAACCGCGACGGCGCCCAGCTGGTGCTCGGCCCGCTCAGCGGCGCCGCGGGGCTGGCCGTGAAGAACGGCGCCGACGAGTTTCCGGACGCGACGATCATCGTCGCCGGCTCGGCGGCCGAAGACATCACCATGCGCGGCGTCGCGCCGAACGTCTTCCGGACCTCCTACACCGGCGCGCAGCCGACCTTCCCGCTGGGCGACTACGCCTACGATCAGGGCTACCGCAACGTCGCTATCGTGGCGGAGGACTACGCCTTCCCCTACGCCCAGGTCGGCGGCTTCATGAAAACGTTCTGCGCGCTCGGCGGCACCGTGTCGGAGAAGTTCTGGGTGCCGATCGGCACCAGCGACTACAGTTCCATCGTGGCGCAGATCCCACAGGACATCGACGCGCTGTTCGTCGCGCTGGGCGGAACCGATGCGGTGAACTTCATCAAGCAGATGGATGAGTTCGGCCTGCTCGACCAGGTCGACATCCTGGGCGGTACGGTTACGGTCGACGGCACCCAGCTGGCCTCCATCGGCCCTCTCATGGATGGTGTCGTTTCCGGCTCGATCATGTCCGGTCAGTTGGAAAGCGAGGCCTTCAAGGATCTCGACCGCAGGTTCCAGGAACTGCGCGGTCGGCCGCCGTCTCTGTTTGTTGAAAACTACTACCGCGCGGCCAAGTGGGCGATCCTGGCATTGCAGGACATCGACGGCCGTATCGAGGACCAGGAGGCGTTCCGCGAGGAGCTGTTGCAGACCAGCTTCCACGCGCCGGGTTCGTTCGTTTCGTTCGACGAGTACCACAATGTGGTGCCGGACGTGTACCTGAACCGGGTGCAGGAGGTGAATGGCCAGTGGCGCAACGTGCCGATCCGCACCTATGCCCGTGTCAGCCAGTTCTGGACCTTCGATCCGGAAGAGTACCAGGCGGCGCCGGCCTACGACAGCGACACGCCGAGCTGTCCGGGGTAAGGGTCGCCACGGCGACCCACATCCCCACCTGTGGGAGCGGAAAGAGGTGTGTCGATGACGGCCGCTCTGCAACTGTACGGCATCACCAGGCAATTCGGCGGCGTGACGGCGGTCAGCAACGTCGATCTGCGGCTGGAGCCTGGTGAGCGCTGCGCCCTCCTCGGACCCAATGGCGCGGGCAAGACCACCCTGTTCAATGTGATCGCCGGAGACATAGCTCCGTCGCACGGCCGCATCGAGCTGTTCGGCGAGGATGTGACCCGGTACACGGTGGCGGCCCGCGTCTGGCGGGGGTTGCGGCGGACCTACCAGAAGTCGGCATTGTTCGATCAGTTGAGCGTTGCCGAAAACCTCTATCTCGGCGCCCTCGGCCCCGGCGGCCGGGGGCACCTGAGCGTCACCCGCAGTCTGAACGCGGAGCGCCAGCGCTGGCGGCGCGTCGAGTGGACGGCTCAGCGCGTCGGGCTGGCGCGCCGCCTGACGACGCCGGCCGGCGAACTTTCGCACGGCGAGCGGCGGCAATTGGAGATCGGCCTGGTGCTGGACGAGGAGTCGCGGCTGATCCTGCTCGATGAGCCGGCGGCGGGCCTGTCGCCGGAGGAGCGCGAGACCCTCACCGACCTGTTGCAGGGGCTGTCGCTGGACAGCACGCTGGTCATCATCGAGCACGATATGGACATGGCGCTGGCGCTGACCGAACGGGTGGTGGTGCTCTCCGACGGCGCGCTGGTCGCCGAAGGCACGCCGGACCGGATCGCCGACGATCCCACGGTGCGCGAGGTGTATCTGGGCGCGGGGAGCGCGGCATGAGCGACGAACTGCTCGCGGTCGAGGACATGCACGTCTATTACGGCTCGGCGCATGTGCTGCAAGGCGTTGGCCTGAGCCACCGCGGCGGCGTGCTGGGCGTGCTGGGCCGCAACGGAATGGGCAAGACCACGCTGGCGCGCGCGATCATGGGCCTGCTGCCCGTGCACAGCGGCGAGGTGCGCATCGGTGGCGTACCGATTACCAACCGGCCGCCCTACAGGATTGCGCTCGAGGGCGTCGGCTATGTGCCGCAGGGCCGCGAGATATTCCCGTCGCTGAGCGTTGCCGAGCACATGCGGATGCTGTCCGGACGACATCGCGGCAACGGCGACGGCTGGACCACGGAAGGCGTTTACGAGCTGTTCCCGCGGCTCAAGGAACGCCGCAACGTTTCGGCCGGCAACCTGTCGGGCGGCGAGCAGCAGATGCTGGCGATCGCCCGGGCGCTGCTCACGAACCCGACGCTGCTGATCATGGATGAGCCGTCTGAAGGGTTAGCGCCGGTGATCGTCGATCCGCTGATCGAGAAGCTGCGGACGCTCGCGGAATCCGGCATCGCCATCCTGCTGATCGAGCAGAACCTGCGCATGGCCACCGCGGTGGCCGACGAAATGTTGATCGTCTCGGCGGGCCGGATCGTCTCCAGCGTCGCGCCGAAGGAATTGGAAGCCGACACTGCGCTACAGCAGGAGTTGCTCGGCGTGACGATGAAGGGATGACCCGGGTCGGTGCCGGCCAGCGATGTCGGCGGCTCCGGGCAGCGAGGACAGGCGAATGCCAAGCTACTTCCAGTTCGTGCTCACCCTGCTGAATGGGCTGACCTACGGCGCCCTGCTGTTCGTCATCGCCAGTGGATTCACGCTGGTGTTCGGGCTGATGCGCGTACTCAATCTCAGCCACGGCGCAATCTATCTGCTGGGCGCCTATGTCGGCTACACCACCTCGCGCACCGTCGCGCACTTGTTGGAGGAGAGCGTTCCGGCGCTCCAACATGTGGCCGGCGGCGGCCTCGGCTGGTTGCTCGGCCTGCTGGCGGCCGGGCTCGCCGGCGCCGCGGTGGCATTGCTGCTCCAGCGGCTGATCGGCAATGTGCGAGGCGAACTCTCGCAGACGCTGCTGACGCTCGGGCTGGCGATCACCATTGGCGATCTCTGCCTGTGGGTCTGGGGCGGCCTGCCGCTGACGCTGGACGCGCCGGACGCGATCAGCCAGCCGGTCCGGTTCGCCGGAATCGTCTACCCCGGTTATCGGCTGTTCGTGATCGGATTCGCCGTGCTGACGGGAATAGGGCTCTACCTGCTGCTGTTCCGCTCGCAACTCGGCCGCATCATTCGCGCCGGGGTCGATAACCGCGAGATGGTCGCGGCGGTCGGGATCGATATCGACCGGCTGTTCCTGACGGTATTCATCCTGGGCGGCGCGCTGACCGGGATCAGCGGGGCGATCGGCGGCACCTACCTGGCGTTCCAGCCCGGCACGGATTTCGAAATCCTGACGGTCGCGCTGTTCGTGGTCGTGATCGGCGGGCTGGGTAGCCTGCTCGGCTCGGGGGTCGGCGCGCTGATCGTCGGGCTGATCGACAGCTTCGGGCGGGCCTATTTCAGCGAACTGGCGATCTTCCTGCTGAGCGGAACGGTGATCCTGGTGCTAGCCTTCCGCACCCAGGGCCTGTTCGGCCGGGCCAATTAGAGGACCAGATGACGGCAACGACTTCCTCTCCGGAAAAACGGAACGACACCGGCGACGGTTCCCGCGCGGCCGGCGGTCTGCACGATTGGCTGCGGAAGACGTCGGCCCGCCGGGTGCGGCGCGACCTGGCATTAGGACTGGTCCTGCTTGTCCCGGCCGCGCTGTATCCCCTGGTCGGTACCACCTTTTACCTGCAGTTGCTGACCAGCGGCCTGATCACCGGCCTCGTGGCGATGAGCTTCAGCCTGCTCGCCGGCTTCAGCGGCATGGTCTCGCTGGCGCAGAAGGCGTTTTACGGCATGGCGGCCTATGTCGTGGCGATAGGCGGCCAGACCTACGGCCTGCCGCCACTGGCCACGGTGCCTATGGCGCTGATCGGGGCGTGCCTGCTGGCGGCGCTGTTCGGGCTGATCGCGGTGCGCTCCAGCGGCATATATTTCCTGATAATGACGCTGGCGCTGCTGCAGATGTTCTTCGGGGTGGCGATGCAGTGGCAGTCCTTTACCGGTGGCTACAACGGCATTTCCGGCATCACCCGGCCCGAGCTGTTCGGCCTTTCGCTGCGCGACGCAGTACCGCTCTATCTGTTGACCCTGACGGTCGCGGTGATGGTCTATGTCGGGCTGCGCTGGCTTCTGCAAACGCCGTTCGGGCTCAGCCTACAGGGCATCCGCGACCGGCCGGAGCGCATGCGTGCGCTGGGCTTCCGGGTACAGTTGCACCGCTGGCTGCTGATGATCCTGTCCGGGCTGGTCGCCGGCTCGGCCGGCATTCTGGGAACCTATTATCACGGCGTGGTCAGCCCGGATGTGGCCGGCCTGACCTCGTCGCTGTTGCCGATCCTGGCGGCGCTGGTGGGCGGCGTCTCCAGCCTGATCGGCGGACTGCTCGGCGGCATCTTCGTCACCGTGCTGATCAGCGTGGTCAGCTACCTGATGCAGCAATGGTTCGACAGCAGCCACTACTGGACCGTCATGGGGCTGTTCTTCATGGCCGTCGTGATCTACTGCCCGAACGGCGTGCTGGCCAGCGATTCCAGGGTCAGGGCGTTGCTCGGGCGGGCGCTGGAACGGCGCCGCGGCCACGATCGCGGTCCGAACGCGGAGGCCGGGCAATGATGACGCCAGCCGCCGCGTTCGGGCGGCAAGCCATCCCGAATTCTCACAACACAGGAACCTCCAATATGGCGCGAAACGACCGGAGTGCGCTCCTCGCAAACTTCCAGGACATGGTGCGGCGCGGCGAGCCGATTATCGGCGGCGGCGCGGGCACCGGCCTGTCTGCGAAGTGCGAGGAAGCCGGCGGGATCGACCTGATCGTGATCTACAATTCCGGGCGCTACCGCATGGCCGGGCGCGGGTCGCTGGCCGGCATGCTGGCTTTCGGCAACGCCAACGAGATCGTGCGCGAGATGGCCCGCGAGGTGCTGCCTGTGGTGCAGCGCACCCCGGTGGTGGCCGGAGTCAACGGTACCGACCCGTTCGTGCTGATGGACAAGTTCCTGGTGGAGTTGAAGGACATGGGCTTTGCCGGGGTGCAGAACTTCCCCACCGTGGGGCTGATCGACGGTACCTTTCGCGCCAATCTGGAGGAGACCGGGCTGGGCTACGGCCGGGAGATCGAGATGATCGCCCGCGCCAACGCCCAGGACCTGCTGACCACGCCCTATGTATTCTCCGAGGCCGATGCCGAGGCCATGGCGAAGGCCGGCGCCGACATCGTCGTTTGCCACTTGGGCCTTACCACGGGCGGCAGCATCGGCGCCGAGACGGCGCTGAGCCTGGACGACTGTGTCGCCCGCATCGACGCCTGGGGGGCCGCCGCGCGGCGTGTGCGCGAGGATGTCATCGTGCTGTGTCACGGCGGGCCCATCGCCCAGCCGGCCGACGCGGCCTATGTGCTCGCCCGCACGAACGTCTGTCACGGCTTCTACGGCGCCTCCAGCATGGAGCGCCTGCCCACCGAGCGCGCCGTGACCGAGCAGACGCGAGAGTTCAAGAGCGTCATGTCCAACAGATAAAAGACTGAAGAGGAGGAAAGGCAGATGACAGCAAAAGTTTATGTGAGCGCAGTGCTGGAAGGCCCGATCGAGGAAACCTGGAAAATCCTGCGGGATTTCAACGGGCTACCCGACTACCACCCGATGTTCGCCGAAAGTCACATCGA
>JBKGZY010000009.1:0-32391 GCA_046543175.1 Dichotomicrobium sp.
TCGCTCGCAACGACGCAGACCGAACCCGCCCAATCTGGTCGAAATGCGCTCTAGAGCTTTTCCCGATCAACCGGAACCACGTCATGCCCGTGCTTGACACGGGCATCCACGGACGCAAGCTATTGAGCTTGTTTCCAGATTGCCGGATCAAGTCCGGCAATGACGAAGGTTCAACCGATTCAGTTTGATCGGGAAAAGCTCTAGAAATAGTCCAGGCTGACACGAAAAAGGTGCTCCACTTCGTGGACTTTGTCCTTGGTCGCGAAGACGACGACGCGGTCGTTGGCCTCGATGACGGTGTCGCCCCTCGGGATTATCAGCGTCTTGTGCCGGCGAATGCCGCCGATGCGCATGCCGTCGGGCAGATCCAGCTCGTTGAGCGCCTTGCCGACCAGCGGCGATGTCGGCAAGGCTTCCGCGTCGATGACCTCCCCTGCCCCATTCAGCACGGTCTGCACGGCGCGGATACGGCCGCGGCGCACATGCTGGAGAATGCGCGAGACGGTCACGCCGCGCGGGTTGATGAAGGCATCGATTCCCAGTGATCGCACGATGGTCATATACCCGGAATTGTTGATCAGGCACATGTTCCGTTCGCAGCCCAGCCGGTTGGCGAGGACGCAGGACAGGATGTTGACCTGATCGTCGTTGGTCAGCGCCACGATCATGTCGGCGCTGCTCACACCGGCCTCGTGCAGCAACTCTTCTTCCAGCGCGCTGCCGTTCAGGACGATGGCGCGGTCGAGTTGCTCGGCGATCGACACCGCGCGCTCGCGATTGTGTTCGAGAATTTTCAGGCGGATGTCGCGTTGCGTTTCCTCCAGCCGGCGGGCGACGTACAGGCCGATATTCCCGCCCCCGGCGATGATGACACGCTGCGCCCGCCGCTCCTCATGGCCGAAGATCTTCATGACCCGTTCGGTCTGCGGCGCCAGCGTCGCCACATAGACATCGTCGCCCGCAAGGAGCTGATCCTCCCCGCGCGGAACGAACAGCTTGCCATCGCGATAAACGCCGACGACGATCGCCGGAAGGTCCGGGAACAACTCGCCGAGATGCTTCAGCGGGGTATCGATCACGGGGCAGTCGCTGGTGCAACTGATGCCGAGCACAAGGATCTGGTTTTCGCAGAACCCCAGCACCTCGAAAGCGCCGGGCATGCGCAAGCGGCGCAGAATCATTTCGCCCACCTCGACTTCCGGCGAGATCACCACGTCGATCGGCAGGTTTTCGCGCAGGAACAAGTCGCTCCAGTGCGGCTCCAGATAGCTCTGGGCGCGGATGCGGGCCACCTTGGTGGGCACGTCGAACAGCGAATGCGCCACCTGGCAGGCCACCATGTTGACTTCGTCGGAGTGGGTGACGGCGATGATCATGTCGGCATCGCGCGCGCCGGCCTGATCGAGCACGTCGGGATGGGCCGCGCTGCCGACGAAACCGCGCACATCGAGCAGATCGCCCATGCGCCGGACAAGGTGGGGATCCTGATCGACGATGGAAACGTCGTTGGCTTCGCCGGACAGGCGTTCGGCGATACCGAAGCCGACCTGGCCCGCCCCGCAGATGAGAATTCGCATGATCGTTACCTGCCCGCCCGTGCCGCGCGCGGGCACAGCGTTTCGCTACACGGCGATGATACGCGGTGTAGCGAAATAGCCGCGGCTTGTCAGCCTTTCAAGTGGCGTCGTTCATGCCGGCGGCAAGCCCCCGGCATCAAGGGAATGGGTTGAATCGCGGTCCAGTGGCTGCGAAGCGGCACGTTGCGCCGCATCACGCGCGGAATGACAGCGGGGCCGGCACGGCATGAAGCTGGGTCAGACAGATCGAACGGTGCCTCAGGGCCTGGCCGTGACCGTGCGTTCGGTCGCCGAGACACCGAGCGCGCGCAGCTTGCGGTGCAGGGCCGAGCGCTCCATGCCCACGAACTCGGCGGTACGCGATATGTTGCCGCCGAAGCGGTTGATCTGCGCCATGAGATATTCGCGTTCGAAAATCTCCCGCGCATCCCGCAAGGGCAATGACATCAGATGCTCACCGCCCGAACCGTTGGGCGACAAGGGCGCGCCCGACACAACGTCTTCGGGCAGCATGTCGGCCGTTATGGCCTTATCGGGATCGCCGCCCGTCATGATCATGAGCCGTTCCACGACGTTGCGGAGCTGGCGCACATTGCCCGGCCAGTCCTGCGACTGGAGAACAGCCATTGCATCGTCGCCGACCCGGCGTGGCGGCAGCCCCGTCGCGCTGCTCACCTGGTCGACAAAATGAGCGACCAGAAGCGGAATGTCATCGCGCCGTTCGACGAGGCCGGGAACTGTCAGCGGAACGACATTGAGCCTGTGATACAGGTCTTCGCGGAAACGGCCGGCATTCATCTCCTGGTGCAGATCACGGCAACTTGAGGAGACGATGCGCACATCGACATGCACCTTGGGCCCGCCGCCCACGCGCTGAAACTTTTGCTCGACCAGCACGCGCAGGAGCTTGCCCTGAGTTTCCAACGGCATGTCCGCCACTTCGTCGATGTAAAGCGTTCCGCCATGCGCCTCTTCCAGCGCGCCGACCTTGCGCGGGGCCGCGCCATTGGCCTCGGTACCGAAAAACTCGATCTCGACGCGATCCGGCGCCATGGCCGCGGCGTTGACCGCGACGAAGGGCGCGCCCGCCCGGTGGGAGCTCGCATGCAGCACGCGCGCGGCCAGTTCCTTGCCGGCGCCGGAGGGCCCGGTAATCATGATCCGGCTGTTGGTCGCGGCGACACGCTCTATTGCCTGCCGGAGCTGATTGATGGCGGGTGACTTGCCGACCAACTCGAAGCTGACGATGCTTTTTTCCTTCAACTCGCGGTTTTCACGCTTCAGCATGGCGTTTTCCAGCGCCCGCGTCGTGACCAGCACCAGCCTGTCGGCCTTGAACGGCTTTTCGATGTAATCGTAGGCGCCGCGCTTGATCGCCGTGACGGCCGTTTCGATATTGCCGTGGCCGGAAATGATAACGACGGCCAGTTCCGGGTGTTGCGCCTTGACGCGCGACAGGATTTCCAGGCCATCGAGCTGACTGCCCTGAAGCCAGATATCGAGGATCAGCAGGGACGGCCGTCGTTCCTCGATCGCGGCAAGTGCCTCCTGGCTGTTGGCCGCAAGACGGGTCGTATGTCCCTCGTCCTCAAGGATGCCGGACACCAACTCGCGGATATCGGCTTCGTCGTCGACAATCAGAATGTCAGATCCCATGAGAGACTCCCTGCTTCTCGCGCGCTGGGTTGCGCGTTCCGCGTTGTTGCTGTGATGATTCCGAGCCGGACTCGGCGTTTTTGCCTCCCTCACTCGCCGGCTCACGCAGCGGCAACACGATGCTCACGCGTGCCCCGCGCTTCCCGCCGGCTTCAGCGTCCGCCTGTGGTGCCGCATCGGCGAGTTCCAGCGTGCCCTGATGCTGCTCGATGATCTTCTGGACGATGGCCAGCCCCAGGCCGGTGCCTTTCTGCCGGGTGGTGACATACGGCTCGATCAGCCGGTGCCGGTCTTCCTTGGGCAGCCCGCAGCCATTGTCGATCACCTCGATGAGAATCGACCGGTCCTGCGCCGTGACCCGCGCCGTCACCTCCCCCGCGTAATCCGCTTCCCCCGTTTCATCCTTGTGCGCCTGCGCGGCCGCCTCGACCGCCTCGCTGGCGTTCTTGATCAGGTTCGTCATCGCCTGGGACAGCAGGCGCCGGTCGCAATGCGCGGTCACCGGCGCGTCGGCGATTTCGAGCTTGTAGCTGATCTGGGAATTGCTCATCTGGAACAGCACGAGCGCCTCGCGCACGATATCGTTGACATCATGCGCTTCGATGACCGGCTTGGGCATTCGTGCGAAGGCGGAGAACTCGTCCACCATGCGACGGATATCGCCGACATGGCGGATGATCGTGTCCGTGCAGCGGTCGAACACTTCGCGGTCGTCGGTGATGTTGTCACCGTATTTGCGCCGGATGCGTTCGGCCGAAAGCTGGATCGGCGTCAGGGGGTTCTTGATCTCGTGCGCGATGCGCCGGGCGACATCGGCCCAGGCGGAGGTGCGCTGGGCGACGACCAGATCGGTGATGTCGTCGAAAGTCACGACGAAGCCGGATTCCTTCTTGCTGGAGCCTTCACGCGTCACACGCACATCGAAGTTACGCTCCCCGTCTTCGCGCAGCAGCTTGACATGGGCCTGAACCGGCTTCTTGCCCTGCTTCTTGGCCTCGTCGAGCAGGCCGGTGAACTCCGGCACGGTTCTGGCGAGCGGTGCGCCGACGACCTCGCTTTCCTTCAACTGGAGCAGTTCGAGGGCGGAGCGGTTCGCCAGCGTGGCGTTGCCCTCCCGGTCCAGCCCGATGACGCCGGCGGTGACGCCGGAAAGAACCGCCTCGGTGAACCGGCGGCGCTCATCCAGTTGCAGGTTGGTGTCAACCAGTTCGTTGCGCTGGGCGCGCAGATCCGCCGTCATGGTGTTGAAGGCGGTGCTCAGTTTGCCGACATCGTCCTCCTTCTTGCTGGCCGGGGGGACCGCCACGTCGAGATTGCCCTGGGAAACCTTGTAGGCCGCGTCGATCAACTGGCGTATCGGCGCGACCAGACGGTCGGCGAACCAGAGGCCGGCCCAGATCGCGGCGAGCAGGAAGGTCAGTGCAATCGAGATGAACATCGCCGCGAAGGCCACCTGGATGCCCGCGCGGCGCTGCTCCAACTGGCTGTATTCCTCGGCATTGGCGCGGGTCGTGCGCAGGTGGCCAAGCACCTTCGGATTGACCGGCCGTATCACGTAGAGATAGCGGTCTTCCGCGCCTGCTATGCTGGTCAGCGCGCCGACCGCGCCGGAAGAATGAAGCGCGAGTTCCACGATGCGGCCGTCATCGGCGGCCTCCAGCGCCTGTTCCGGTGGCGCCTTGAAGTCGATCTCGCTGCGGCTGCTGGCGGTCGCCACCGGGCGCCGCTCGCTGTTGATGATGTAGGCCACGGGGATGGCCCGCAACGCCGCCTGCGCGGTGAGAAACTCCTGAAACGCGTCCGGGTCTTCCTCGAGCAGCGTTATCGCGGATTCCAGTTCGCGCGCCATGCCCAGCGCGTCGGAGCGGATCACCTGCCCCTGCTCGTTGACATAGGCGCTGGCGACATCGATGGAGTTGGCGATGATCGACTGGATGCGCCCGGAAAACCAGTTGTCGAGGCCGCGATCCAGCGACACGGTCGCGAAGATCACCAGCAGGATCGCGGGCATCAGCGCGATGAAGCTGAACAGGCTGACGATCCGGGTGTGCAGCCGTGCCGCCGCGGCCTGGCGCTTGCGCGCGCGCCACAGGCCGTAAAGCTGGCCAGCGACCATGACGACCATCGCCGCCATGAGCAGGCCATTCACCAGCAGCATGTAGACAACCACGCCATGCGTGGGAACGATCGGTGTCAGCCCTGTCAGGATGGCGTAGGTGGCAAAGCCGGAGACCAGCGCAAGGCAGACAATTACGGAGCCGACCCACCGCCGCGTCAGGTTCCCCGCCTGGCCGGGTCTCTCCCCGGCAGGGTGTGACGATGCGGCCCTGTCTTGCGGCTGTGCAATCGTCATCCGCAGACCCCACAGCCACCGCGGCTATCTGCGCGCTGCGATGCCAAAAAAAACGTTTTCAGAATGATGCCGCTCTCCGGAACTGCAAGCCCTGATTGATGGCATGCGCAGATCATGTCCCACCTTTCCAATACCGCCACAGCGCCGTACGCAACCGCGCGGCTGTTTCATCACGGAGAAACTGAAAAACGCGACGAGCCGATGACTGGGCGCAACAATGTTGCAATTTGAGAACATTGCTGCCAGCGAAATCGGAAAAAATTGTGGCGCTTTTGCCGGCGCGCCCCCTCCGGGCCTTTTCATATCCCTAATCGCCGAGGCTTGGCAATGCACCTGTCACGCGAATCATTTCGCGCAATGCACGGCCGCAGACGTGATCAGGCCAGCGAGCGGATGAGCCGAATGTCGTGCTCGCGAATCTTCTTGCGCAAGGTGTTGCGGTTGAGGCCGAGCAGCGCCGCCGCCTTGATCTGGTTGCCGCCAGTGGCCGCGAGCGCCGCGCTGATGAGCGGATGCTCGACTTCGCTGATGATGCGCTCGTATAGCCCCTGCGGCGGCAGTTCCTCGCCGTATCGCGCAAAATAATCCGTCAGATAGCGGTCCATGAAGGCCGACAGGCTGTCTTCGTCCGATGCGTCGCCCGCGCCGGGAGCCGTGCTGGAGCCGGGCAGTTCCGCGGCGACGACATCCGGGGTGATCTCGTCCTGCGCGTAAAGCGCCGCAAGCCGGTTCACGAGGTTTTCCAGTTCGCGTACATTGCCCGGCCAGTTATGCCGCTTCAGAAGCGTCATCGCCTCCGGCTGAATCGCCTTGGGCGGCAGCCCGCGCTTCTCCCCTGAAGCCAGGAAATGCTGCACGAGGTCGGGCACATCCTCGGTGCGTTCGCGCAGCGGCGGAACACGGAGCGGTACGACGTTGAGCCGGTAATAGAGATCTTCGCGGAACTGGCCCTGCGCGATCTGCGCATCCAGCGACTTGTTCGTCGCCGCGACAATGCGGACATCGGTACGGATGGCCGTGCGCCCGCCGACGGGCATGTATTCGCCGTCCTGGAGCACGCGCAGAAGCCGCGTCTGCGCCTCCATCGGCATGTCACCGATCTCGTCGAGAAACAGCGTACCGCCATCAGCCTGGGCGAAGCGGCCGACCGAGCGGGCATGTGCGCCGGTGAACGCGCCTTTCTCGTGGCCGAACAACTCGGCTTCGATCAGTTCGCGCGGGATCGCCGCCATGTTGATCGCCACGAACGGGCCGTTGCGCCGCCGGCCGTAATCATGCAGCGCCCGCGCCACCAGTTCCTTGCCGGTGCCGGATTCGCCGGTAATCAGGACCGTCAGATCGGTCTGCGTCAGCCGCGCCATGATACGGTAGACATCCTGCATGGCCGGTGAGCGGCCCACCAGCGGCAGTTGCTCGTTCGGCGGCCGGGCCGACATCACCGAGGGCTTTTTCGGCTCTTTCATCGCACGCGCGACGACGGCCACAAGCTCCTTGAGGTCGAAGGGCTTGGGCAGGTATTCGTAAGCGCCGCGCTCGGCGGCCGTGACCGCGGTCATGAAGGTGTTCTGCGCGCTCATGACGATGATCGGCAGGTCGGGGCGCAGCTTCTTGATGCGCGGGATCATGTCGAAGGCGTTTTCATCGGGCATGATGACGTCGGTGATGATGACATCGCCCTCGCCCTGGTTCACCCAGTTCCACAGTGTCGCGGCGTTTCCGGTCGCGCGTGGACTGTAGCCGGCGCGCGCCAGCGCCTGGTTCACGACCGTGCGGATGCCCGCGTCGTCGTCCGCGATCAGGATGCTGCCATAACTCATGTCTGTGTCTTTCAATCTTCTTCGCCCTGCGGCTCGCGGCGGGGCTCGCGGTGCATCGGCATGAGCACGCGAAACGCCGTCTGCCGCGCCTCGGCATCGCACTCGATGACGCCGCCGTGGTCGTTCACGATCTTGGCGACCATCGCCAGGCCCAGCCCGGTGCCCTTCGGCTTGGTGGTGACGAACGGGTCGAACAGGTAGGCACGTATATCCTCCGACACGCCCGGCCCGTTGTCGCTCACGCTGATCTCCAGCGGCAGGCTGACCCGCGTGCTCGAATTGGGCAGGGTCAGGCGAATGCCCGGGCGGAACGCGGTCGCCAGCGTGATCTGCCCGTCGGTGCGTTCCGTCCCGATCGCCTCGGCGGCGTTCTTCACGAGATTGAGAACGGCCTGGATCAGCTTGTCGCGGTTGCCGGGCACCGGCGGCAGCGACGGATCATAGGCCTGTACGAACCTGATGTGCCGGGCGAAGCCGCTGGACGCGATGCGCATGACGTGATCGAGCACCGCGTGAATGTTGACGGGCTCGCTCTTGTGCGGGCGTTCGTCGCCGAACACCTCCATGCGTTCGACGAGGCCGCGAATGCGCTCGGTCTCGTCGCAGATGAGTTGGGCCAGTGCCCGGTCCTCCGGCTGAGCGCCGGATTCGAGCAGTTGCGCGGCGCCGCGGATTCCCGAGAGCGGATTCTTGATCTCGTGGGCGAGCACTGCCGCCAGTCCCGACACCGAGCGGGCCGCGCCGCGATGGGTCAGTTGCCGCTCGATCATCTGCGCCATGGTGCGCTGCTGGAGCATCACCATGATATGCTGGTCATGGTCGATCAGGGGCGCGGCGAAGACGTCGACGACCCGGTCCTTTTCACCGTCGGGCATGGTCAGGTCCACGCCGTATTCGTTCACCGTCGCCGAGGTCTGGCGGACCTGGCGGATCAGGGCGAGCAGCGGGCAGGAGAACGCCACGAGGTCGTCGGCCGCGCGCCGGCGCAGGACGTTTTCGCTGATGCCGAAAAAGACTTCGGCGGGGAAATTCGCGGCGAGCACCCTGTTGTCCGGGCCGAGCACCAGCACGGGATGCGGCATGGTGTTGAGCAGCGCCTCGAAATCGGTAAAGCGGCCGGACGGCCCGTCGGCCTGTTCGGGGGCGTCGTCGCTGGGACGCGCCGCCGCTTTCTGCGCCTTCATGCCGCAAGCTCCATCGCGGTTTCGTCAAACAGCGCGGCGAGGCCGGCGCCGACGCGGGCCGGGTCTGTCTCGCGCAGCAAAGCCTTCCGCCGGCGCGCGCGCTCGCCTTCGGGAAGCGGCGCGGCGTCGATATAGGCCGCCACGTGCTTGCGCGCGCAGCGCACGCCCAACTCCGTGCCGTAATGCGAAAGGATGCGCTCATAATGCGCCGCGACCCGCGAGGCGCGCTCCCAGGGCGATTCCGCTGGCATGGGCCGCGCGCCGAAATCCGTGGCGACCTCGCCCAGCAGCCATGGCTTGCCGAGTACGCCGCGCCCGATCATCACGCCGTCCGCGCCGGACAGCGCCATCGCTTCGCGCGCGTCGTCGACACCGCAAATGTCGCCATTGACGATCACGGGCACCGGCACGGCGGCCTTTACCCGGCGGATGAACGCCCAGTCGGCTTCGCCCTTGTAGAACTGGCAGCGCGTGCGCCCATGCACGGTAATCATCCGCACCCCGGCATCGCAGGCCGCGCGCGCCAGATCCGGCGCGTTGAGATCGTCATGGTCCCAGCCCATGCGCATCTTGAGGGTGACGGGCACCCGCGCCGCGCCCACAACGGCCTCCACCAGCGACAGGGCCAGCGCCGGCTCGCGCATCAGCGCAGAACCGGAAAGCCCGTTCGTCACCTTGCGCGCCGGGCAGCCGAAATTGATGTCGATGAGGTCTGCGCCGAGATCCTGCGCCAGCCGCGTGGCCTCGCTCATCCAGTACGGATCGCGCCCGGCAAGCTGCACGGCGAAGGGCGAGATGCCCCGGCCCTCGGCGCGCAAGAGGACGTCGGCTTTCCGATCCGCCAGGTACTGCGCCTGCACCATCTCCGAGACCACCAGCCCGGCCCCATAGCTCTGCGCAATGACGCGGAACGGCCAGTCCGTGATGCCGGACATGGGCGCGAGCAGCACGTTGTTGGCGAGGCGCAAGGGGCCGACCCGCAGCCCGATTGCCGCATCCTCATTCGTTTCGTCCAATGCCGTCCTCCCGAGCATGACGCTAAATTATGCACATCAAAGTTCCGCTTATTCAATAGGCAACTTTGAGAACAAATGTTCTCTCAACGGTCTGCGCGCTCGATCGCTTTGTCACAAAGGCGTTGGCATTCCCGCACGCGCCTCATAGATTGCTGACGCTGGTTGTTCGGTCGCCGAGAGAGGACTTGGTCCGCTCTTTCGTCATCACCGGGCTTGCCTGTCCCCGGACCCCGATCCGGGGAACCCGGTGATCCATTCGTAGAGCAAAGAGTGGTCCTCTGGATTGCCGGATCAAGTCCGGCAATGACGAAGATTGAACCGATTCAATCAGCTTGAATCAGGATTTAGCAATTCTCTGGAGTCGGGTGCGAAAGTGACAACCGCCGCGTTAATCGTCGCCGCCGGACGCGGGCGCCGAGCGGCAAGGCCCGGCGCGCCGCCCAAGCAGTATGCCCGGCTCGGTGGCAAGACGGTGTTGACGCGCACGCTGGAGGTGTTCTGCGCGCATCCGCAAGTAGATCATGTCCTGACCGTGATCGGCGAAGAAGATCGCGATCTTTATGATGACGCCGTGCGTGATGTCGCCCGGCGGGAGAAGCTGCGCGCGCCGGTGGCGGGCGGCGCCGAACGCCAGCATTCCGCGCTCAACGGCCTGCGGGCGCTGGTGGAGATCGCGCCGGAGATCGTCCTGATCCACGATGCCGCCCGCCCGCTGACGCCGCCGGAGGTTATTTCGCGCGTCATTGATGGCGTCTGCGCGCATGGCGCGGCAATCGCCGCGATGCCGGTTGCGGACACGCTCAAGCGCAGCGAGAATGACGTGATCGCCGGGACGCTCGACCGCACGGGCCTGTGGCGCGCGCAGACGCCGCAGGGTTTTGGCTTCGACGTGATCCTGCGGGCGCATGAAGATGCCGCGCGCACGGACGTAGTCCTTACTGATGATGCCAGCATCGCTGAATGGGCGGGCATGACTGTCGGCCTGGCGTTCGGTGCCGAGCGCAACCTGAAGATCACCAGTCAAGAGGACATGGCCTTGGCCGAAAGCCTGATCGCGCAAGCCACCGAAACCCGCACCGGCACCGGCTTCGATGTTCACGCCTTCTCCGCCGGCGATACCGTCTGGCTGTGCGGCGTTCCGATCGCCCATGAGCGCGCGCTCGCGGGGCATTCGGACGCCGATGTCGGCCTGCACGCGCTGACGGACGCGCTGCTCGGCGCGGTGGGGGCGGGCGATATCGGCACGCTGTTCCCGCCCTCGGACCCGCGATGGCGCGGCACGGCCTCGCGCGTGTTCCTGGCGCGGGCCGGCGAGGAAGTCGCGCGCCGCGGCGGGCGCATCGTCAACGCCGATGTGACGCTGATCTGCGAGGAACCGAAGATCGGCCCGCACCGCGAGGCCATGCGCGCGGCGATCGCCGAAATCCTCGGGGTGAGTATTGGACGCGTCAGCGTGAAGGCCACCACGAGCGAGAAGCTCGGCTTCACGGGGCGCGGCGAGGGGATCGCGGCGATGGCCAGCGCCAGCGTTGCCGTGCCGGAAAACGGAGAGGATTGATGCTGAGCGGTGAACGGGTGGAACAGGCCCGCAAGCTGATCGAAGCGTGCCGCGAACGCGGGCTGACGATCGGCACCGCCGAGTCATGCACGGGCGGCCTGGTGGCGGCCTGCCTGACCGCCGTGCCGCGTTCCTCCGCGGTGTTCGAGCGCGGGTTCGTGACCTATTCCAACGAAGCCAAGGCCGAGATGCTCGGGGTCGATCCCGGCCTGATCGAGGCGCATGGCGCGGTCTCGCGCGAGGTCGCGGCGGCTATGGCCGAAGGTGTGCTGAACCGCGCGCCCGTCGATCTGGCGATCAGCATCACCGGGGTCGCCGGGCCGGGCGGCGGATCGGCGGAAAAGCCCGTCGGGCTGGTGTTCATCGGCGCGGGCCGGCGGCTGGATGCTGGCGACACGTCCATCGAAGTCGAGCGGTACGAGTTCGGTGAGATCGGACGCAGCGTTGTCCGCGATCAGACCGTCCGTGCCGCGCTGGAGACGCTGAGCAAACGCGCCGGCGCCGACTGATTGTCCCTCACCTGCATTTGTTAAACCGTCATCCCGCGCGCATTGCAGCATCAAAGATGATGCGATGCAGATGCGGGATCGACTGCTGTTTGCCCCTTCAGAGCCGAGATGCAGCCTGTCTGGACGAAACCCGATGGCAATCCCGTGTCTGCGAAGCGTCATTGTCATGCCGCATCGCGCAGTTCAAGGAATCCGGCCTTAGGCGCTCGCGGTACGGGCATGTCCGGCGCGGCCATACACTTCATCGGCGCGCCGCTCGAAGGCGGTGACGAACTTGCTGAACGCGCGGTCGAACATCTGGCCCATCAGCATCTGGAGCGCGCGGGAGCGAAATTCGTAAGTCAGGTCGAAGCTGATATCGCAGCTTCCCTTGGTGGCCGGTGTGAAGCTCCAGCGGTTTTCCAGGTACTTGAACGGCCCGTCGACATATTCCACCAGGATGCGTCGCGGCACCGGCTCCAACTGCACGCGCGTGACGAAGGACTCGCGCAAGAAGCGATAAGCCACCGTCATGTCGGCGACCAGCACTTCGCCATGATCCGTCGGCCGGCGGTCGCGCAGCACCAGCCGCTCGCACAGCGGCACGAACTCCGGATAGCGCTCGACATCGGCGACAAGCCGGAACATGTCGTCGGCGGTGTGGGCGACGCGGCGGGTGGTCTGGAAATTCTTCATGCTGGCTGCGCCCCGGCCCGGGCAAGCGCCTTGCGCCGGTTTTCGCGCAGCTTCACGAAATCGTCGCCCGCGTGATAGGACGAGCGCGTCAGCGGGCTGGCCGAGACCATCAGGAAATTCTTGGCATAGGCCGTGCGCTCGAGCGCGGCGAACTCCTCCGGCGGAACGAAGCGCGCGACCGGCGTATGCTTGCGCGTGGGCTGAAGATACTGGCCGATGGTGAGGAAATCGACATCCGCGCAGCGCAGATCGTCCATCACCTGCAAAAGCTCGTTGCGCTCCTCGCCCAACCCGACCATCAGGCCGGATTTCGTGAACATCTGCGGGTCGAGTTCCTTGGCGCGCTGCAAGAGCCGCAGAGAGTGGAAATACCGCGAGCCGGGCCGCACCGTGAGATAGAGCGACGGCACTGTCTCCAGGTTGTGGTTGAACACGTCCGGCTGGGCTTCGATCACCTGTTCCAGCGCGCCGTCCTTGCGCAGGAAGTCCGGGGTGAGCACCTCGATGGTCGTTCCGGGCGAGGACTCGCGGATCGCGCGGATGACCGCGGCGAAATGCCCTGCCCCGCCATCGTCGAGATCGTCCCGGTCCACCGAGGTGATGACGACATGGTTCAGCCCCAGCGCCGCCACCGCCTCGGCGACATGGGCCGGCTCGTCCGGGTCGAGTGCATCGGGCCGGCCGGTCGCCACGTTGCAGAAGCCGCAGGCGCGCGTGCAGACCTCGCCCATGATCATCATGGTGGCATGCTTCTTCTCCCAGCACTCGCCGATATTGGGGCAGCCGGCTTCCTCGCACACGGTCGCGAGCTTCAGCCCGCGCATGATCCGGCGCGTCTCGTGATAGCCTTCCGAGACCGGCGCTTTCACGCGAATCCAGTCCGGTTTGCGCATGACCGGCGAGTCGGGCCGGTTGCGCTTTTCGGGATGGCGAAGCGCCGGTGCCTCGCGCCCGTCGGTGGCCGCACCAGCCTGTTCACGTGTGTCGATGATCGTGACCATGTGTTCCTTTTCGCCCGCAAGCCCCGTGCGCCGGGTCGTTTGCGCTCATCGGGATTGTTTCAGAAATAGGCGCTCGGCTTCAAGCGGTAAAGGGACGCGCCCTGCGGCGCGCCGCTCAGTAGCCGGTGTGGCCGTCCTCCGGCGCCAGCCGGGCCAGCCCGGTTATGATCGCGGCCCCCAGGCCCATCAGGATCGCCAACATGACCAGAATGGCACCCAGGAAGGGAACCAGCCCCACGAATGTCAGGACCGCAATGCCAAGCGCCAGAAGCCCGATACGCCCGCCCGCGCTGCGCGGCTCGCCCGCGCGGTTGGCGATCCATTCACCAAGGCTGAGGCCCGCACTCGCCAGCCCGGCAATGATGAGCACCGGCGCGGTGAACAACAGCGCTATGCCGAGCGGCAGGCCGATCACCACGGCGACGAGCAGCGCGGCACTCAGGACGATTGCCAACATGGTGAGGAGGCCGCGCAACAGGCTGCCGCCCGGTCGCGCCATGAAGGTGTCGATGGTCTGCTCGACCGCGCCGCGGGTCAGCCAGACAGCCAGCATCCCGAGGATGAATGCGCTGAGGGCGAAGATCATCGGCGCCGCCAGTGCCACGACGATGCCGGGAAACCCGACGCCGGCCGGCCAGTCCGCATCCTCCAGCCCGAGGCTGACGAGCCGTCCGCCGATCTGCGCCTGCTGCGCGATATCCGGGCGCTCTTCGGAATACATTTCCAGGTCGCCACCGATTTCCGCCTCTTCGCCGATGCGCACCTTCTGCGCACGGATAACGACATTGCCGGTGGTCTGGCCGTTGAAGGTGACTTCCGCGCCAGAGAGGCTGACATCGCCGCCGCCGCGGCCGCCAAACGCCACGACCGCCCCGGCGGCGCGAAAATCGCCGTTCAGCACGGCGTCGGGGCCGATCTCGACCTGCGCGCCGGCCGCGCGCGCATTGCCGTCGACACTTGCGGCGATGTTTACCTCGGCGCCAGCCGCGTTCAACGCCTCGCCGATGCGCCCGGCGATGTTGACGCGGCTGCCGGCCGCCCAGACATCGGTCCCTGTTCGGGCATCGATATCGACGATGGCCCCGGCGGCCCAGATATCCCGCTCGACCTGCCCCTGCACGGCGACGGACGCTCCCGCCGCCCAGACATCCGGGGCATTATCGGCGGTCACGGAGACCGTTGCGCCGGCGCGCCAGATCCCGCCAGCCTGCGCCGTGAAAGGCGACAGTGCCGCCATGGCCAGCAGCAAGACCGTGATCGCGCGCAGCATGAACAGTCCTCCACCCCCGGCAAAATCCGACCAACGCAAAGGCCCCGGCCTCAGCGCTCGCGTGCAACGGGGTTTGTAGTCCGGCCGCGGCCACCAATCAAATGTGAATGACCCGGTCGTAGGCGTCGAGGACCGACTCGTGCATCATTTCCGATAGCGTGGGATGCGGGAAGATGCTGTGTATAAGCTCGGCTTCGGTCGTCTCCAGCGTCTTCGCGATGCCATAGCCCTGGATCAGTTCGGTGACTTCCGCACCGATCATGTGCGCGCCAAGAAGCTCGCCGGTGGTCGCGTCGAACACCGTCTTGACCAGTCCTTCGGTCTCCCCGAGCGCCAGCGCCTTGCCGTTGCCCTGGAACGGGAAGCGGCCGACCCTGACCTCGCGGCCCGCTTCCCTCGCCTCGGCTTCCGTGTGGCCGACCGAGGCGATCTGGGGATGGCAGTAGGTGCAGGCCGGGATGTTGTCGGTCTCCAGCGGGTGGACGTCGTTCACGCCCGCGATTTTCTCCACGCAGATGACGCCCTCGTGGCTGGCCTTGTGCGCGAGCCAGGGCGGGCCGGCGACATCGCCGATGGCGTAGATGTTGTCCACGCCCGTGTGACCCCATTCGTCTATGACGATATGGCCTTTCTCGACCTTGACGCCGGCCTCTTCCAGCCCGATTCCCTCGACATTTCCTGTGATGCCGATGGCCAGCACCACGCGCTCGAAACTCTGCTCCTCGCTCTTGCCGTCGGCGGTCTGGATCGTCGCCTTGACCTTGCTCTTGCCGGGATCGAGCTTTTCCACCTTCGCGCCGGTGTGGATTGTCATGCCCTGCTTCTCGAAGGTCTTGCGCGCCAGCGCGGAAATCTCCTCGTCCTCAGCCGGGACGATCCGGTCCATGATCTCGACGACCGTCGTGTCGGCACCCATCGTGTGGTAGAAGCTGGCGAACTCGATGCCGATGGCGCCTGAGCCGATGACCAGCACCGATTTCGGAATCCGGTCCGGGACCATGGCTTCCTTGTAGGTCCAGATCAGCTTGCCGTCGGGCTCCAGGCCAGGGAGTGTGCGTGCCCGCGCGCCGGTAGCGATGATAATGTTCTTGGCCGTGACCTCGCCCGGCCCGCCGTTCTTCGCGGTGACGGCGATCTTTCCTTTGCCGGCCAGCTTCGCCTCGCCGTCGATGACCGTAACCTTGTTCTTCTTAAGCAGATACCCTACGCCGCCGGCCAGCTTGTCGGCCACCTTGCGCGAGCGCTTCACCACCTTCTCCGCGTCATAGCCGACATCCTTGGCCGACAGCCCGAACTGATCGGCGTGCTGCATGAGGTGATAAACTTCGGCCGTGCGCAAGAGCGCCTTGGTCGGGATGCAGCCCCAGTTGAGGCAGATGCCGCCCAGATGCTCGCGTTCGATGACCGCGGTCTTCATGCCGAGCTGGGTGGCGCGGATCGCGGCGACGTAGCCGCCCGGTCCGGCGCCGATGACGACGAGATCAAATGATGTGTCGGCCATGTATACCTTCCTGCCTAACGCGCATTGTCTTCAGGTTGAGCCAGCACGTCCCTCTTCCCCTGGAGGGGAGGAGGGTTTTGTCATCCCGGGCGCTGCGCAGCACGAAGTGGTGCGCTGCTGACCCGGGATCATGCCTGCTTCCCGGCGCCGGGTTGGGTCCCGTGTCTGCGAAGCGGCGCGACGCGCCGCATCGCGCACGGGACGACATGCCGCTGTCGAACCTGCCTCAACCGCGCGCGCCGATCTGATCGGCCTGGATCATGCTCCAGCGCCGACCGGCATTCGGCCGACCCGCAAGTTACCGCCTGACGCAGCCGCGCGAAAGATAGCGGTCCAGCAATGTCTTGTAGCGCGCGCTTTCCTTCCTGCCCTGCGCGACCAGTTGGCGCATCTCCCGGTCCAGCCCGGCGCAGGAGGCCGAAGTCCCGGCGATCCGGGCTTCCGGCGCGCCGCGTGCGGCGCAGGCGGCGAGCAATGCGGCTGCAAATCCCAGGGTGAGCGCAGTGAGTGACGTTCGCGCGATCATGTTCCCCCCGCTTGGTGGTGCGAATCACGCCAGCATCGTTACCGGCTCCTCTATATAGCCCTTGAATGCACCTATAAGTTGTGACCCGAGCGCGCCATCCACAACGCGGTGGTCGCAGGACAGCGTGCAGGCCATCACGGTGGCGATCTGGATTTCGTTGCCCTTCACGACCGGGCGGCGCTCGGCCTGGCCGATGGACAGGATCGTGGCGTGCGGCGGGTTGATGACCGCATCGAAACGGCGGATGCCGTACATGCCGAGATTGGAGATCGAGGTCGTCCCGCCCTGGTATTCATGCGGGGCGAGCCGCTTCTTGCGGGCGCGCTCGGCCAGATCGCGCATCTCCGTTGAGAGCTGAACAAGGCTCTTGTCCGCCACGTCGCGCAGAACCGGAGTGAACAGCCCGCCTTCCACCGCGACCGCCACCGCGACGTCGGTATGCTTCGAGATCAGGATGCCCCGATCCGTCCAGACCGCGTTGGCGGTCGGCACGTCGCGCAGCGCCAGCCCCATCGCCTTGATGATGAGGTCGTTCACCGACAGCTTGAAGGCGCCCTCGCCTTCCTTCGGTGCGCGGGCGTTGAGCCGCTGGCGCGCGGTCATCAGCGCGTCCAGTTCGCAGTCGACCGACAGATAGAAATGCGGGATCGTGGTTTTGGCGATCGTGAGCCGTTCGGCGATGGTCTTGCGCATGTTGTCATGCGGCACAAGCTCGTAGCTGTCCGGCTCGAACATTGACATGATCTGGCCGTCGGTCATCGCGCGCGGGACCGTGGTCAGCGCGCCGCCGGTTGCGGGCGCTTCGGCGGCGGCCGGGGCCTGCGCGGCGACGCCTTCCTTCGCGGCGCGCTCGATGTCGCGCTTGACGATGCGCCCGTGCGGGCCGGAGCCCTGAAGCTGCGACAGGTTGATACCCGATTCTGAGGCCATGCGCCGCGCCAGCGGCGAGGCGAACACGCGCCCGGCCCGGCCGTTCCCGGAGGGGGCCGGCTGAGGCGACGGTTGCCCGGCTTGCTGGGCCGCAGCGCCATTGCCGCGCGCCGGCGCCGGCTCTGCCTCTTCCCGGGCGCTCTCGCCGTCCTCGGCACTTTTTTTTGGCTCGGCTTCTTCCGCCTTCGCTTCAGGCTTCGCAGCACCGCCGGCGTCGAAATTCTCCAACGCTGAGGAGTCCTCGCCCTCGCCCAGCAGCACGGCGATGGGCTTGTTGACCGCCACGCCTTCGGTCCCCTCGCCGATCAGGATCCTGCCGAGCGTGCCTTCCTCGACCGCCTCGACCTCCATCGTGGCCTTGTCGGTCTCGATCTCGGCGATGACATCACCGGGCGCGATCGAATCGCCCTCTTGCACCAGCCACTTGGCGAGCTTGCCTTCTTCCATCGTCGGGGAAAGCGCGGGCATCAATATCGGTATGGGCATGGCGGTATCCGGTTGAGTGACGTTTGAATCAGGCGGCGGCGGACTGTTTCCAGCGGTAGCCAAAAGTCATGTAGGCCAGCGCGAGATAGACGATCGAGGCGACGGCCCAGCCCAGCAGCGCGCCGACATAGTAGAACTCGAAGCTTCCCCCGAGGCGCGCCAGCCACGCCCGGACCGTGTGCTGCTCTCTCAGGGGAATATCGGCTCCCTCCCAGGCGGTGATCAGCACCTCGACCAGATCGCTGACCGTCAAGGCCAACCCGCCGAGGAACAGGAAACTGACCGTCAGGACGAAGAACGCCAGCAGGCGTAGCCCCAGCCCGGCGGTGCCGAGAAAGAAATAAAGCGCGGCGATATAGGCCGAGACGACAGTGAAAAACACCGAGAACAGGCTGAGAATGAAGCTGACCGCGTCGATCCGTCCCTGCGTCAGTTCGCCGAATGTCATCTCCATGCCCGGTCTCCGGCGCGGTGCCCGCGCTCGTTCTTAGCAGCCCCGTCAAATAGCAGGCGGTAGCGCCTGCTCCCTCAATCCACGTACATCACGGCTTTCGCCGCGGCCGTAACCTGCTCGGCACTGGGCAGCGCCAGCTTTTCGAGATTCGCCGCATAAGGCATCGGCACATCCGCGCCGGTCACCGGCGTCGGCGGCGCGTCGAGATGGTCGAACGCCTCCAGCGCGATACGCGCACACACTTCGGAAGCGATGGACGCCACCGGCCAGGCTTCCTGCACCACGACCAGCCGGTTGGTCTTCTTCACGGATTCGATGACCGTCGCCATGTCCAGCGGGCGCAGCGTGCGCAGGTCGATCACCTCGGCCTCGTATCCCTCGCCGGCGAGTTGCTCGGCCGCCTCGAGCGAATACACCATGCCGCGGGAGAACGAAACGATCGTCACGGCATCGCCGGGACGCACCACCTTCGCCTTGCCGATGGGTACCACCCAGTCGTCCAGCTTCGGCACCTCGAAGCTGTGGCCGTAGATCATTTCGTTTTCGAGGAAGACGACCGGGTTCGGATCGCGGACCGCGGCTTTCAGAAGGCCCTTGGCGTCGGCGGCCGAATACGGCGCGATCACCTTCAGTCCGGGCACATGGGCGTACCAAGCCGAATAGCATTGGCTGTGCTGCGCGCCGACCCGCGAGGCGGCACCATTCGGCCCGCGGAACACGATGGGGCAGCGCATCTGCCCACCCGACATGTAAAGCGTCTTTCCGGCCGAGTTGACGATCTGGTCGATGGCCTGCATGGCGAAGTTCCAGGTCATGAACTCGACGATCGGCTTGAGCCCCGCGAACGCGGCGCCCACGCCCACCCCGGCGAAACCGTGCTCAGTGATTGGGGTATCGACGACCCGCTTGGCGCCGAACTCGGCCAAGAGGCCCTGCGTGATCTTGTAGGCGCCCTCGTATTCGGCGACCTCCTCGCCCATCAGGAACACGTCCGGGTCTCGGCGCAACTCCTCGGCGATGGCGTCGCGCAGCGCCTCGCGCACCGTGGTCGTGACCATCTCGGTGCCTTCGGGAATTTCCGGGTCTTCGGGGGGCGCAGCGGCGGTTTCCCGCGCCGGCGCTGACGGTGCTTCCTGCTCGGCGCTGTCGGCCTTGGCGGCGGGCGCTTCCGGCTCGGGGGGCTGCGGCTTGGATTTCGCCTGAATGTCGGAGGCGTCCTCGCCATTGCTGAGAATGACGGCAATGGGGGTGTTGACCTTCACGCCTTCGGTGCCTTCAGGCACGAGAATCTTGCCCAGCCGGCCCTCATCCACCGCCTCGACCTCCATGGTCGCCTTGTCGGTCTCGATCTCGGCGATCACATCGCCGGAGGCCACGTCATCCCCCTCGCTCACCAGCCATTTCGCCAGCTTTCCCTCTTCCATCGTCGGCGAGAGCGCGGGCATCAGAATTTCAGTCGGCATCGGCGTTTCCCTGTCCAAATGTCGCTGAGCGCAGACACATCATCTTGCTTGTTCATACAACCCGGTGCGCCCGTCTCAGGCATGCGACGGCAGCGTGACATCCGTCCACAACTCGGAAGGATCAGGTTCGGGGGCCTGCTGGGCGAACTCCGCCGCCTCGTTCACGATGCCGCGGATTTCCTTGTCGATCTCCTTCAACTCGTCCTCGCTCGCATCGCCGCTGTCCATGAGACGCTGGCGCACCTGCTCGATAGGGTCATGCTCGGTACGGATCTTCTGGACCTCGTCGCGCGAGCGGTATTTCGCCGGGTCCGACATCGAATGGCCGCGGTAGCGGTAGGTGATCATCTCGAGGATCATCGGGCCGTTGCCGCCGCGCACGTAATCCGCGGCGCGCTTGCCGGCCGCGTGCACCGCGCGCACATCCATGCCGTCAACCTGCTCGCCGGGAATGTCGAAGCTGCGCCCGCGCTGCGACAGGTCGGTGGTCGAGGAGGAGCGCTCCACGCTCGTGCCCATCGCGTACTTGTTGTTCTCAATGATGTAGAGAACCGGCAACTTCCACAGCTTGGCCATGTTGAAGGATTCGTACACCTGTCCCTGATTGGCCGCGCCGTCGCCGAAATAGGTGAAGCAGATATTGTCGTTCTCGCGGTAGCTGTTCGCGAAGGCTAAGCCGGTGCCGAGCGGCACGCAGGCACCGACGATGCCGTGCCCGCCATAGAACTTCTTGTCCACGGAGAACATGTGCATGGAGCCGCCCTTGCCCTTGGAGTAGCCGGCTTCGCGCCCGGTCAGCTCGGCCATGACGCCCTTGGGGTCCATGCCGGTGGCGAGCATGTGGCCGTGGTCACGATAGGCGGTGATGACCTGATCGCCGTCCTGGGCGACCATCTGCATGCCGGCGACGACGGCTTCCTGGCCGATATAGAGATGGCAGAATCCGCCGATATAGCCCATGCCGTAGAGCTGGCCCGCCTTCTCCTCGAAGCGGCGCACGAGCAGCATTTCGCGCAGGGCCTTGAGTTCCTGCTCGCGGGTGAACGCGGTGACATCGTGGCCGTTGGTCTGCTGGGCAGCCTCCGGGGCCTCGGCCGTCGCCGCGCTCGACGTCTCGCTCGCCATGAAATCCTCCTGGCGCTGAATGTTCGGCAATCACCGGAGTGTAGCGCCAACTTTGCCGCGATCACAACCGATTCCACACGGTTTTATGGGCATTGCTCGGCTGACAAAGGCGTTACCCACGACGCATGAAAACCAGTCGCCGCGCCGGTGAAAACGGCCCGCTGCGCGCGACGCTGGTCACTCGGCGTGGTAGGGAGCGTCGAGGACGATGGTCTCGCCGGGCCGGGCGAGATTGAGCACGTCGCGCACCTGAGTTTCCGCCAGATCCGTTGGCCGTTTTTCGGCCACGCGCATCAAGTCGACATCGCGCTCCAGCCGGGCACGTTTCGCCGCCAGCCGGCCGTGCTCGGCTTTCATGTCGGCGATGCGCTGCTTGATCTGCGCGCGCCGCTCCAGCCCGTGATCGCCCTTGATGGCCTGATGCGCAAAAGAGGCGATGAGCGCGCAAAGCAGCAGGCAAACCGCGAAGCTTCGCCCGCGGCCGAGCCATTCCGCGGCACTGCTCAAAATATCGCGCAGCATCGTCGTATTCCGGCTGTCATGCATCGACACCGACGGAATACACCATGCGCGCTAACCAAGCGTAAACCAATACGCGTTTCGCCCGACTGAATTCGGCTCAACTTTCGTCGTTGCCGGGCTTGACCCGGCAATCCAGGCAACAAATTCGAGCGTTTGCGGTAAGGGATGCCCGTGTTCCCCGGATCGGGGTCCGGGGACAGGCAAGCACGGGCATGACGCGGTTCTGAGTGATCCGATCACGCTCTTCCGCCCGGCAGCGCGGCGTGCCCGGCATAGACGGCGAGATCGCCCAGCTCGTCCTCGATGCGCATGAGCTGGTTGTATTTCGCTGTGCGGTCCGAGCGCGACAGCGAGCCGGTCTTGATCTGCCCGGCATTGGTGGCAACGGACAGTTCCGCGATGGTGGCGTCCTCGGTTTCGCCCGAGCGGTGCGACACCACGACGCCGTAGCCCGCGCGCTGCGCCATGTCGATAGCGTCGAGCGTCTCGCTCAAAGTGCCGATCTGGTTGACCTTGATGAGGATGGCGTTGCCGATGCCCTTCTCGATGCCCTGATTCAGCCGGGTCGGGTTGGTGACAAACAGGTCGTCGCCGACAAGCTGGCAGGTCTTGCCGATCGCGGCGGTCAGCTGCGCCCAGCCGTCCCAGTCGTCCTCGGCCATGCCGTCCTCTATCGAGACGATGGGATAGCGCGCGGTCAGATCCTGATAGTAGGCCGCCAGCCCGGCGGCGTCGAGGGACCTGCCCTCGCCTGCCAGCTCGTAGCGGCCATCCTTGTAGAACTCGCTCGCCGCGGCATCAAGCGCCAGGGCGATCTGCTCGCCCGGCCGGTAACCCGCCGCTTCAATCGCGCGCATGATGAAGCCGAGCGCCTCGTCGGCGGATTTCAGCGCCGGCGCGAAGCCGCCCTCGTCGCCCACATTCGTGCTGTGCCCGGCGTCACGCAGCAGCTTCTTGAGCGCATGAAAGGTTTCCGCGCCCCAGCGCACCGCCTCGCGCATGCTCGGCGCGGCGACCGGCATCACCATGAATTCCTGGATGTCGATGGGGTTGTCGGCATGCGCGCCGCCATTGACGATGTTCATCATCGGGACGGGAAGCACCCGCGCGGGCAGCCCGCCGATATAGCGATAAACCGGCAGGCCCGCGCTCTCCGCGGCGGCCTTGGCCACGGCCAGCGACACGCCCAGGATCGCGTTTGCCCCGAGCCGGCCCTTGTTGGGCGTGCCGTCCAGCTCGAACAGGATGGTGTCGATGCGGCGCTGGTCTTCCGCGTCCATGCCCTGGAGCCGGTCGAGAATCTCCTCGTTCACGGCCGTGACAGCCCCGCGCACGCCCTTGCCGCCATAGCGCCCCTCGCCGTCGCGCCGCTCGTGGGCCTCGTGCACGCCGGTCGAGGCGCCCGACGGAACCGCGGCGCGACCCAGCGCGCCGTCTTCGAGGATCACGTCCACTTCCACGGTCGGGTTGCCCCGGCTGTCGAGGATTTCCCGGCCGACAATGTCGAGGATGGCAGTCATGAGGTCAGCCCTTTCTCCGGCGCTTCTCCGGCGGCGTTTGCACCTGCCCGCGCCCGATCCATATAATCCCGTAACGAAGCGTTATTAGCCAATTCGGGCTGCAAACGAAAGAGGCCGCCGCCATGCGCGGCGTTGCATCATGAACAGCCTATCCGAAAACGGGCGCAGCGCGCTGGTGCTGTTTTCCGGCGGGCAGGATTCGACCGTATGCCTCGCCTGGGCGCTTGAACGGTTCGCGCAGGTCGAAACGGTCGGCTTTGACTACGGCCAGCGCCACGGGGCGGAGCTTGAAGCGCGGCAGGCCGTGCGCGCCGAGATCGCCCGGCAGTTCCCCGGCTGGGGCGCGCGGCTCGGCGAGGACCACATGCTCGAACTTCCCGCTCTCGCGCGCATCAGCGATACCGCGCTCACCCGCGATGCCGAGATCACCATGACGGAAGCCGGGCTGCCCAGCACCTTCGTGCCGGGGCGCAACATCCTGTTCTTCACCTATGCGGCGGCGCTGGCTTACCGGCGCGGCATCGCCGATCTGGTCGGCGGCATGTGCGAAACCGACTATTCCGGCTATCCCGACTGCCGCGACGAGACGCTCCAGAGCCTTGCGCACACGCTCGCGCTCGGCATGGACCGCGCCTTCACCCTCCACACGCCGCTGATGTGGACAACCAAGGCGGGAACATGGGCGCTGGCGAACGAACTGGGCGGCGAGGCGCTGGTTGACCTGATCGCCGAGCACACCCATACCTGCTATCTCGGCACGCGCGAAACCCGCCACGACTGGGGCTATGGCTGCGGCCAGTGCCCGGCCTGTGAATTGCGCGCGCGGGGCTGGCGCGAATGGCGCGCGGGCGCGGCGGCCGTCACTGGCTAGCGATGTATTCGGTCAAGGAAATCTATTTCACGCTCCAGGGCGAAGGCGCGCAGACCGGCCGCGCGGCGGTGTTCCTGCGCTTTGCCGGGTGCAACCTGTGGAGCGGGCGCGAGGAAGACCGCGATAAGGCGGTGTGCCAGTTTTGCGACACCGATTTCGTTGGCACCGACGGGCCGGGCGGCGGCAAGTTCGCCCATGCTCGCGCGTTGGCTGAAGCGGTGGCCACGCGCTGGCCGGGCGGTGGCAGGCCGCTCGTGGTCTGTACGGGGGGCGAGCCGCTGTTGCAGCTTGACGCCGCGCTCATCGACGCCCTGCACGCCGCCGGCTTCGAGATCGCCATCGAGACGAACGGCACCCTCACCGCGCCGGAGGGCATCGACTGGATCTGCGTCAGTCCGAAGGCGGGCGCGCCGCTCGTCCAGCGCAGCGGCCAGGAACTGAAACTGGTCTATCCGCAGCGGGACGCGCCGCCCGAGGCTTTCGAGGCTCTGGACTTCGACCACTTCTTCCTCCAGCCGATGGACGGGCCGGAGCGCGATGCGAACACGGCTGCCGCGGCGCGCTATTGCATGGAACATCCGCGCTGGCGCCTGTCGTTGCAGACGCACAAGTTCATCGGGCTGGCCTGAACCAGCGGCAATCGGCTAAACAGGGCGAAACATGAGCAACAGCGCAATTGCGCGAACACACAGCGATCCATGACACGCATCTACAAGGACTTCACATTCGAGGCGGCCCATTGGCTGCCCTCCGCGCCGCCGGGCCACCGCAACGCGCGACTGCACGGGCATTCGTTCCATGTGCGCGTGAGCATCGACGGCGAGCCGGACCCCGAGACCGGGCTGGTCTGTCATTTCGACGACCTCGGCGCGGCCATCGCCGATGTACGCGAGACGCTCGATCACCAGACGCTCAACGAGGTGCCCGGCCTCGCCGCGCCGACGCTCGAGATGATCTCCCGCTGGATCTGGGAGCAATTGGAGCCGCGTGTGCCGGGGCTGGCGGAGGTGGCGCTGTCGCGCCCGACCTGCCAGGAAGGCTGCATCTACACCGGCGAGCGGAGAGCGTCGTGAGTTCCGACGACCGCCCGGAGGGGCTGAGCCATCTCGGCACGCCATCGGCAATCCCCGCCTCGCCCGACGCGGCGCGGCTGGAGCGCGTCGCGAACCCGCATCCGGATGTCGATTACCTCGCCCGCTTTACCGCCCCGGAGTTCACCGCGATCTGTCCGGTGACGGGACAGCCGGACTTCGCGCATCTGGTCATCGACTACGTGCCGGGCGAATGGATCGTGGAGTCCAAGTCGCTCAAGCTTTATTTGACCGCGTTCCGCAATCACGGCGCGTTCCACGAGGACTGCACGGTGGCGATCGCCAAGCGGCTGGTCGGCTTTCTCGCGCCGAAATGGCTGCGCATCGGCGGCTACTGGTATCCGCGCGGCGGCATTCCCATCGACGTGTTCTGGCAGACGGGCAATCCGCCCGAAGGCGTCTGGGTGCCGGATCAGGGCGTGGCGCCCTATCGCGGCCGCGGTTAGCTGCCACAGGTTCCGCCGTCATCCCGTGCGCGATGCGGCGCATCGTGCCGCTTCGCAGACACGGGATCGTTTCCAGGCTGATCGCATCGTCGATCCCGGGTCAGCAGCGCATCACTGCGTGCTGCGCCGCACCCGGGAAGACACACTCCCGGCTGTCAATGCGTGCCCAGCGGAACTGAGGGCCGCCGCGCCTTCACGACGTGGTCGATTTCCAGCAACTCCGCAATCAGCCCCTCGAACTGGTCGAGCGGCACCATGTTCGGCCCGTCCGACGGCGCATTGTCCGGGTCGTCATGCGTCTCGATGAACACCCCCGCCACGCCGACCGCGACGGCCGCGCGCGCCAGCACCGCGACGAATTCGCGCTGGCCGCCGCTCGTACCGCCCTGCCCGCCCGGCTGCTGCACCGAATGGGTCGCGTCGAAGATCACCGGGCAGCCGGTCTGCGCCATGATCGGCAGCGCGCGCATGTCGCTGATGAGCGTGTTGTAGCCGAAGCTCACGCCGCGCTCGGTCAGCATGACGTTGGGATTGCCCGCGCCAAGCACCTTCGCCGCGACATGCTGCATGTCCCACGGCGCCAGGAACTGCCCCTTCTTGATGTTGACCACGCGCCCCGTTTGGGCCGCCGCAATGAGAAGGTCAGTCTGCCGGCACAGGAACGCCGGGATTTGCAGGATATCGACGGCTTCCGCCGCCCGCGCGCATTGCTCCGGCGCGTGCACATCGGTCAGCACCGGCAGGCCGAGGCTCTCGCGGATTTCTGCGAAGATCGGCAGTGCCTCATCCAGCCCGATCCCGCGCGCGCTCGACAGGCTGGTGCGGTTCGCCTTGTCGAAGGAGGTCTTGAACCCCAGCCCGATACCGAGCCGCCCGGCGATCTCCTTGAGCGCGCCAGCCATCTCCAGCGCGTGGCCTCTGCTTTCCAGCGCGCATGGGCCGGCGATCAGGCCGATCGGCGCGTCATTGGCGAAGATCACGCCGCGCGCATCGACCCGTGCATTCGGCTTCACCGGCTCGCTCATGATGCTCCCTCGTTTCTGCTATCGGTCTTGCCGATGACAAACACCCAAACGCCGCGCCGGGCAACAGCGAATTGTCAATCCGCCCCTCGACACACTATTGTTGATCAGGAGGTGATCATGGCTGAACTCACCATTCGCGATCTGGACGACAGCGTGATTGCGCGGCTCAACCAGCGGGCGCGCGAGACGAACCGCTCTCTGGAAGACGTCGTGCACGAAATTCTTACTGCCGCTGCCCGACCGGGCCGCGAAGACGCCGTTGTACGGGCCGGCGAAATTCGCGAGAGCATCCGCGCGCGCGCAGGCGGTGATATCCCGATGGACGCCACCGCCCTGATCCGCGAAGACCGCGACAGCCGCTGATGCTGGTTATCGATGCGAGCGTCGCCGCTCGGTGGTTCGTCCCGTCGCTTGCCTGGCCAGGCGCCAAGGCTATCCTCGAAAGCGGGGAGTCATTCATCGCGCCAGAGATCATCCTCGTTGAAGTGGCGAACGCTTTCTGGAAAGCGGTGCGCGCGGACTATATGACATCGCAAGAAATGGCGACTGCGATCGGACATCTTCCAAGCTTGTTCACTGATCTTGTTCCCGTGCGAGAACTGGTCTCCGACGCCGGTGATCTTGCCGTCACGCTCGATCACCCGGTCTATGACCGCTGCTACATAGCGCTGGCGCGGCGCGTGGAGGCTCTACTTGTGACCGCCGACAAGCGGCTCGCGCAGCCCGCACAGCGGGTATCCGGCCTCGAAGTTCGCCTGATCGGCTGAGCCTCACAGCGGCAGGTTGTCGTGCTTCTTCAGCGGCCGCTCGACATGCTTGTTGCGCAGCATGTTGAGCGCCCGGGCGATGCGCACCCGCGTATTGTGGGGCAGGATCACCTCGTCGATGAAGCCGCGCTCGGCCGCCACGAACGGGTTGGCGAAGCGCTCCTCGTACTCCTTGATGCGCGCGGCGATCTTGTCCGGATTGCCCAGTTCGCTGCGGTATAGGATTTCCGCCGCGCCTTTCGGCCCCATCACCGCGATTTCCGCGCTCGGCCAAGCGTAATTGACGTCGCCGCCGATATGCTTCGATGACATCACGTCATAGGCGCCGCCATAGGCCTTGCGCGTGATCACCGTGACCTTCGGCACCGTCGCCTGCGAGAACGCGAACAGCAGCTTCGCCCCGTGCTTGATGAGCCCGCCATATTCCTGCGCGGTGCCGGGCAGGAAGCCGGGCACGTCGACGAAAGTGATGATCGGGATGCCGAAACAGTCGCAGAAGCGTACGAAGCGCGCGGCCTTGCGGCTGGCGTCGCTGTCGAGCACGCCGGCGAGCACCAGCGGCTGGTTGGCGACGAAGCCGACAGTATACCCCTCGATGCGGCCGAAGCCGGTGACGATGTTGCGTGCGAAGCTCTCCTGTATCTCGAAGAAGTCGCCTTCGTCGGCGACCTTCAGGATCAGTTCCTTGATGTCGTATGGCTTGTGCGGATCGTCCGGGACCAGCGTGTCCAGCGCGTGTTCCACTCGTTCGGCCGGGTCGCGGGTCGGCAATTTCGGCACGCCCGATTCGTTGTTGGAAGGCAGGAAATCCATCAGCCGGCGCATCTGCAAAAGCGCCTCGACATCGTTCTCATAGGCGCGGTCGGCAATGGAGGATTTGGTCGTGTGGATCGTCGCGCCGCCGAGTTCTTCGGCCGTCACCTCCTCGTTGGTGACGGTCTTCACGACATCTGGCCCGGTGACGAACATATAGGACGTGTCGCGCACCATGAAGATGAAGTCCGTCATAGCCGGGGAGTAGACGTCGCCGCCCGCGCACGGCCCCATGATGACCGAAATCTGCGGAATCACGCCGGAGGCCGTGACGTTGCGCATGAACACCTCGCCATAGCCGCCGAGCGCCGCGACGCCTTCCTGAATGCGCGCGCCGCCGGCATCGAACAGCCCGATGATCGGCGCGCGGGCGCGCAGCGCCATGTCCTGAACCTTGGTGATCTTTTCCGCGTGCGCTTCCGACAGCGAGCCGCCAAACACGGTAAAGTCTTTGGCGAACACATAGATCAGCCGGCCGTTGACCGTCCCCCAACCCGTCACCACGCCGTCGCCCGGCACTTTCTGCTCGGCCATGCCGAAATCCGTGCAGCGGTGCTCGACAAATCGGTCGAATTCCTCGAACGAGTCTTCGTCGAGCAACAGGGCGATACGCTCGCGCGCGGTAAGCCTGCCGCGCGCGTGCTGTGCGTCGATGCGCTTCTGGCCGCCTCCCAGCCGCGATTGCTCGCGCCGCCGCTCCAACTCCGCCAGCACTTCCTTCATCGCTTCCTCGCCGTCACTGTTCTCGCTCTTGCTTGTCTCTAGCACGCCGCCCGCGCAGTCAAAAGACTGCCAGCGCTCATGCGCAGTTCCCGCGGCTGCCGCGGCGGGCCAGATAGATGCCGGCCAGAATGACGGTAGCGCCCAGCAGATGAGACCAGGTCAGAACCTCCCCAAGGAGCAGCCAGGCCAGCAGGGCCGACATGATCGGGTGGATCAGCAGGCTGACGGAAGAAAACGACACGGGCAGGTGGGCAAAGGCATAGGTTATGAGGGTCTGCCCGCCGACCTGGCTGATCAACGCGATGCCGAGCAGGACCGACCAGCCCGCGGCGGTTTGCGGCAGCAGGTTTTCGCCCAGAAGGATGGCGCCGAACAACAGCCCGAGCGCGCTGAACAGCGAACTCCACGCCATAATGCTTAAGGCGGCATGCAGGCGGCGCAGCCGGGCGACGCTGAGCTGATACGCACCGTAGAACACCGCTGTCAGCACGCCGAACATATCGCCATAGACCTGCTGCGGATCGAGGCGGAAACTCGCGCCGGTAAGCAGCGCCGCGCCGATGATCGCTAGCGTCATGCCGAGGATGAACAGCCGCGTGATGTGCTCGCCGAAGAATGCCCAGGCGGCCAGCGCCACGAAGACCGGGGCGAGGTTGGCGAGCAGCGCGGCGTTGGCCACTGTGGTGTACTCAATGGAGTAGTGCCAGACGCCGATATCGACGGCGAAGAACAGCCCGCACAGGATCACCGGCAGACGCACCGGCACATCCGTTCTCAGGCCGGGTCGCGCCCGATGCGCCAGCACCATGAGAACCGGCACGGCCAGCGCCACCCGCCAGAAGGCCGTCGCCGCCGGGCCGGTCTCGCTCAGGCGCACGAAGATCGGGGCGAACGCGATCGCCAGCGCGCCGGCGACAAGCGCCAGGATCGCCATGCGCTGCTGCGCCGCAACCTCGGTAAGACTCGCCTGAGACATCCTAGCGCCGGTCGGCCAGCGCCAGCCAGATCGCGGTGCTCGCCAGCGCGCTCCCGAACATGCGGTTCTGCCAGCGCATCAGGCGCGGCGAGCGGCTCAAATTCCGGCCAAGCGCGCTGGCCGCATACGCCACGACCAGAAAGACCACCAGCGCAATCGCCATCAGTTCGACGCCGAGAACCGCGATCTGCGCCGTCACCGGCCCGCGGGAAGGATCGACGAACTGCGGCAGCAGCGCGAAGAAGAACAACATCGCCTTGGGGTTCAGGAGGTTCGTCAGCAGACCCTGGATAAACAGGCCGGCATGCTGGCGTTCCGGCGTCGTATGCTTCGGATACTCCGGTGCCTCACCCCGATCCGCCACCAAGCCCCAGGCCAGATAAAGGAGATATCCGACGCCGGCCCAGCGGATGATCTCGAAAGCGGCTGCCGAGGAGGCGAACAGCGCCGTCAGCCCCGTCGCGGCAAGACAGATGTGAACGCTCAGCCCGGTGACCACTCCCAGCGCGGCGACCATGCCGCCAATTCGTCCGCGGACCACCGCACGCGAGGAAATCAGCAGAATGTCGGGACCGGGCGCAATCGCGGCCGCAAAGCTGACGGCGGCGAACGCAAGAAGGACTTCGGGTTCCGGCATGGCGGTGCAGTCCTGACAGATCGACTGTGATTCAAGTGGTCCTTGTGATTCAGACATTTGCTCGAGCATGTGCTGCTATGGAAGGCAAATGTCTGAATCGGACTACTAGAAATCAGGCGGGCTCGGGGCGCAGTTCGGCGGGGCTTTGCAACGCAGAATTCACCAGCCCGAGCGGCGCGTTCATCTCCAGCCTGTAGAGCACTTCCTTGCCGAAGGTCACGCCCTCCTGCGCGATACGTCGCGCGTGTTTCACCGCCGCGCTGCGCTGCTCGCTGTCCGCGCACGCCAGCGTCTCCAGTGTCGCGGCAAGGCGCTGCTGCAGGGCGTAGAACGACACGACCTTGTGGATGACGGCGCGCGGCAGGCTGGCCAACTCCGCGAGATGGGTCTGGTAGACCAGATCGTGGCCGATACCGCCCGGCCTCCCGCCACCGGCTTCGCTGCTGTCCGGCGCCGTCCGCGCCCAAAGCGTGCTGTCGTCGAGAAAACCCTGGAAGTCCTGCACGTTCGCCTCGATCTCGGCGTAAAGCGCGCAGATCAGCCGTTCGGCGCGCCGCTGGTCGTCATGCCAGGCCCGCACGGCCTCAAGCACGTGTTTCAGGAAATAAAGCAGGAACGTTCCTGCGGCCAGAACGGCGGCAAGCGCCACGGTCTGACCGGCCATGCTGGTTTCGGCCATGACTCGAAGACCTTCCGAATTAGGGTGGCATTCCCGTCATCCGCGCGGGAGCCACCGGATCATCAGCCGGTTATAGGGCCGAGGCAACGCGGTCACAAGCCCGGGCGCGAGCGTGGAAGAATTTCAGTCGCGGTGTTGCAATAGTGCGAGGAAACGGGCCGCTGCGGCCATATCGGCCCATTGCGCCTCGCGCCGCGCGCGCGCCTCGGCGTCCTCGCCCCACTGGCTGATCTGCCAGTCCTCGTCGACATGCGCGGCGCGCCAGGCCTGCTCTGCGCTCAGGAAGCCGCGCACTACGGCGAGCGTGAGAACGAGCGACACCGTGAGCGTCGCCATCTGGTTCATGGCCGTCAGCGTAAAGTCGTCAGAGCCGCTGACGCAGGCCTCGAGCGCGGCGATCGCGCTGTCCGGCTGGCGCGCGGGGATCACGCCCTCCACGACCTTGAGGTCCGCGCCAAGCTCGCGGCGCGCCCAGTCCAGGAGCGGATCCCAGGCCTCGGCTTGCAGCGTGACCAGCTTTTGCGGCCACTCGGCGCGATAACAGAGCAGATCGGTCTCGCCATAGGCCACAAGCCCGCGAATCACCTCGTCCCGGCGCGGCGCGGCGCGGTCGATGGCGCTGTTGGTCAGCCGGGTCAGGGGCATGGTGGCCGGCTTGATCTCCGCTTCCTGGGCCGCCCATTCCTCCGCCACGGCCTCCGCCAGGTCTTGCGTGGGCAGGACGAACTCTCCACGCAGCGGCGTTCTCACCGGGCGGTGATCCAGCAGGATCTGCCAGCCGTCTTCACACGCCTGCGCCCATGCCGCGTCATAAAAGCGTTTGGCCTTGGCTTGCGACGATCCCTGTCCCGTCAAACCGGTTTCATTCCTTCGACAGGTTTGGTGCGTCTTTCGCGAACGGGTCGCGCTCATCGTCCGGGTCGAATCCGAGCAGCGCCCATACCTTTTGCATATGCGCTGGCAGCGGAGCACTGACGGCCAACATCCCGCCACGCGGGTGCGGGATGACGATGCGCCGTGCGTGGAGATGAAGCTTGCGGGCAATCTCCCCGCCGGGATGTGCTTCCGCCCCGCCATACTTGCCGTCGCCCACGATCGGATGTCCCATCGCCACGGCGTGCGCCCGGAGTTGGTGAGTGCGTCCTGTCACGGGCGCCATCGCCAGCCATGACAGTCGCGTGCCGGCGCGCTCAAGCACGACATAGCGGGTCACGGCCAGC
>JBKGZY010000114.1:0-8853 GCA_046543175.1 Dichotomicrobium sp.
GCAGCAGCACGCCCAGCATCGCGCGGATCTGCGCCTTGTCGGCGTGGCCGGAGCCCACGACGGACTTCTTCACGGCGTTCGGCGCATATTCGGCAATGGTCAGCCCCGCCTGTGCGGGCACCAGCAGGGCGATCCCGCGCGCCTGCCCCAGCTTCAATGTCGCGCGAGCATCCTTGTTGACGAAAGTCTGCTCCACGGCGGCCTCGGAAGGCATCCAGGCGGCGATGGCTTCGGAAAGGCCGGCGTAGAGACAGGCGAGGCGCGCGGGCAGGCCATCATCCTCGCGCGGGCGGATCGTCCCGGCGGCGACGAAGCTCAGGCGCGCGCCCGCGCTTTCGATCAGCCCCCAGCCGGTGCGCCGCAGGCCGGGGTCGATACCGATGATGCGCACCGCCGTCATCCGTTTCCCCTTTAGCGCCCCCGCGCGACGAATCAGGCGGACAGCCGCTCCATCACCTCGTCGGAAATCTCGAAGTTCGCGTAGACGTTCTGCACGTCGTCATGGTCTTCCAGCGCCTCCAGCAGCCGCATGACCTTGCCGCCGGCATCCTCGTCCACCTCAATGGTATTCTGCGGCTTCCAGACGATCTGCGCCGAGCGCGCGTCGCCGAAACGGGCTTCCAGCGCCTTGGCAACGTCGCCGAGTTCCTCCGCGTCACAAAAGATCGTGTGGCCATCCTCGGACGATTCGCAGTCCTGCGCACCCGCCTCGATGGCGGCGTCCACGATTTCCTCGGCCGTGCCGGCTTCGGGCGGATACTCGACCGCGCCCACCCGGTCGAACACGCACGACACCGCGCCGGTCTCGCCGAGATTGCCGCCATGCTTGGAGAAGATCGCGCGGATGTCGCCGGCCGTACGGTTGCGGTTGTCGGTAAGCGTCTCGACGATCACGCCGACACCGCCTGCGCCGAAGCCTTCGTAGCGCATCTCCTCATAGCTCTCGCCGCCGCCTTCCTGGCTCTTCTTGATGGCGCGCTCGATATTGTCCTTGGGCATGTTCTGCGCGCGCGCCGCCTGCACCGCCAGGCGCAAGCGCGGGTTCCATTCCGGGTCGGGCGCGCCGAGCTTGGCCGCCACGGTGATTTCCTTCGACAGCTTGGAAAACATCTTGGCGCGCTTTTTGTCCTGCGCGCCCTTGCGGTGCATGATGTTCTTGAACTTGGAATGTCCTGCCATTTCGGTCCTGCTGGAATTGTTGGGCGCATGCCCGCGCAGCCGCCTGCGCGCGGCCGTGCTTCCACGCCGTCATTCGAATCGCTGCGCCGTTTTATAGCTTATTCGCCCGGCTCTTTGCCAGTCGCTGTGCCCGCCAGCCAGAAGTCCGGCTCGCACGGGCGCAGCCGCCCACCGATCCGCACCGGCGCGATATGCCGGGCCAGCCCGGTGGCGTCGTCGATGTCGATGGCCGCGCCGCAGACCGTCGCCGCGCCCATCGCCGGGGTGAAGCGCGCCCCCGGAATCTGGCTGATGAAGCGGCTGACCGGCTCGTCCGGCTCCATGCCAATGACCGAATTGTAGTCGCCGCTCATGCCAGCATCGCTCAGATAAGCCGTGCCGCCCGGCAGCACCTGGTCGTCGGCGGTCGGGACATGGGTGTGCGTGCCGATCAGCGCGCTGGCGCGCCCGTCGATATGGTGCGCGGCGGCCGCCTTCTCGGAAGTGGCCTCGGCGTGGAAATCGACGAAGATCGCGTCGGCGGCGGTCTTCAGCGGGCAGGCGTCAAGCTCGCGGTCCAGCGCCTGGAACGGGCAGTCGAGATCGTTCATGAACAACCTGCCCATGACGTTCAGAACGAGCACCTGCGTGCCATTCGCAGCCTGAAACAGCCCGGCGCCGCGGCCCGGCGTTCCTGGCGGGAAGTTGATCGGGCGCAGCAGCCGGTCATGGCGCTCGATGAACACCAGCGTCTCGCGCTGGTCCCAGACATGGTTGCCGGTCGTCACGACATCCGCTCCGGCGTCACGCAGATCGAGGAAAATCTGCTCGGTGATGCCGAAGCCGCCAGCGGCGTTCTCGCCGTTCACGATGACGAAATCGGCCGCGTAACGCGCGCGCAGCCGGGGCAGCGCCTCCAGCACCGCGCGCCGTCCGGCCCGCCCGACCACGTCACCGATGAACAACAGCCGCATCAGCCACCACCAAAGCGATAGGCGCCCTCGGGCGTCAGCATCCAGTCCAGCGTCTCGTCATGCGGCTCTTCCGGCACGCGCTCGACCTCCTGCTCGGCGAAGGCGACGCCGACCGCCGTCGCCGGCCCCTGCGCGCGCAGCTTGCTGAGCGTGCGGTCGTAGAAGCCGCCGCCATAACCGATGCGATAGCCGCGATTGTCGAACGCCGCAAGCGGCACGAGCAGCACTGACGGCGCGACCTCCGGCGCGGCCTGCGACGGCCACGGAATGCCCATCGCGCCGGCTTCCAACGGCGTTTCCGGCGTCCACCGGCGGAACACGAGCGGCTGGCCCTTGCGCGTGACCGGCAGGCCGACGGTGTGCCCGTCGGCTATCAGCCGGCGCAGCAGCGGGAGGATGTCGATTTCCTCGCCCACAGGGAAGAAACCGCTGACCACCACCGGCCGCGGCAGGTCGAGAAACGACAGGCCGATCTCGGCGAGCGCGGCAGAGGCCGCTTCGCGCTGTTCGCGGGGAACGATGGCGCGCATGGCGAGGCTGTCGCGGCGCACGGCCTGTTTGTCAGCAATGCCGGCCGTCATGCGCCGTCCTCGCCGCTGAAAAAGAGAAGTGGAGCCGCCGTAGCCGTGGGGGTGAGTGATCCCTTGGGTCCCTACATAAGCAGGTGGGTGCCGATTGTCCGGGGCCACGGCCCCGAACAGGGTCAGCTCCCTTAGGAGATCGTATCGGCCCCGGGAAACAGAACCCCTCACGCGCTCGGCAGCCCCGTATAGGACAATGTGATGCGTCGGGCCGGATTGTCCAGAGTGAAGTCCGCGCGGAAACCGCGCACAGCCTCACCCCTCCGCCAGCTTGCCGCTCGGCACGGCCCCGTGCGCCGGCGCCCCTTCGGTATCGTCCGCCGCCTCTTCTCGCGCCGGCATGTCCGCCCTCGCCACCAGCGATCCGGATTTCGGCGGCGTCGGCTTCGCCGTATCCAGCCGGTCGAGCCGCGCGCTGGCATCCTTCACGATCTGCGCCATCTCCGCGCCGCTCGGCGCCCTGCCGCCGGCATTGGCGTTCAGCGCCGCGCCCAGCCGCGCGATCTGCTTCAGCGTGCCCTGTAGCTCCTCGCGCGCCTCGAAAAGCTCGTCGGTCACGAGCAGCGCTGCCATGAGAAAGAGCTGATCGGCGGGCATACGCGGGTAGCGGTCGCCCAGCCCGTCCACGCGCGCGGCGAAATGCGAGGCCAGCGCATGGATGCGCGGCTCTTCGCCTTCGGCGCAGGACAGCCGATAGGTCCTGTCGCCGATTGTGAGGGTCACCTGGGGCATATGCGTCTGCCTTTCCCGCCGGGGACCGGATCATGACGCCAACACCACGCATACGCCGGATCGCCTCAGGACGCGAGAAGCGTCTTGATGCGGCCGATGACACTGTCGATCCGCTGCCCGGCCTCCTGGTTGATTTCCGCGAGCCTCTCCGCCCGCGTTTCCTGCTGGCGAAGCTGTTCCCGCAGTTCCGCGTTCATCTGTTTCAGCTCCGCCAATTCCTGTTCCAGTTCGCTCTTGGTGCGCGACTTCGCGGACTTGCGCTGCGTCCCGCCGGACGCCTTCGTCCCCGATCCTCCCTTAGCGCCCCCTGTCGCCCGTGGCCGGGATTGCCCGCGCGCGCTCGCTGCCTTGCTCGCCTTGCTCACCACACACCGCGACGTTGAACCGCATTTTTCACGTAAGTCGCTAACGACCGTGCCCGAAAAGCACCATAGGCAGCGGTCTGGAAAGCGGTCAAGCGCGGCGCCGTTTCGTCGTCGCGCTGCGATGTCATGGCGAAACATGCATCGTGCTACCGATGCAAGCATTTGACTTGACACGTATATTTACTAGGGCATGCATTCTCCGTTATCTACAGTGCAAGCGTGCCGCAGTGCGCCACCTCGCACGCAGGGTGCAATTCGCGTCGAAGAGTGGCGAATCAGCACGTGCAATACAACCGCATTGCAACCAAATTTTGACGCCGTGCACGGCATCATTTCCCGTTCTCCCATGCAGAGATGACGACACGGCTTTTCCTTGCGTTTTGCGCGTGTCGCCATACAAGGGTGTCACACGGGCACTGCTGTGCGAATGCGCGTCGCGGCTTCAGAACGCGGCGACGAGGGCGGTGACAGAATCGAACACGAGCGAGCAGGAATTCAGGAGGCGCGCATGGCTGTCAGGGTCGCTATCAACGGGTTCGGACGGATCGGGCGCAACGTCTTGCGGGCCGTCGTCGAAGCCCGGCGCAGCGATATCGAGGTCGTGGCGATCAACGACATCACGTCGCCGGAGACTAACGCCCACCTGTTGAAATACGATTCCGTGCATGGCCGCTTTCCCGGCGAGGTCAGGCTGGAAGGCGACACGATGGATGCCGGCATGGGGCCATTCAAGGTATTTGCCGAGCGCGACCCGTCGAAGCTGCCGTGGGGCGATCTGGGCGTCGATGTCGTGCTGGAATGCACGGGACTTTTCACCGATCGCGGCAGCGCCGGCGCGCATCTTGAGGCCGGCGCGAAGAAGGTGCTGATCTCCGCCCCCGCGAAGGATGCGGACATTACGGTCGTCTACGGCGTGAACCATCAGACCCTCGATGGTGAACACAGGATCGTCTCGAACGCCTCCTGCACGACCAATTGCATCGCGCCGGTGGCCAAGGTCGTGCACGAGCTTTGCGGGCTGTCGCAAGGCTTCATGACCACGGTGCACGCCTACACCAATGATCAGCGCATCCTCGACGCGCCGCACAAGGACCTGCACCGCGCCCGCGCCGCTGGCGTGTCGATGATCCCGACCACCACCGGCGCGGCTCGCGCCGTCGGTCTCGTCATGCCCGAACTGGCCGGCAAGCTGGACGGTACCGCGATCCGCGTTCCCACGCCGAATGTCTCGATGATCGACCTGAAATTCATCCCGACCCGCGAGACATCGGTGGACGAGGTCAACACGGCGATGAAGCGCGCGGCGGAACAGGAACTGGCGGGCATTCTGGCCGTGACGGAGGAGCCGCTCGTCTCGATCGATTTCAACCACACCCCGCACTCCTCGACCTTCGACATGACGCAGACGCAGATCGTCGATGGCCGGCTGGTTCGGGTGCTGTCGTGGTACGACAACGAGTGGGGCTTCTCCAACCGCATGGCCGATGTCGCCATCGCGATGGCCAAGGCCGGCTGATCACGGATCGCGCCGCCGCCGTCCCGGCTTTTGTTGGGAACACCGTATGGGTGCTGTCAAACAGCAAGAGCCCTGCCAAATCTATCTGGCCGTGCAGAGCCAGATGGACGTCGGCACCGTCTCGGCGATGCTTGAAGGCCGGCGGGCGGCATCCCTGCTCGTGTACAGTGATGACGGCTTGTCACCGGCCGTTGACACAGCGCGGCTGCTGCTTGCGACCGCGCACGGCCAGGGCATCCCGCTCGTCATTGCGGACGATTCGGAACTGGCAAACCAGATCGGTGCCGATGGCGTCCATATTCCCGCCAACGAAGAACGCTATGCGCTTTGCCGCGAAAGGCTCGGCCCCGAGGCGATTATCGGCGCGGGCTGCGGGACGTCGCGGCACGACGCGCTCGTACTTGCCGAGCAGGGCGCGGATTACATCGCGTTCGGCCCCGAGCCGGGCCAACCGGATGATTGTGGTGACGTAACCGAGCTGGTGAGCTGGTGGCAGGAGGTCTGCGAGCCGCCCGTGGTCGGCTGGCATCGCGGCGGCTGGGACAATGCGGCCGCGCTGATCGCCGCGGGCGCGGATTTCATCGGCGTCTCCGCGCTGATTACGCAGGCCGACGATCCGCCCGCGGCGCTGGACCGGCTGAGCCGGCTGATCGCGGAACAGTCGCACTGAATATGGGGGCAAGGCAGATGACAAGTCAGCGAACACGACGCGGCCTGTGGGGTGTTGCGGCCGGCGCCTTGATCCTGGCCATGACGGCCATGTTCGCGCCGATTCACGCCGCGCGGGGCAGCAGCGACGATCCCGCCTATGCCGCCTTTTTCGACGGCCGCTATCTCGAGGCGCTCGACCTCGCGAAGAAGGCGGCCGAGCGCGGCGAGCCGCAGGCGCCGACCCTGATCGGGCGCATCTACAGCGAAGGTCTCGGCGTTTCCCAGGACAAGCGCAAGGCGGCGGAGTGGTACGCCACGGGCGTGGAGCGTGGCGACGCGGATGCCCAGTTCGCGCTCGGCATGATGCGCCTGGACGGCGATGCGATCGCCAGGAATATCGAACAGGCTGCCGGATTGCTCGAATTGGCCGCGGAGCAGGGCCATGCCGAGGCGGCTTACAATCTCGGCCTGCTGCATGTGGAAGGCAATGGCGTGGCCTACGACCTCGAACGCGCGGCCGAACTGTTCCGCCAGGCCGCCGAGAAGGGCAACGCCCAGGCGCAGTACGACCTCGGCGCGCTTTATGCCGCCGGGGAAGGCGTGCCGCCGGACCCGCAGAAGGCCGCCCACTGGACCGGCAAGGCCGCCGAGGCGGGACTTGCGGATGCGCAGCTCGAATACGCCGTCATGCTGATCCGCGGGCACGGCGTGGAAAAGAACTACGACAAGGGGCTCGCCATGCTCAAATCGGCCGCTGAAAACGGCAATGCTGTCGCGCAGAACCGGCTGGCGCGCGTGCTCGCCTACGGCGTGGAGGTGAAGCCCGATCCGATCCAGGCCGCGAAATGGCACCTGCTGGCGCGCGATAGCGGGGTCAGCGATCTACGGCTGGACATGTTCCTGGGCGGCTTGACCGAAGATCAGCGCGCGGAGGCCGAGGCCGCGGCCAGCGCACGGCGGATACCGGAATTGGACGCCGTCGACTGAGCGGCGAGCGCCGGTTTCACGGAAACATTGAGCGCCAAGCGCATTATCGTCTAAACCTTGTTCGGACAACTGCGGCGGGAAACGGCCCGCCCGCAAGATGACAGCATTCGAGGACACCGTGGCGCTCAGGACAGCCTTCCAGATGGACCCCATCGACCGCATCGACATCCGCGGCGATTCCACCTTTGCGCTGATGCTCGAAGCCCAGGCGCGCGGTCATTCCCTGTTCTACTACACGCCCGACCGGCTGATTTTCAGCGACGGCCGCATCCTGGCCACGGGCTTCGATGTCACGGTCCGCGACGTCGAAGGCGATCACTACACCCTGTCCGAGGAGCGCCGGGTCGAACTGTCCGGTTTCGACGTGATCCATTTGCGCCAGGACCCGCCCTTCGACATGGCCTATATCACGACGACCTTCATGTTGGAGCAGCTCGTGCCGGACGTGCTCGTCGTGAACGATCCGGCCAATGTCCGCAACGCGCCGGAAAAGCTGTTCAGCATGAGCTATCCCGAGCTGATGCCGCCGACCGCCATCGTGCGCGACCTCGACGGCGTCCGGCGGTTCCGCGCCGAGCACGAGGACATCATCCTGAAACCGCTCTACGGCAATGGCGGCGCCGCCGTGTTCCGCCTGGCGGCGGGCGACACCAATCTCGGCTCGCTCGTCGAACTGTTCCAGGGCGTGTTCCGCGAACCCTTCGTGGTCCAGAAATACCTGCCGCAGGTTCGCGCGGGGGATAAGCGCATCCTGCTCGTGGACGGCGAACCGGCCGGCGCGATCAACCGCGTCCCCGCCGATGACGAAACCCGCTCCAACATGCATATCGGCGGGCGCGCGGAACCCACCGAGATGACGGGGCGCGATCTGGAAATCTGTGCGGCGATCGGCCCGGAGTTGAAACGCCGCCGGCTGGCGCTTGCGGGAATCGATGTCATTGGGGATTACCTGACCGAGGTGAACGTGACCTCCCCGACGGGCCTGCGCGAACTGAAGCGCTTCGGCGGCACGGATGTTGCGGCGCGCCTGTGGGACTGGATCGAGGCGACGCGCGCCGGCAGAACATAGGCCGCCCGCGGGTCCCGTGTTCCCATATTGTTCTTGAAGCCGTGTCACATATGGCGTAACCTCATGGCTCAGAAATTGCGGGAGGGGAAATGTTCGCGCGTATCTCCACGGTGTCGCTGCACGGAATCGAGGCCCGGCAGGTCGATGTTCAGGTGAGCCTTTCGGCGGGACTGCCTTCCTTCACCATCGTCGGACTTGCCGACAAGGCCGTGGTGGAAAGCCGGGAACGGGTTCGCGCCGCGCTCAGTGCCATCGGCCTCGGCCTGCCGCCCAAGCGTATCACCGTCAACCTGTCACCCGCGGACCTGCCGAAAGAAGGCAGCCACTACGATCTCGCGATCGCCCTGGGCGTGATGGTCGCCAGCGGGGCCGTCCCCGGCGACCAGCTCGATGGATATTGCGTTGCCGGCGAGCTCGCACTCGACGGCACACTCTCGCCCATCGTGGGCGCACTGCCCGCGGCGATCGGCGCGAACGCCCTCGGGAAAGGACTGATCTGTCCGGCCTCCTCCGGATCGGAAGCCGTCTGGGCGGGCGAGGACGTGGCGGTGCTCGCGCCGGCTGACATCCTCTCGCTTGTCAATCACCTCAAGGGAGAGCAGATGCTGGTCCGGCCCGATCCGGCCGAAGCCATGGCGGGGGATGTTTCGCCGCTTGATCTCAGCGATGTCCGCGGTCAGGAGACGGCCAAGCGCGCGGTGGAAATCGCCGCGGCGGGCGGGCACAACATGCTGATGATTGGTCCCCCGGGCGCGGGGAAATCCATGTTGGCCCAGCGGCTCCCGACGATTCTTCCCCCCATGTCGAGCACGGAAATGCT
>JBKGZY010000115.1:0-8733 GCA_046543175.1 Dichotomicrobium sp.
TCAGAACAGGGCGGTCAGGAAGTCCTCGACACCGAACAGGAAGATTCCGGCCCCGCCGATCATCACGTGCGACACCGACACCGCCAGCAGCGAATGGGTGCGCGCGAACAGCCAGCCCCAGAATATGCCCGGCAGGAAGGAGGCCAGCGCGAAGGTCGGGTTGGTGTGCGCATGCGCCGCCGCGAACGCGAAATTCGACACCACGATCGCCCAGGTGCGCCGTCCGAACTCCGAGCCGTCGAGGAACGCGTAGAGCGGCGCCTGAATCCCGCAGCGGGCGACGAACTCCTGCGCCGGCACGAACAGCAGGTAGAGCAGGACGATCCCGGCATAGGTCAGCCATGAAACCTGTGCGCTGCCTGCGATCACGAAATGCGCGGGTGTAATGACGGACCAATGATCCAGCCCGGGGATGGCGACGATCAGGAGCCACTTCAGACCCGCCATGACCGCCAGAAAGACGATCGACGCCTTGATGGCCAGGATCGTCGCGGGCCGCCAGTTGTCCAGACGAAGGCCGTAGAACGCGAGCGGGAAGCGGCTCAACACGATCACCGACCAGAACGCGGCCGCGAACATCAGGATCACCAGCGGCGTGATCGCCAGCCGCGCCCCGGACGGCAGAGCCAGTCCGGCAACTGCCCCGAGCGCGAGCGTGTAGACCGACAGCATCGACAGCGCACCGACCAGCACCAGCGCAATGGCGTTGCGATATCCGGCCAGTTCGGCCTCGTGGCGCAGGGCATCCACGCGCGCATCCAACGTGTCCCGCAGCTTCGTGGCGAGGTGGAACGCCAACTGGTTCGTCAGCGCGGTGCGCACTTTCTTCGGCAGCGAGCCCGTCGGGATCGCGTCGAGGTCGAGAATGGCCGCGGTCACGTCGCTGCGGCAGCGCGCGGTCGCGGAAGCCGGGCGGCGGTCGAGCACCGAAACCGACCCGACGAGCTGCTCGGCGCCCCGCACGCCGATCTCGTATTCAAGCGGCGCGCGATTGACCGGATCGTGCCCCGTCTTGCACACGGACACCTCGCCCGAGACGATGATGTAGAGTCGTCCGCCCGTGCGCTCGCCCTCGCGGAAGAGGGTCTCTCCGGCGTTGAGATGAACGATGCGAAGGTGGTTGCGCAGCGTGGCGATGACCTCCAGGCTGAGGCCGTCGAAGGGACCGATCCGCTCCAGCCGGATGCCCGGCCAGTCGGCCACGGGACCACCAGAGCGCGCCAATGTATCGCGGGAGATGCCGCGGCCGGCGGCATCGGCGTTGCTGAGCGAAGAGACTGTGGTATCCGCGACCATGATCCCTTTGGGTGGGCGGCATCATCAATAACTATAGCCCGATTCGAGAAAGGCTACCGATCAAATATTGACATTAGCTCTATTGCGCACGCCTGACAGGCGGGCTGGCGCGACATTGAGCCGAAGTGATCCCTCGTGAAGCCGCCCCGCGGCGGCGGCCTTGGTGCTTGCGGAAAAGACACAAGAGGTGCCTTCCGCGGCCCGTCGCAGCGGGATTGAGTTGCGTGCGCCATGCCAGTTCGGCACAGTCGAGCCGGAGTCCGGGGTGGAGCATTTGCCGCGTGTCTATCGGCTGAATGCCGCTTTGCCTTTGTATTCAGCACCTATTCATTCGCGAAATTGCAGGATCGCCATGAATGGGAATGTGGGAGGCATCTTATGAATGCGAGATTGTCGTCAATCACGCGCGCGGCGCTGCTGGGGCTGTTTCTGACGCAAGCGGCGATAACCGGAGCGGCGGCGCAGGATTTCTCCAAGCTGCAATGCCCCACGCTGATTGAACTGCGCATGGAAATGCTGGTGCGCTACGGCTACTGCCCGCGCGACCGCTTCTACGGCCGGATGTTCAAGGAAGAGGCGCAGGACTGCGACCCGTCGCTGAGCGATCTTCAGGTGCAGGACAGGATCCTGAACGACGACGACACGGCGGAGGCGGACAAGGAACGCTACGAGGAACTTCTGCGCTTCCTGCAACGCAACAACTGCGACATCTGAACGGCTGAGGCATCCGGCGGCCCGCTTGAGGGGAATTCGCGCGGTCGACAGGGCCTTCAGCTTCATGCGCCTGCGTGGTAATGAAAGTTAACAAACGGTCAATCGCTGGCCGGCGTAGCCGGGGGTAACAAAGCCATGTCGCAACGCGAATCCGCCCAGTTGCCGCTCGTGTGGCGCATCTTCAAGATCATCGGCGACATCATCTGGGACATGCGCGCGCCGCTGCTGGTGTCGGTGGGCGCGTTCGTCGTGTTTTTCGTGCCCGGCCAGACGCAGGAAATCTACCGAGTCCTCGCGCTGGAAGTGGAAAGCGCCCCTTACCGGCCGATCATCTCGCTGATCCTGCTCGCATCGCTCAGCTATTTTCTCTGGTCGATGTCACGCTCGCTCTGGCACAACTCCGTCGATATCGACCCGCAGATCACCTTCAGCCCGCTGGCGCGCTTCATATCGCACATTTTCTCGATGCTGATCGCGCTCCTGCCGATCGCGGGCGTGCTGATGGCGATGGTCCCCGCGGATATCAGCGCCATGGTCGACCTGATCGGTGAAGTCGGCATCCCGGATGCCTCGGACAAGGAAATTGTCGGCGGCCAGTTCGCCGTGGTCTCGCAGGATATCGTGCAGAGCCTGCGCGGCCAGGCGGATTTCCCGCCCTACATCACGGATATCGTCGACAACTACAATCTTGTCGCGGTCCACCTGCTCTTGGCGATCCAGGCGACGGCGGCGCTATTGCTCCTGATGTTCGTGTTCCTGCTGTGGCGGTCCTTCCGGCCCGGCTCCCATTTCTCCCGCAAGCCGTTCTCGCTTTGGTATTTCGTCCCGATCATTATCGGCCTCGGCGCGATCATCGCGCTGGTCGCCGCCCAGCCGATCATCCGCTCGCTCGGCGGCGGACCGCTGCTCGTCACGTGGATCATCACGGGCATCGGCACCTTCGCCATCATCTGCCTGTTCCTGATGGCGCTGACCTATCTGCTGGCAGCCTGCACCCGGGTCTACGACGTGGTCGGCATTCCCGCCCTGACGATCCTGGTTTCCGCGGCGCTGATCTTCGCGTTCTTCAACTGGAACAACAACCACAAGGTGCGCCTTCAGGCGGCCGATACCGAGTCCGCAGCGCAGGCGGACGATCTCTACGTGTCGTTCCTCGACTGGTACGATAACAAGCCCGCCGAGCGTACCCGGCTGTATACCGACAGCCCCGACCCGCAGAAATATCCGGTTTACGTCATCGCGGCCCAGGGCGGCGGTGTCTACGCGGCGAACCTGGCGGCGCTCACGATGGCGAGGCTCTACACGGCCTGCCCCGCACTGCGCCATCACGTGTTCGCCGTGAGCGGCGTGTCCGGTGGCAGTCTCGGCGCCAGCACGTTCAACGCCTTCTGGCTCAACGCCCGCAAGAACGAAAATCCGGAAGTAATGGGCGACCACTGCCAGCTCCAGGCGCCGACGGACGGACGCGTCAGCGAGATGGAACGGAACATCCGCAGCTATCTGGGACACGACTTCCTGTCGCCCGTGCTGTCGGGCGCCCTGTTCCCGGACTTTTTCCAGCGTTTCATCGTCCCCGGCTTCGGCGTGCTGGACCGCGCCCGCGCCTTCGAGGCGAGCCTGAACCATGCCTGGATCGACACGTTCCGCACCCGCGAAGACGAGAATCTGGAAACCGGCGGTCCGTTTGAACAGAACTTCCTGCGCGTCGCCGCCGATCTGCGGGCGCCGGACGTGAAGGGGCCGGCCCTCGTGCTGAACACGACCAGTGTGGAAAGTGGCGAGCGCTATGTGGTCGCGCCCTTCCTGGACGATCCGATCGTGCCGATGGAATTCGTCTACCCCATCAGGGCAGCGGGGGAGGACGGTTCGCCCGCGGATCACGACATGTCGCTGGCCACGGCCGTCAGCCTCAGCGCGCGCTTCCCGATCATCCTGCCGCCGGGCGGTTATCCGCGCCAGATTTCGCCGTTCCATTTTTCGCATAACAATCTCGTTGATGGCGGGTATTTCGAAAGCTCGGCCATCGAAACCGCGATCGATCTTGTCAACGGTATCAAGCAGCGGCTGCCGCGTGACCTCGATGTCGAACCGGAGTTCCGCATCATCATTCTCAACGAGGACTACACCGCCGATCTCGAACCTGCGGGCCTGACCGAGTTCGGCGCGCCCGTGATGACGCTGGACAAGACCCGCCGCCGGCGCGGTCAGCTTGCGAAATGGCGCGTCAAGACCGGCGATGCGTTCGAGCGTTCCTACTCCGTCGAGTTGCAGCACGACTATTTCTACATGCCGCTGGGTTGGCACCTGTCGGAAAGCACGCAGAACATGATCGCCGAGCAGATCGGCTTTCCCAGCGAGTGCAGGATCCCGGCCTACACGCCGGACTCCGAGACCGCGCAGACCTTCGGACGCAGCCCGTCCTTCCGCAATTTCTTGAATCTCATCAACAAGCTGAACAACAATCGCTGTAGCCTCGCGGACATCATCACGGAGCTGACGCCCGCGCAGGCGCAGGCATCCGCGGGGGAATAGGGCCGGGCCGCGCAGGCCGAGCCGCCCGCTCGGCAGGCGCGCGCGGCCGCCGCCGTTCTCGACTGACAGTCGTGGCAGAGTGCTCGAGACCCGAAGACCGTTCAGGAAGCCTGCATTTCTTCCGTCTCGATTTGCGGAATCTCGGTCCGCTGCTCCTCCTGCGCGCCGCTCAGAAGCTCCACTGCCCGGTCTGCCGCATCCTGGAAGGGTTCCAGCACGATGTCGGCGCCCGCGCCGAACAGTTCTTCGGTGTCGCGCGCATGGTGTGACGCTACGGCGATACGTCCGCGGAAACCGGCGGCGCGTGTGAGCTGAATGAGCGTGGTGCGGGTGTCCTCATGACTGAGACCCGTGGGGTGGATCGGGATTGTGGAGACGATCCATTCCGCATGCGTCAACGGAAGTTCGGCGACGAATTCCGGGTCCGTTGCATCGCCGTACTCGGTATCCAGTCCCAGTTCTCGCCAGCGCCGAACGGCCAGCGGATTGAAATCCACCCCCAGAACGCGAATACCACGCTTCTGCAGCCGCAGGCCTATCGCGGTACCGAAGCGTCCGAGGCCAAAGATGAGGACTGCGTAGTCCTTTCCCGGAAGCGTGGTGTCCTCGCCGGCTTCCCGCGGTGTCCCCTTGCGCTCGAAGATGCCGAGAAGGGGCTCGAACAGCGCATAGAGTTGATGCGAATAGGTGATCATGTAGGTCGACGCCGCAATAGTGACGAGACCCACCATCGTCACCAGTCCGAGCGCATCCTGGTCGACATGGCCGAGCGAGACTCCCATCGCGATGAAGATCAGCGAAAATTCGCTAATCTGCGCGACGGTGAGCCCGGCGAGGAAACCTGTGCGCTTGCGATAGCCCATTGTGCCCATGATCGCCACCACGATGAGCGGGTTGCCGATCAGCACGAAGAGCGAGAAGACGATGGCGCCCGTCACATGCGCCCCGAGCAGCGACAGGTCGAGCGTCGCCCCCAGCGCTATGAAGAAGAAAAGGAGCAGAAAGTCGCGCAGCGGCGCGAGGCGCGCCGCGATCGTTTCCCGGTAGGGGGTGGATGCGAGCGAGACCCCGGCCAGCAGGCCGCCGACTTCCTTGCCAAGCCCCACGGCGTCGCCGATGGCCGCGAATATCGCCGCCTGCGCGATGGCGAAGATCACGAGCAGTTCCGGCGCACGGGCCAGCCTTTCGGTTAGCGGGTCCGCCGCATAACGCACGAACAGGATGACCAGCGCCACCAGCGCAACACCGGAGGCCAGCGCCAGCAGCACATCGCCGGCACTCCCGCCGGCGTTGTCTCCAGCGCCAATCCCGATGGCCGACAGCACGATCATCGCGAGGACGACGACGAGGTCCTGAACGATCAGGAAACCGAGCGCGATCTGCCCGTGCAGCGAGTCGATCTCGCGCTTGTCGGACAACAGCTTGACGATGATGATGGTCGACGAAAAGGTCAGCGCAACGGCAACATAGACGCTGGTGAGGTGCCCCAGGCCAAGCGCCAGCCCGATGAAATAGCCGAAGATGGAGGTGAACGCGACCTGGCCGAGGCCGGTAAACAAAGACACGGCGCCCAGCGACCTGATCAGCTTGACGTCCAGCTTGATGCCGACAAGAAAGAGCAGGACGGCAATGCCGAGCTGGGCCAGCAGGCTGATCTGTTCGTCCGAGCGCACGACGTCCAGCCCGGACGGGCCGGCGATCAGCCCCACGGCGATAAAGCTGACGATCAGCGGCTGGCGCAGGATAATCCCCAGAAACCCGATGACAGCGGCCAGAACGAGCAGGGCCGCGATTTCTCCGAACGGGGATTGAACGATCGCTTCCATCGATTTCCTTGTCTGAATTCCGTAACGCGTTGCGATTGTCGCGAATCGGACTTTGCCCACCTGCCAACGTGGGTTTTTCCCGCGAGACCCGAAAACCGGACCGCATTTTTCAAGGAAACCGTTTGGGGCGTTCGACGAACGGAGCCGGTGTCGTCAGCTCGCCATCAAAGGGGTAGCCCCTGACGATTATCCAAAAGCCGCATCGTCGCTTCGCCGGCGTTTCAGGGACATACGCCGGCCCAACGACATAATGCGCAACACGGATTTGGACGTCTTTTCGGTTCTAGTCTGATCGACAGTGTATGATAGCACCGGAATTCGGCGCAATCCTGTCCCCTGCCGCGTTTCCCGAAGGCGATCGCCCTTGTGGGCGGGGCATCGGTGACGCCACGCGGTCGGGACACTATTGTTGAATTGCCACCCACATCCTTTATAAGCGCGGAAGCCGTTTCGATGCGCCGTTCGGCGGGCGACTGCCGGTCGGCTGGGGCCGCGACGCCCGGCGGCATGGTTTCAGGATTTCGGCGAGCTTATCGGGACCGGCGAGAGTTTCTTCGTCTACACAGCGCGGCGCGCGACCCTCATGCCCAAACGCACTGACATCGACTCGATTCTGGTGATTGGCGCCGGACCGATCGTTATCGGCCAGGCCTGCGAATTCGATTATTCCGGGACACAGGCGTGCAAGGCGCTGAAGGCCGAGGGCTACCGGATCGTGCTGGTCAACTCCAACCCGGCCACGATCATGACCGATCCGGAACTGGCTGACACCACCTATATCGAGCCGATCACGCCGGATTTCGTTGCCAAGATCATCGCCCGGGAGCGCCGCGAAAGGCCCGACGAGCGCATGGCGCTGTTGCCGACGATGGGCGGGCAGACCGCCCTGAACACCGCGCTGGCGCTGGCGCGCGACGGAACGCTGGATGAATACGGCATCGAGATGATCGGGGCGAATGCCGCGGCGATTGACATGGCCGAGGACCGGCAGTCCTTCCGCGAGGCAATGGACCGCATCGGCATTGCCACGCCGCGCTCGATGCTGGTCCACGACCTGAACGAAGCCCTGAACGCACTGGACTATGTTGGCCTGCCCGTCATCATTCGCCCCAGCTTCACGCTCGGGGGCATGGGCGGCGGCGTCGCCTATAACCGCGAGGAGTATCTCCACCTGATCGAGCGCGGGCTGGACGCCTCGCCGGCCAACCAGGTGCTGGTGGAGGAGTCCGTGCTTGGCTGGAAGGAGTACGAGATGGAGGTGGTCCGCGACAAGGCGGACAACTGCATCATTGTCTGCTCCATCGAGAACGTCGACCCGATGGGCGTGCACACCGGCGATTCCATCACCGTCGCCCCTGCACTGACGCTGACCGACAAGGAATACCAGCTCATGCGCAACGCCTCGATCGCGGTGCTGCGCGAGATCGGGGTGGAGACAGGCGGGTCGAACGTGCAGTTCGCCGTCAACCCGGAGGACGGCAAGCTCGTCGTGATCGAGATGAACCCGCGCGTGTCGCGGTCCTCCGCGCTGGCGTCGAAAGCCACGGGCTTTCCCATCGCCAAGGTCGCGGCGCGGCTGGCGGTCGGCTACACGCTCGACGAGTTGGACAACGACATCACCCAGGGCGCCACGCCGGCCTCCTTCGAGCCCACCATCGACTACATCGTCACCAAGATCCCGCGCTTTGCCTTCGAGAAATTCCCCGGCAGCGAGGAAACGCTCACCACCTCGATGAAGGCGGTCGGCGAGGTGCTGGGCCTGGGCCGCAGCTTCCCCGAGAGCCTGCAAAAGGCGCTGCGCTCGATGGAAATCGGGCTGACGGGGCTGGACGACATCATGCTGGAAGGGCTGGGCCGCGGCGACGACAAGAACGTCATCCGCGCCGCGCTCGGCACGCCGTCCCCCGACCGCATCCTCAAGGTTGCGCAGGCGCTTCGGCTAGGCGTCGATCACGAGCAGGTGCAATCCTCGTGCAAGATCGACCCGTGGTTCATCGATCAGCTTCAGGCGATCGTGGACTGGGAAAACTGGGTGCGCGAGCACGGGCTGCCCGAGGACGCGACGCATTTCCGCGCGCTCAAGAGCATGGGCTTTTCCGACGCCCGGCTCGCCAACCTCGTCGACACCACCGCCGCGGATGTGGCGGAGAAACGCCGCGCGCTGGGCGTCGAACCGGTGTTCAAACGCATCGACACCTGCGCTGCGGAGTTCGCCTCGCCCACGGCCTACATGTATTCGACTTATGAGAGCGGCCTGTTCGACGCGCCGGTCTGCGAGGCACGCCCCTCGGATCGCGAAAAGGTCATCATCCTCGGCGGCGGCCCGAACCGCATCGGCCAGGGCATCGAGTTCGACTACTGCTGC
>JBKGZY010000116.1:0-8712 GCA_046543175.1 Dichotomicrobium sp.
GGCCCCGTCGCATGGGAGCATCGCGGCGAAATCGACGTCACGCCGGAGGGCGCGCTTGCCGGATTCCGGGAGGTGGACTGAGATGAGCGCGCGCATCATCACATTCGGCTGTCGGCTGAACGCCAATGAAAGCCAGGCGATGGCCGAACACGCCGAGGCCGCCCGGTTGGACGATGCCGTGATTGTCAACACCTGCGCGGTCACGGGCGAGGCCGTTCGCCAGGCCCGGCAGGCCATCCGCCGCGCGCGGCGCGACAATCCGTCCGCGCGCATCATCGTCACCGGCTGCGCCGCCCAGACCGAGCCGCAGCGCTTTCTCGACATGGCCGAAGTCGACCACGTCGTCGGCAACGCGGAAAAGATGCAGCGCGCCACCTTCGACCGGCTCGGCACGGGCGATGCGCCGCGCGCGCTTGTCAACGACATCATGTCGGTGCGCGAGACCGCCGGGCACATGATCGCGGGCTTCGGCGGCCGGGCGCGCGCCTTCGTGCAGATTCAGAACGGCTGCGATCACCGCTGCACCTTCTGCATCATCCCGTATGGGCGCGGACCGTCGCGCTCGGTGCCCGCCGGCGAGGTGGTGCGCCAGATCAGGACGCTGGTCGAGCAGGGGTACCGCGAGGTGGTGCTGACCGGCGTGGACCTGACCGCCTATGGCGCCGACCTGCCGGGCGAAATGACGCTTGGCAAGCTGACGCGCAAGATCCTCAAGCTGGTGCCGGAGCTGCCGCGCCTGCGCATCTCCTCCATCGACACGATCGAGGCCGACGGCGACCTCGTCGCCGCGCTGGCCGAGGAGGAACGGCTGATGCCGCATCTGCACCTCTCGCTTCAGGCGGGCGACGACATGATCCTCAAGCGCATGAAGCGGCGGCATTCGCGCGCGGAAGCCGTGAAGTTCTGCGAGCAGGTGCGCCGGTTGCGTCCGGATATCGCCTTCGGCGCCGACCTGATCGCCGGGTTCCCGACCGAGACGGACGAGATGTTCGAGAACTCCCTCGCGCTTGTAGATGATTGCGGGCTGAGCCATCTGCATGTTTTCCCGTTCTCACCGCGCCCCGGCACGCCAGCGGCGAAGATGCCCCAGCTTGAGCGCGGCGAAGTCAAGGCGCGCGCGCAGCGGCTGCGGGAGAAGGGCGCGGAGGCGCTCCGGCGGCATCTGGCGAGCCTTCGCGGCTTGGAAACCGACGTGCTGATGGAGCAGCCGACGCGCGGGCGCTCGCCGCAATTCTCGGAAATCGTGCTGCCTCAGGCGCAGTTCCCGGGCGACGTCGTGCGCGTGCGCATAACGGAGGTGAGCGGGAACGCTCTGGAAGGAATGGTAATCGCGTGAGCGAGGCACAGTCGAAGAAATCCGGGCTGTTGGGGCGTTTATTCAAGGGCGGCGAGCGCGAAGAGCCGCAGGAGCGGCCCGAACCCGCGGAGACGGAGCCGGACGCGGCAGTTACCCTGTCCGATGCCGAGGCGGAGGCAGCCGGGCGGCAGGAGCGTGCCGATGCCGAGCCCGAAATCACTGCGACCGGCGCGGAAATCGCCGCGCGCGAGCCATCTCCGGACCCCGAGCGGGAGGCCGCAGAGCCTGAGGCCGCGCCGGCCCCCGCGTCAGAGCCGCAGAAGAAGGGCTGGTTCTCGCGGCTGAAGGACGGGCTGACCAAGACCTCCTCGCGCCTGTCCGAAGGCATCACGACGGTCTTCACAAGACGCAAGCTCGACGACGAGACGCTGGAAGAGCTGGAAGACCTGCTGATCCAGGCCGATCTCGGCGTGGACACGGCCATGCGCATCACCGAGCGGCTGGCCGCGGAGAAGTACGACAAGGAGATCAGCCCGGAGGAAGTGCGCGAGGTGCTCGCCGCCGAGGTCGAGAAGGCGCTTGCCCCCGTCGCACAACCGCTGGAGATCGACTCAGAGCGTAAGCCGCATGTCATCCTCGTCGTCGGCGTCAACGGCACCGGCAAGACGACGACCATCGGCAAGTACGCGCGCAAGTTCACCGATGACGGCAAGCGCGTTATCCTCGCCGCGGGCGACACGTTCCGCGCCGCGGCCGTGGAGCAGTTGAAGATCTGGGGCGAGCGCGTGGGCGCGCCGGTGGTCACGCGCGACATCGGCGCGGACGCCGCGGGGCTGGCCTATGACGCGCTGAAACAGGCGAAGGATGAACAGAGCGACGTGCTGATGATTGACACCGCCGGCCGCCTCCAGAACAAGGCGGACCTGATGGCGGAACTGGAAAAGATCATCCGCGTGATTCGCAAGCTCGACGAGACCGCGCCGCACACCGTGCTGCTCACGCTGGACGCGACCACGGGCCAGAACGCCATGCAGCAGGTCGAGGTGTTCAAGCAGACCGCCGGCGTCACCGGCATCGTGATGACCAAGCTCGACGGCACCGCGCGCGGCGGCATCCTCGTGGCCATCGCCGCCAAGCACGCCCTGCCGGTCTACGCCATCGGCGTGGGCGAGACCATCGACGATCTTCAGCCTTTCGCGCCGGACGAGTTCGCGCGCGCGGTCGCCGCGATTTCCTGACCGCACCGAGAGGACGGAGCCTTTCATGTCGCAGACCCCGGCCAGCCAGCCCACCGACACGGTTTCCCCCAAAAGGCAGGGGCTGAAACTGCTCGTCGAAGTCGGCCCGCTCGTGGTGTTCTTCATCGGCAATACGCAATACGACATCTTCGTCGCCACGGCCGCGTTCATGGTCGCCACGGCGGTCTCGCTCACTGCCAGCCGCCTGATTTTCAAGAAGGTGCCCGCCATGCCGCTCGTGACGGGCATTTTCGTGTTCGTCATGGGCGGGCTGACACTTTATCTCCACGATGAACTGTTTATTAAGCTCAAGCCGACGATCGTGAACGTGCTGTTCGCGTCGATTCTGCTGGGCGGGCTGGCTTACGGGCATTCGCTCCTGAAATACCTGTTCAGCGACGTTTTTCAGCTCCTCGACGAGGGCTGGCGGAAACTGACCTTGCGATGGGCGCTATTTTTCCTCTTTCTCGCCGTGCTGAACGAGATCGTCTGGCGCTTGTTCTCGACGGATGTATGGGTGGCCTTCAAGGTGTTCGGGATCATGCCGATCACGCTGGTTTTCAGCCTGATGCAGCTCGGCCTGATGCAGCGCTATCAGATCGGCCCGGGCGAAGAACGCGAATTGGCGTCGCGATGAGCCCGGCCTTGCGCGCATTGCAGCAGGGCCTTTCCTGTACGCTTGCCACGGCGTTCCTGCTGGTGGGAACACCGGCCGCCGCGCAAGAGACGGGTGAAGGTGCCGAGGTGCCGCTGCCCGCCGCCAAGCCGGACCGGCCGACGCTCGGCCTGAGCGACGAGGACAAGGACGCCCTTTCTTCCGACGAGGCGCGCAACCTGTACAAGCAGCACGAACGCCAGCTCGACAGGCTCAAGGGCGAGCGCGTCGATGTCGAGCAGAGCATGTCCAGCATCGAGACTGAGCGGGCTACGCTCAATGAGCGTCTCCTGGACGTCGCGCGGAGATCGGCCGACAGCGAAACCCGCCTGACGGCGCTTGAACAGGAAATGGACAAGCTGCGCGCGCAGGAAGCGCAGATCCGCGAAAGACTGCAAGAGCAGCACCGCGAGATCGGCGACCTGCTCGCGGTGATGCAGCGCATGGGACGCGAGCCGCCGCCCGTGATGGTCACGCAGCGCGACGACGCGCTGCGCATGGTGCGCAGCGGCATGCTGCTCAACAGCTTCTTTCCCGCGTTGAAGTCCCGCGCCGACAAGCTGAGCGGCCGCCTGTCCGAACTGACCCGCATCCTGACGGAAAAGCAGCAGCGCGCCGAACAACTCGCCGCGGAAAAGGACGAACTCGAGGAATTGCGTCAGCGCACCCGCAAACTGATCGCGGAGAAACAGGAGCGGCTGAAGCAGGAACGCTCGCGCCTGACGGCGCTGGACCGCGCGGCAGAACGTCACGCCGCGGCCATATCGGATCTGTCCGAATTGCTGAACACGCTCGACAGCGAGGTCGCCGCACAGACCGGGCTGGGCGATTACCAGAAGGAGCTGGAATCCGGGGAAATCGTGGAGCTCAAGCCGCGCGCGAAGAAGGCCGCCTTCGTCCAGCCCGGACGCATGAAACCCGCCGTGCCGTTCGCCCAGTCGAAGGGACTGCTGATGCTGCCGGCGTCCGGATCAATCGTTCGTGACTTTGGCGAGACGGACAATTTGGGTATCGAATCGAAGGGTGTATCAATCAGGACGCGCCAAGATGCCCAGGTCGTTTCGCCAGCCGACGGCTGGGTCAGCTTTGCAGGTGAATTCCGCTCTTATGGGCAACTCTTGATCATTAATGCTGGTGGCGGGTATCATGTATTGTTGGCAGGCATGGATGCAATCCATGTCAGACGAGGTCAGTTCGTCCTTTCCGGAGAACCCGTCGCGTCAATGGGCAACGAAACTGCTTCTGAAAGTCGCGCTGGAGACGAGACGCGCCCGTCGCTTTATGTCGAATTCCGGAAAAATGAAAAGCCCATTAACCCGAAACCGTGGTGGGCTTCCGACCTAAGAAAAGGTTGATGACTATGCGCAAGTCCCAAATCTTGGTGTGGGTTTTCTTAATCGTGGCGGGCGTCGTCGCCGGCAACACGGTTCTCAATCTCTCCCGCACCCAGTCGGCCATCGCCGCGAACTCCGAAATCTATCGCCAGCTCGACCTGTTCGGCGAAGTGCTGGAGCGCGTGCGCGCCGATTATGTCGAGGCGCCGGACGACGCCGAACTGATCGAATCCGCCATCAACGGCATGCTGGCCGGCCTCGATCCGCACTCGGCCTATCTCAGCCCGAAGAACTTCCGCGAGATGCAGGTGCAAACGCGTGGCGAATTCGGCGGCCTCGGCATCGAGGTGACGATGGAGAAAGGCGTGGTGAAGGTCGTTTCGCCGATCGACAACACGCCGGCTGAAGAGGCCGGTCTGCTCGCGGGCGACTACATCACGCACCTGGACGGCGAATCGATCCGCGGGCTGACGCTCGGCGAGGCGGTCGAGAAGATGCGCGGGCCGGTCGACAGCGACATCGTCGTCACAGTCGTGCGCGAGGGCCGCGAAGAACCCTTCGATGTGCGCATTGTCCGCGACGTCATCCGGATCACTCCGGTGAGCTACGAAATCCAGGACGACGACGTCGGCTATCTGCGCGTCAAGACGTTCAACGAACGGACCTATGACGAGTTGCGCGAGGCCATCTCGAGCGTGGAGAAGGAACTGGGTGACGATCTCGCCGGCTTTATTCTCGACCTGCGCAACAATCCCGGCGGCCTGCTGGACCAGGCGGTCTCGGTCTCCGACGCCTTCCTCGATCAGGGCGCCATCGTGCTCACGCGCGGGCGCAAGAACAGCGAATCGCAGCGTTCCGCCGCAAAACCGGGCGATCTCACGGACGGCAAGAAGATCGTCGTTCTCATCAACGGCGGCTCCGCTTCGGCGTCGGAGATCGTGGCCGGCGCGCTGCAGGACCACAAACGCGCGGAAGTCGTCGGCTCCCGTTCCTTCGGCAAGGGATCGGTCCAGACGATCATCCCGCTGGGCACCAACGGCGCAATCCGGCTGACGACGGCGCGCTACTACACACCGTCGGGCCGCTCGATCCAGGCGAAGGGCATCGCGCCGGACTACAGGATCGAGCAGGAGCTTCCCGAGGACATGCAGGCGCGCCTGACCAAACCGCAGGGCGAAGCGAGCCTGCGCGGTCATCTCGGCGCGGAGGACGGCAACGAGGATGCCGGCAGCGTGGCCTATGTGCCGAAGGACAAGGAGAAGGACACGCAGTTGCAGTACGCCATCGACCTGCTGCACGGCGAAGCGCCCGAGGTGCAGGCGAAGAAGGACGACGCTGATAACGCCGACATTCCGGAGGAGAAAACCGCGAACTGAGTGCAACCGGGCATCGGTCCACAGCTTTGTGGGCCGCATGTCTTGTTATCGCCTCAACGGCTTACGTATAGCGGAACGCGTAGCGAAAAGAGTCGGCACGCCATTGTTGTGCGAATCCGCGAAATGGCGGACCGGCTCGATAACGTGGACGCGAGACGCATGGTCCGGCGCGAGAGCGTATGGCAGAATGATGCCGAATGGGAATCACCGGCGCATGCGATCTGGCCTTGAGCGGTACAACCGGGGGGCAATATGAGGGCTCTGCTTGTCACGGTAACGGCGGTTATCCTTGCCATTTCGGCCGGGATCGTGGTGCTTGCGATTTCACCGGCGCCCGAGCGAATTTCCGATTCGACGACGCTCGTGATCGAGACCGGATCGATCGATACGACGCGCTCTGCCAAGAGCGATGCGGCGGGCGAGGCGGACGAACCGTCCGGCGACGCGGCCGAGGCATCGGCGCAAACCGACGACAAGCCGTCGCTGGACAACGTGATCGCGGCACGTCTGCAAGAGACGGATCAGCCTGAGCGAACCGGCGCGGAATCTTCGGAAGATCAAGACACGGCGTCGATATCCGCCGGACAGTCGGCGACCGCGGCGGCCGGCCGGGACACATCCGATCCATCCGCGAGTAGTTCTTCGCAGGATGAATCCGCGACGCCGGGGACCGGTAACCAGTCGTCAGGTTCCGTGTCCTTGACCCAGATGCTTGCCTCCGAGTTGGATGAAGACGAGGGGGACTCGGGTACCGCGGAATCGGCGGAAGCGCCGGCCGGGCAGACCACGGAGAACGAATCGGCCCCCGGGGCGACGGCCCCCTCCGGCGCGATGGCGACGAGCGGCATGGCGACAGGCAGCCCCCAGATCACGACGCGCCCGGACAATTCCGAGACAGCCGGAATCACGACCACCACGCCCGGCGCGAACGCCTCCGCCGGCCAATCTTCGGAAGGTCCTGCCTCGCAATCTTCGGAAGACACAACCATCGCCTCGCTCGATCCGCGCGTGTCTGAGGACACCGAAACGGGCGAGCCGGCCCGCGCCGACTCCCCGCCGGAGGGCCCGGCCGAGCAACCGGATACCGCCGATCAGCCAGACCCCGAGGAGGAAACGCAGTCCGAGCCGCTCGCGGCCGGCGAGGCCCCTGCCCTGCCCCAGAAGCGCGGCCGCTTCGCGGTCGAGGGTCGCATTGCGCTCATCATTCGCGGCCTCGGCGTGGAAACCGACCTGACCGAGCAGGCGATCGGCCAGATGCCGCGTCAGGCGGCGATGGCGTTCGTGCCTTACGGGGACGGCCTCCAGGACTGGACGCGGACGGCCCGGCAAGGACGGCACGACGTCCTTCTCCAGATCCCCCTGGAGCCGGAAGACTATCCGGACACCGATCCCGGGCCGCACACGCTGCTGACCTCGCTGTCGATCGACGAGAACCTTGAGCGGCTGGACTGGCTGCTGAACCGCTTCGAGGGCGTTACGGGCGTCACCAACTATCTCGGCGGCAAGTTCGCTTCCGCGCCCGGCGCGTTCGCGCCCATGCTGATGGAGTTGAAGGCCCGCGACCTGCTTTACGTCGATGACAGCAAGGCCGCCAACGACACCACGCGCCAGCTTGCGCGCCAGGTCTCGCTGGCCTATTCGGTTGCCGATGTCGTGATCGACAGGAACAAGTCGCCGGAAGCGATCGAAAAGGCCCTGGTCGAACTGGAGTCCGAAGCGAAGGAGAATGGCAGCGCTATCGCCATCGGCCACGCCCATTCCACGACCCTGGCCGCGCTGGAGGACTGGATGAAGTCGCTGAATGGCAAGGGGCTTGCGCTGGTGCCGATCGACGAACTGGTGACGTCCCCGCCCTCGAGGGTTTCGCAGTCCACCGGCGGCTAGCCTGATGCCCGATCCGTCCGCCATGCCGTACCGCCCATGCGTCGCCGTGATGCTCTTCAACGCGCAGGGCGATGTCTGGCTCGGACGGCGTGTGCCAAAATGGGACGGCGGGCAACTCGCCTCGCCTTGGCAGTGCCCGCAGGGCGGCATCGACCCGGGCGAAAATCCGCGGGACGCCGCGTATCGCGAGCTGCTGGAGGAAATCGGCTGCGACAACGTCGCCGTTCTTGCCGAGAGCCGCGAATGGTACCGCTACGACCTGCCGGCAGAAGCCCTGGGTATCGCACTAGACGGCAAGTATCGCGGACAGGCGCAGAAATGGTTCGCGATGCAGTTCCTCGGCGATGAAAGCGAGATCAACCTGATCCCGCCGCCGCCGCACAAACAGGAATTCGACGCCTGGCGCTGGACACCGATGGACGAGGTGCCGCAGCGCGTGATCGCCTTCAAGCGTCCCGTCTATGCGGCTGTCATCGACGAATTCCGCCCCATCGTGGCCGAACAGCTTGGCCTGCCGCTCCCGCGGGCGGCCGACCGGGCGTGACTCCCCTTTGATAGCGGACCGGGCGCCACCGTCCCCGGCAAGCCGTTGTTTACCCATTCGCCGCGGCATTAAGGGATAATTTTCAATACATTTCATGTCATTTCGCTGCGGCATTTGAATTAAACCGCGCTTAAGCGTTTGGCCCTAGCGTCTTTTCCATCAAACGGACATGGCAACTGACACGATCTCCGGTGATGCGCTCGCACAAGCGCCGAGCGCACAGTCATTGCCTCACTGGGAGTAGAGCACGATGAAACAGCAGCTTCTTCGCTTTTGGCGCGACGAGTCGGGCGCGACCTCGATCGAGTACGGGCTGATTGCCGCAGGCATCGGGGTCGCCGTGATAACGCTGGCCGGCCAGGCCGGCGACGAGATACAGACCGT
>JBKGZY010000117.1:0-8634 GCA_046543175.1 Dichotomicrobium sp.
GCGCGTTCGACGTGCTGGTGGGCATCAACCTGCTGCGCGAGGGGCTGGACATCCCGGAATGCGCGCTGGTCGCGATCCTCGACGCCGACAAGGAAGGCTTCCTGCGCTCGGAAACCTCGCTGATCCAGACCGTCGGGCGCGCGGCCCGCAACGTGGACGGCCGCGTGATCCTCTACGCCGATACCGTGACCGGCTCGATGGACCGGGCGATCAAGGAGACCAACCGCCGCCGCGAAAAGCAGATGGCCTTCAACGTGGCCCACGGCATTACGCCGCAGACGATCCGCAAGAACATCGACGACATCATGGAGAGCGTCTACGAGCAGGACCATGTGACCGTCGCGAAGACGCCGGGCTTCGGCGAGCAGAAACAGGCCGATTACAGCGGCCACAATCTGGAGGCGGTCATCGCCGACATGGAGCAGCGCATGATGACGGCCGCGTCGAACCTGGAATTCGAGGAGGCCGCGCGCCTGCGCGACGAGGTGAAGGAGCTGCGCGAGCAGCAGCTTTTCTATTCCGGGGATCCGGCCGCGCCGGAGAACGGGCAATCGGGCAAAGGCAAGGCGCGCTCGAGCGCGGGCCGGCCGGGCACCCGGACCTACAAGATGAAGAGCCGCAAGAAGTAGCGCGCATTCCGAGAAGTGGGAACCGGTTCTCGGACAAAATGCGCGTCTAATCAAATAATTAGAACGGTTTTCCGATTCAGTCAGAACGGAAACCGATCTGATCCGAGCGGTTACGCCTTGACCAGTGTCAGCCGCCTGTCCAGCACGCGCATGACCTTTTCCAGGTCGTTGCCGCGCTTCAGGATCAGGCCGGTGGTGGCAATAACGAGATAGGCCCCCTGCTTGCGCGCCAGCCTCGGGCGTTTCTCCACGGTATAAAGCGGCTGTTCGGACGCCCGGCGGAAGATGTAGAAGACGGCGCGGTCGCGCAGCATGTCGATGCCGTAGTCGCGCCACTCCCCCTTTGCGACCATCCGCCCGTAAACCGACAGGATCGCGCTCAGTTCAGAGCGGCTGAATGCGACGAAGCCCGTTCGGCCGCCCGATCCATGTGTATGAAGATGAGAGTGGTCCGGGTCGGCCGCCGGGCTGAAACCTATGGGCTCGAGTTCGCTCATGGCGCCCCCTGTTTTCATTGGAGCCTTCCATGATCGCGCCGCGGGGTGGAAAATTCAACCCTCGCGGCAGGGCCTGCGGCGCCTTACGCTGATCCGCACGGCTTGTGCGGTATCGCGATGCGGCGCAGAACTGTCGCGGATACCACCGCGCAGGGTGTTCAGGGCTGTGTCGAGCGCTCATATGCCAATGGCACGAAGGGAGTTCAGGACAATGTCTGAAAGTGAACCGACCGGAAGAGCCGAAGCTGCACCGGCAATCGACGCGCGCGTGCGCATCGGCCATGTCCATCTGAAAGTGGCGGACCTCAAGCGCGCGCTCGACTTCTATTGCGGCGTGCTGGGCTTTGAGCTGATGCAGCGCTACGGCTCACAGGCCGCGTTCGTCTCGGCCGGCGGATATCATCACCACATCGGCCTGAACACCTGGCAGAGCGAGGGCGGAACACCTCCGCCGCCCGGACACACCGGGCTGTTCCACGTCGCAATACTCTATCCCGACCGCGCGTCGCTGGCCGACGCCGCGCGCCGCGTTCGTGCCGCCGGTGTTCCTGTCGACGGGGCGAGCGATCACGGCGTCAGCGAGGCGGTCTACCTGCGCGATCCAGACGGCAACGGGCTGGAACTCTACCGCGACCGGCCCGAAGCCGAGTGGCCGCGTGACGCCGAGGGCAATCTGGCCATGGTGACGCGCCCGCTGGACCTTGACAGGCTTCTGGGGGAGGCATGAGCGCAAACGGAAAAATGCACGCGGAGACGGTCTGACATCTCCGCGTGCATCCAACCTTCAAGAGCGCGTCAGCTGGCGTCGGCCTTACCGGCAGCCGCGCCGGCGCATGCAGCGCCGATAGTCCGGCCCGCGTCCGAACCTGCTGCGGCAGCGCCTGCTAACGCGTCTGCATTCACGCCGACCGCGGTAGTCCCGGCGGCGGTGACGCCGGTCACGTCTGCCACGGCGGCCGCGGTAACTCGCACAACCGCCCCGGCGCATGCAGCGCCGAAAACCCCGGCCATCACCGAATTTCAGGCGGCACTCGGCAAGCCTTGCGATGCAAGCGATCTGCGCCTGCTGAACGAGGGGTTCACTGGCCGGCGTTTGCGACCAAGGCACGCTGGACGCGGCATCTGCCTCCGTCACAAACAAGACTGCCGCCAAAAATACGAAAACTTTCAGCACGATGTTGCTCCCTTTTCGGAAAAGGCACGGTTTTGGCAATTTGTGCCGAGAGCTTAGCAAACGGTGCCGGGAAAGATACTGCATTCCGACAGTTATATTATGCCTGTATTGCGTTTCACTTATTCTGAAACAATACAATTCCGGCCGATTCCGCTGGCGGGAACGTTGACGGCCGTGTGCAGCCGTTGTCCAAAAGCGGTCCGGCGTTCTGGCAGCCGTAATGCACAGACAGGCTCGCGAAACGGTTAGCCCGCCTGCTCGTAGCTTGCGATCTCGATGAGGTTGCCGTCCGGGTCGCGGATGTAGATCGACAGGATCGGGCCGCGCGCGCCCGTTCGGGGTACCGGCCCTTCTTCGATCTCAATGCCTTGCGCCCGCAGGTGCTGCTCGACATCGGCCAGCGGCGCCGCTGCAATCAGGCAGAAATCGCCGCTGCCCGGCATCGGCTTGTCAGCCTTCGGCTCGAACGTGCTGCCCGCCTCGTGCAGGTTGATTTTCTGATCACCAAAGCCGAGCGCCGTCCGCCCCTGCCCGTAGGTGATTGTTTCTGCGCCCAGCGCGTGCCTGTAGAACGCGCAAGTCCGCTCGATTGAGCGCACGGTCAGGACGATGTGGTCGAGGCCGGTGATGGTCATGCCAGCAGTCGCTATGACAACTCCGGGACGGGCGCTCGGGCGAGGCCGAACAATGCGACATCCCGGCGGGTGATGACGCCGGTGAAGACGCCGCTCATCCGCTCGCGCATCTTGCCCTTGTCGCTGAACGCCGCGCGGAAGGCATCGTGATCGCAGACGCTCTGCCAGCCGCTGACCACTCCTCCGAGCAGGAACGCGCCTCCCCACGCTGCCGTTGCCAGCACGAGATCGCCGGCGGCGCGGCCGAGCCAGCGCGAAATCACCTCGACCGTGCGTCGCGCGGCGGGATCGTCACCGAAGCGCGCGAACGCCTCGCCGGCCGTGACGAGCGCATCGGAGCGTCCCGACAGAGTGCCATAGAGCGTACCCACGCCCGCCCCGCACAGCACATCCTCCAGCGTCGCCACGCGGCCCGGTGCGATTGCCGCCAGCAGTTCCGCCTCTTGCGCGTCGGCCCCGGCCAGCGACATGTGGCCGGCTTCGCTGGGGCACGCCAGCCAGCCGCCTGTCGACGGGACGGCCGTGGCAGCGCCGAAACCGGTGCCGACGTTCACGGCGACCATCCGGCTCGCCGGTTGCGGACGGGGCCGCGGCGCCGCGCCAAGCCCGCTCACGTCTTCCCGGCCGAGGAATGGCAGGGCGAAGGCGACGGCCTGCAGGTCGTTAAAAACCTGCGCGGGGACGCCGCCGAGCTGGACCGAGATATCGCGTGAGGCGATCTGCCAGGGCGCATTGGTCAGCTTGACAGTATCGCCATCGACCGGTCCCGCTGCGGCGATGGCGGCACTGTCGATCAATGCCCGCTCCCGCGCGCCGATCCGCTCGAGATAGGCGCGCAGGGCATCCGGAAACGTGGTAAACGCGGCAACCTGCATATTCGCGGCGGCGAAACACGCCGCGTCCGCGCTGGCAAGCGCGAAGCGGGCATTCGTGCCGCCGACATCGGCGACCAGGCGCAAACCGGCGGGACGCGCCTTCACGCGGAGGCCTCCCGTCCGACCTTGTCCAGCGTCTCGAGAAACGTCTGGCGCCAGCGCGATATGTCGTTCTCGCTGACCCGCTCAAGCAGCGCCTGATGCCGCTCCTTGCGCTCCTTCAGCGGCATGGAGAGCGCGCGGTGCATGGCCTCGACCATCTCGTCGATGTCGTAGGGGTTGATGATGAGCGCCTCTTTCATCTCCTCCGCCGCGCCGGCAAAGCGCGAGAGGATCAGCACGCCGGGATTCTCGTCGTCCTGCGCGGCGACATATTCCTTGGCGACGAGGTTCATGCCGTCGCGCAGCGGCGTGACCAGCCCGACCTGCGATCCCCGCAAAAGGGCTGCCAGCGTGTTGCGCGGCACATGCCGGTGGATGTAGCGCACCGGCGTCCAGTCGTAATTGCCAAGCTCGCCGTTGATATGCCCGGACAACTGTTCCAGTTCCTGGCGCATCTCGGCATAGGCGAGCACTTCCTCGCGTGTCGGCGGCGCGATCTGCATCAGCGTCACCGAGGTTCGGTAGTGGGGATAATTCTCGATGAGCCGCTGGAAGGCCCGGAACCGCTCGGCGATGCCTTTCGTGTAGTCGAGGCGGTCCACACCCATGATGAAGGCGCTGGCGATGGTCCTCCGCTGCAATGTCTCGATGTGGCGGTCCGCTTCTTCGGTTCGTGCCATGGCGCGGAAGCTGTCCACGTCGATCCCGATGGGAAAGGACTTGGCCAGCACGGTCTTTCCGTCCAGCCGCAGCCGGCCATCGGGCAGTACCGTGCCCTCCGATGCTTCATAAACGAACCGGCCGAAGTTCCCGACATCGGCATGGGTCTGGAGACCGACGAGATCGTAATCGAACAGCGCGCGCACCAGTTCGCGGTGCTGCGGCGCGGCGGCCAGCACGTCAGGGGACGGGAACGGAATATGCAGAAAGAAGCCGATCTTGTGGTCCACCCCGAGGGCGCGCAGTTCCGCGGCGAGCGGGATCAGGTGGTAGTCATGGACCCAGACGACGTCGTCCGGCGCAAGCAGGCCGACAAGTTCCCTGGCGAAGCGGCGCGCGGTAGCGACATAGCTCTCCCAGTACTCCGGCTCGAACCGGGCGATGTCCAGCCGGTAATGGAACACCGGCCAGAGCACGTTGTTTGAAAAGCCGAGATAGTAATTCTGGTACTGGCTTTTCGTGAGCGGCATGGTCGCCAGCGTGACGCTACCGTGATGTTCCTGGGTAAGCTCGCACGGCGCGTCGTCGCCGACAATCTTGCCGGACCAGCCCAGCCATAGTCCGCCGTGCATTTTCAGCGCATCCTGTAGTGCCACCGCGAGGCCGCCGGACTTGCCTCCACTGGTCCAGTCGGCGACACGGTTCGACACCACGACAAGACGCTTCATAAGACGCTCTCCCAGGCGCGCGACAGACGGGTCGCGCCATTTATGATTCCGACCATTGAATAAGTCTGGGGGAAGTTCCCCCAGAGTTCACCGGTCCGGGGATCGACGTCTTCCGAGAGTAACCCAAGGTGGTTCCGGCTGGCCAGAAGCGTCTCGAAAATCTCGCGCGCCTGATCCTTCCGTCCGATTCGCGCAAGCGCATCAATCCGCCAGAACGCACAGATGTTGAAGGCCGTCTCGGGCCGGCCGAAATCATCGGGGGCTTCGTAGCGGCGCATATGCGGACCATCCCCGAGGTGCTTTTCCAACTGTTCTACAGTGGAGATGAAGCGGGAATCCTGCGGGTCGATGAAGCCGACTTCGCCCATGAGCAGCACGCTGGCATCGAGGTCCTGTCCCCCAAAGCTTTCAACGAATGCGCGACGCTTATCGTTCCAGGAATTCTCGAGGATCGCGGTCTTGATGATGTGCGCGCGGTCATCCCAGTAGCGCGCCCTCTCGGTCTCGCCCATCGCCTGGGCGATCGTGCCGAGCCGGTCGCAGGCGGCCCAGCACATCAGGCTGGACGACGTGTGAACGCGGGCGCGCGAGCGCAGTTCCCACATGCCGGCGTCTGGCTCCTTGTAGAGCTGGAAGGCCTGTTCGCCCGCGTGTTCCAGGCGGCGGAAATCCTCGATGCTCGCCTGGCGGTACAGCCGGGCGTCCAGGAAGGCCTGCGCCGCGCCGAGCACGACATTGCCATAGACATCGTACTGGAAGTGTTCGTGCGCCTGATTGCCCACGCGCACCGGTCCCATGCCGCGATAGCCCGGCAGGGTATCCACCACGCGCTCGGAGAGCTTGCGCTCCAGCCCGACGCCGAAGACCGGCTGAAGATGGTTGCTGTTGGAGGTGCTGACGACGTTCTGCAGCCAGCGGAAATAGTCCTCCAGCGTGTTCATGGCCGACAGGCCGTTCAGCGCACGCACGACAAAGAACGCATCGCGCAGCCAACAGAAACGGTAGTCCCAATTGCGGCCCGAGTCCGGGCTTTCCGGAATGCTTGTCGTCATCGCGGCGATGATCGCGCCGGTCGGTTCGTAGGTGCACAGCTTCAGCGTGATCGCCGCGCGGATCACCGCCTCCTGCCATTCGTAGGAAATGCCCAGCGTTCGCACCCAGCCGCGCCAGTACTGGCCCGTGCGCTCCTCGAACTCGCGCGCCGTCGAGCCGATGCCGCCTTCCAGCGTCTCGTCCGGCCCGAGCATGAAATTGTGGGTCTCCTCGATGATGAAGGCGGTTTCTTCGCGGATGTAATCGACCGGCGCGTCGGTCGTCAGGCGCATGGTGAAGTCCGGCCCGACATAGCGGATATGGTTGGAGCCGAAGGTGATGTCCGGCGCAATGGCGCCATACTTGAAGCGGGGACGCAGGCGCACACGGATGCGCGGACTGCCGCTTACCGGGATGACCCGGCGCACCAGCATGTTCGGGCGGAAGATGCGCCCGCGCGTCTCGAAGCGCGGCGCGAAATCGACGATCTCGATCACCCCGGTGGACGACTCCAGGCGGGTGCGCAGGATGGCGGTGTTCCGGTCGTAGGACTGGCTGCGCGCACGCTGGTCGATCATCTCGATGTCGAACTGCCCGCCGCCCGGCGCGTGCTCCGGCGTGCCGAGCAGGGCGTGAAACACCGGATCGCCGTCGAAGCGCGGCAGGCAGCACCAGACGATGCGTGCGTCCTCGTCGACGAGTGCGCCGAAACTGCAATTGCCGATCACGCCCAGGTTCAGGCTGTTCACGTTGCGCTCCTTTTCAGGCGGGATATTCAGGCGGTCCCGGGACCGCCGCAAAGCGGGACTAGCGGAAAGGTCTGCGCGCGCCGATTTGACACCGCGTGACAACCGCTTAGCAAGTTCGCCTGAGTGACGCAACGCGGCGGAAAGGATCGTCAACCGAAGTGTTGCAACCGCGCTGTTCAGAAGGATCGGAGCAGGAGGGCTCGTTCGCGCCGGTTATCCCCCGCCGTCGCCCCCGCCATCGCCATCACCATCGCCGGTATCCATGCCGCGCGTGAACTCCTGCTCCAACTCGCGCAGGAACCGGCTCAGATCCTCGGGGATGGGCATGCCGTAGGCCTGCATCTCGTTCACGCGCTCCTGAAGCTGGAGATACAGCTCGTGGCGATCCTCCGGCTGGTTTTCCATCTGGTTGAGCAGATAGGAGATTTCGGCCTCGATCTGGTCGCGGTCCATGACGGGCTCCGGCGTCTGTGTTGGCAGTCGCCGGCCAGTGTTGCGCGTTCGGCGCGCATCTGGCAAGCCTTTGGCCTTGGTGCGCGAAAACCGTTCGCGCAGATTTGCAGGACTTTCTGAATGACGCCGGGCGCGCGCAACCAGATCACCGATGTGCCGGGGCTGCGGATCGGTAGCGTTCACGACGAGCGCCTGCGCTCCGGCGTGACGGTCGTGCTGGGCGATCGCCCGTTGCGCGGCGCCGTGGATATTCGTGGCGGCGGGCCGGGCACGCGCGACACGCATGCGCTGATGCCCGAAGGCGTGGCGAGCGAAGTTCACGGCGTCGTCTTCTCGGGCGGCTCGGCCTTCGGGCTGGACGCGGCGACCGGGGCGCAGGCCTGGCTGCGCGAGCGCGGCGAAGGCTTCGCGGTCGGCCCGGCGCGGGTGCCGATCGTGCCGCAGGCGATCCTGTTCGATCTCCTGAACGGCGGAGACAAGGACTGGGGGCGCTTCCCGCCCTATCGCGACATGGCCTATGCCGCCTGCGAGAGCGCGGACGAGAACATGGCGCTCGGCAGCGCCGGCGCGGGCTACGGCGCGACGACGCAGCGGCTGAAAGGCGGGCTGGGCAGCGCCTCGGCGGTGACTGAGGACGGCATCACGCTGGGCGCGCTCGCGGCGGTGAACGCGGCAGGCAACGTGACCCTCGGCGAGAGCCGGCATTTCTGGGCCGCGCCGTTCGAGATCGGCGGGGAGTTCGGCGGGCATGGCTGGCCCCAGACCATGCCGGCGGACGCGCTTGAGCCGCGCACCAAGGCGGCCGCGCGCGCCGACGCGAACACGACGCTCGCCGTGGTGGCGACCGACGCCGATCTCGACAAGCTGGCGCTCAAGCGCCTGGCGATCATGGCGCAGACGGGGCTGAGCCGTTCGATCTATCCGGTGCACACGCCGTTCGACGGAGACATCGTGTTCGCGCTGTCCACCGCGCGCGGACAGGCGGTCGAGCCGATCTTCGCGCTGGCCGAACTGGGCGCGCTGGCGTCCTGCGTGCTGGCGCGGGCAGTCGCGCGCGCGGTGTTTGAGGCCGCGGCGTTTGCCGGCGGCGACGGTCCGCC
>JBKGZY010000118.1:0-8590 GCA_046543175.1 Dichotomicrobium sp.
GCGTTTTGGTGGAGCCAGGGGGATTCGAACCCCCGACCTCAGCAGTGCGATTGCTGCGCTCTCCCAACTGAGCTATGGCCCCGAACGATCGTCATTTAGGAGGGCGCCCGAGCGCCTGTCAAGCTGCAGCGAACTGGCGGACCACAAATAGACCGCAAGGGCGCGGGTAACGATGCAAGGCTGTATCGAGACGGACTGCGTTCGGGCCCACCGGCTGTTGTGCCGCGATGCCTCCTTGCGGCGCAGGGTCAAGCCGGTTAAATGGAACGCCGATAGCGCAGCCAGGGGGGCACGCATGATTCCACTTCTGCAATTTATCTCATGGCTATTAGGCCTTTACGTCACCGTGGTCGTCATCGCGGTGATCTTCAGCTGGCTGATCGCCTTCAATGTGATCAACACCCACAACCAGTTTGTCCGGCTGGTGTCGGAGGCGCTGTACAAGCTCACCGAGCCGGCGCTGCGGCCGATCCGCAATGCTCTTCCCGATTTCGGCGGGCTGGACCTTTCGCCGGTTGTCCTGATTATCGGCATCTATTTCATCCAGTCGGTCGTCATCAATGGCTGGCTGATCCCGCTGTTCGCAGGCCTATGACCAAGGAGGCAGCGCTCGGCTCCCACAGTCCCGTTATTCGCCGCAAGGACAGTCTGGCCCTGCTGCTGCGCGTCACGCCGAATGCGAAGACCGACGCCATCGTCGGAACGCGGGTTTGGGGCGATGAAACCCGCCTGCTCGTGAAAGTGCGCGCGGATGCGCAGGACGGCAAGGCGAATGACGCGGTGCTGCGGCTGGTCGCCCGCTGGCTCGATCTCCCCGTCCAGGACCTGAGCCTTGCGTCCGGCACACGATCACGTCTGAAAACGGTGGTCGCTGCTGGCGAACCGGATGCCTTGTCCAGACGGGTGGCGGAGCGGCTGAATGTCGTATGAAGGGGCGCGGGAAGACGCCCCGCTACCGACACCCCGCATACCGCCGGCACTTATAACGGAGACCGCCATGAGCGAAGCCCGGATCATTGATGGCAAGCAGATCGCCCAGCAGGTGCGTGGCCAGGTCGCTGCCGAAGTCGAGACGCTCAAGCGCGATCACGGGATCACGCCGGGCCTGACCGTGGTCCTGGTCGGCGAGAACCCGGCCAGCCAGGTCTATGTCCGCAACAAGAGCCGCCAGACAGAAGCCGCCGGGATGGTGTCCACCATGCACCGGCTGCCCGGCGACACCTCGCAAGAGGAGCTATTGAAGCTGGTGGCTGATCTCAACGCCGATCCGGCGGTGCACGGCATCCTCGTGCAGTTGCCGCTGCCCGAGCAGATCGACGAAACCCGCGTGCTCGAATCCATCAGCCCGGCCAAGGATGTCGACGGCTTTCATCCCGAGAATGTCGGACGCGTCGCGACAGGCGCGGGCGGCATCGCGCCGTGCACGCCGCTGGGCTGCGTGATCCTGGCGAAGACTGTGCAGCCGGATCTGACCGGCGCGGAAGCGGTCATCATCGGGCGCTCGAACATCGTCGGCAAGCCGCTGGCCCAGCTTCTGCTGAAGGAGAACTGCACCGTGACCGTGGCGCATTCGCGCACCCGCGATCTGCCCGCCGTGGCCCGCCGGGCCGACCTGCTGCTGGCCGCCGTGGGCCGCACGGAAATGGTGCGGGGCGACTGGATCAAGCCGGGAGCGACGGTCATCGATGTGGGCATCAACCGGCTCGACCCGCGGCCGGGCGAGGAGAAGGGCCGGCTGGTCGGCGACGTGGCATTCGACGAGGCGCGCGCGGTGGCCGGGGCGATCACGCCGGTGCCGGGCGGCGTCGGGCCGATGACAATTGCCTGCCTGCTCGCCAACACGGTAAACGCGGCACGCGCCATCATCGGGCTGCCGCCCGTGGCGGTCGGCGCGTGAATCTGGCAACGGAATGGGAGTGAAGCTTCGTGACCGGTTGCAGGCTCCTGTGCGCGGCGATGGTCTTGGTCGTGATGGCGGCTGCGGCCGGCGGCGCGCGGGCCGATCTTTACTGCAAGACGGTTATCGGCGAGGTCGAGGGGTTCGGCAAAAGTTTCTCACGCTCTACCGCCGAGCGCAGCCGCGAGGAGGCTATCGCCGAGGAGAAAGCGCGGCGCCGCGAGATGGGCCGGGAGGTGGTGAAGATCGAGCGGCAGGAGTCGGCGTGCGAGGCCGTCTATCCGCTCGGCTTCCAAGAGTGGTATTGCCGCGCCGAGGCCGATGTCTGCGTGGAACGCTGAAACTCAGGTTTTACGCAACGCAACTGCGACAATTCCCTTTCGGCTTTTCAAGCTTACGCGCTCCGCTGCGCCTCTCGTAAAGGCTGCCTTGTCGGTTTGGCGTGGCAATCCGGTCTCAGCCCTGTGGACATTATCCTTATGTTCTAACGCCGGTTGCATTTTTGCTCACGGATCACTGTGCGAATCAGGCAACAATCAAGATAATCGTCCGATATGGCCTCTACGGTCGCGCGTGCCATTTGGATGCGCAACAGATGCGGTGGGCGGGCCCGTGCGCCCGCCGTCCCGCCAGGGGGAATTCAGGCATGTCAGACACGGCCTCACTCAGATACGAACGCGATGACCTGTTCCAGGTCGGGGCTGCGCGAATCCTGTTCTGCGGCAAGTCGTTCATCGCGGACCACACCGGCGCGCTGTACTGGCCGGCCGAGGAAACCATGATCGTTTCCGACCTGTGCCTCGACAAGGGCTCCTACCTGGCCGAAGACGATGCCGTTCTGCCGCCCTATGATACGCTTTCGGTGTTCGAGAAGCTGGAGGACGCGCTGTCGCGCTACGATCCGGCGCGTGTCATCGCCCTGGGCGAAAGTTTCGGCTCCACCGGCGCTTATCGCCGCGGCTTGTCCATCCACGACATCGACTGGCTGATCGACCTGATGGACGGCCGCGACTGGTACTGGGTGCGCGCCGACGACGATCCCGGGATGCCCGAGAAAGTCGGGGGCACGGTGTGCCCGAATGTCTCGCTGGCCAGCCTGCGCTTCCGCCACCGTCCCGTGCGCGCGCCCGTCACGCATGAACTGTCGGGCGGCGTGCATCCCGTCGCTGTTTTCGCCCAGTATGACCGCATGGCACGGGCGCGTTGCTTCGTCTCCAACGGCATGCGCATGATCCTGCCGTCCATCGGGCATTACGGGCCGGGCACGAACGTGCTGGACAAGTCTTTCGATCCGCTGATGGGCCATGAAGGTCTGTTCGTCTGGGTGGTGAGCCACGGCCAGGCGTTCCCGATCGCGGCCGGGCAGCTTCTCGGCGAAGAGGAATCCGAAGGGGCGCAGTTGATGTAGGTGTGTCAGGCGCCGGACCTGTGGAACAGCCGCGGCGCCAGCACCAGGAACGCCACCGCGACCACGAACAGGTTGCCGTGTGCAACAGCAGACGGCGAGAGGGTCGTGAGCAACCGCTCCATCGGTTGTGCCTGAGTCGCGGCGAATAAGAGGTATTCGAATAACAGCGTCAGGCCCGCCCAGATGGCTCCGAGCAGCCATGTTGTTCGGATCGCGCTGCTGGGGAGGAACTTCCGGAGGACTGCGGCGCAGTAGACCGCCAGAAGCGCGATAAGTGTGAATCCGCTCAAAGGCAGCGCCCAATCGGCGCCCAGCAATGGACGCATGACCATCTCGCGCAAGCTGGCGTTGACGACCGCGAGGATGGGCATCGGCAGCCAGGCCAGTGTCCCGTACAAGAGATACGCGCTGCTCCCGTGCCGCACGGCCTGATCTACGGATACAGCCGTTCGCGCGTCCACGGTGCTTCCGGCCCGGGACGCCTGAAAACGAAGCGGTCATGCAGGCGGAAGCGGCGGTCCCGCCAGAATTCGATCTCGATTGGAACGATCCGGTAGCCGCGCCAATAGGGCGGGCGCGGAACCCTGCCGGTGGGATACATCGCGGTGTACTTGGCCACCGCCGTTTCCAGCGCGAAACGGCTGCCCAGCGGGCGCGACTGCTGGGAGGCCCAGGCGCCGATGCGGCTGCCATAGGGACGCGTCTCGAAGTAAACGTCCGACTCCGCCGCGCTGACCGGCTCCACCCGGCCGCGCGCACGGACCTGGCGGCGCAGGCTCTTCCAGTGGAAGCACAGCGCCGCGCGCGGCTGCGCGGCTAGTTCCATGCCTTTGACGCTCTCGGCGTTGGTATAGAACACGAAGCCTTCAGGGCCGGCCTCTTTCAGCAGCACCATGCGCACATTCGGCATGCCTTCGGAATCGACGGTGGCGAGCGCCATCGCGTCGGGATCGTTGATCTCGCTTTCCCGCGCCTTGGCCAGCCAGGCGTCGAACAGCGCAAACGGATCATCCGCTTGCGCCGGATTGTGGCTGCCGGGCAGTTCGGCATCGTCGCTCACGTCAGTTCCGGACTGGCTCATGGAATTTGGCCCCGCGATAGCATCGGCCTGTTCGGCCGCGTTTGCCTGCGACGGTTCCGTCATTCGCGGGAAATGTCAATGCGGTGATCTGCACGCCTGTTGTCGCGCGCCGGCGGGCGGCGCGAAATCGGGAGGAACGGGCCGTTCGCGGGCTGGACGCGCATGGCCTTTCGTGTAGGATGCAGCGCGACTTCACACCGCGAGAAAATGAGGAAGACGGTGGCCGACACAAAGCAGTTGATGGCGGGCAAACGCGGGCTTGTCATGGGCGTGGCTAACAACCGCTCGATCGCCTGGGGCATCACCAAGGCCTGCGCGAGCGAAGGTGCCGAACTCGCGTTGACATATCAGGGCGATGCGATCGAAAAACGCGTGCGCCCGCTGGCCGAGGAGGCAGGCGCGAAGATCGTTCTGCCATGCGACGTGAGCGACGCGGCCTCGCTGGATGCCGTCTTTGCCAGGCTCAGCGAGGAGTGGGGCAAGCTGGATTTCGTTGTCCATGCCATCGCCTATTCCGATAAGTCCGAGCTCGACGGCCGGTATGTCGACACGTCGGAAGAAAACTTCAAAAAGACGCTGCTTATCTCCTGCTACTCGCTGACTGCCATCACCCAGCGCGCGGAAAAGCTGATGACGGATGGTGGCGCGATCCTGACGCTGACCTATTACGGCGCCGAGAAAGTCATGCCGCATTATAACGTCATGGGTGTCGCCAAGGCCGCGCTTGAAGCTAGCGTGAAGTACCTCGCGGCGGATCTCGGCAAGAGCGGCATTCGCGTCAACGCGCTCTCGGCCGGGCCGATCAGAACGCTTGCCGCTTCGGGCATCGGCGACTTCCGCTATATCCTGAAGTGGAACGAGCTCAATTCGCCGCTGCGCCGCACGGTCACCATAGAAGATGTGGGCTCGTCTGCCGTCTATCTTTTGTCGGATTGGGGGCGCAGTGTTACTGGCGAAGTTCATCATGTCGACTGCGGTTATCATGTTGTGGGGATGAAGGCGGAGGACGCGCCGGATATCTCCGTGGTGTAAAGAGAAGGGGACGATCCACCATGGACCCGATGAAAATTATTACATATGTCGCAGTCACGGCGGTTCTTGCCCTCGTGGCGCTTGGGGGTGTGGCATTCTATGCCGGATACACGGCCGGTCTCGGGCCTGACTGGCGCTCGTCGTCGGAATCATCTGAAAGCGCGAACGCGACGCTGGCGGAAATCAAGTCCCTGAACCGGGAGGTTACCTCACTGAAGGAGGCGCTCGCGGAGCGCGAGAACCGCAATGAAGAGAACGCCGATGCGCTGGCCGAGAGCCAGGCGAAACTGGCGACGATGGCCGACGAACTCGACGCGACGAAGCGCCAACTCGCCGAAGCCAAGGCGGAGGTCCGCAAGCTTCGCTCGCGTGTGACGTCCGACGGACAGACGGCTTCAAAGCCCCCGCAATCCGCCATAGAAGAAGGCGGCGAGCAGCGGACGGCTTCGGCCGCGGCGGCGGTTCCGCCGGAGGATGACGAGTCGGTTCTGCTTTACGACCGGTTTCAGCTGGAGCGCGAAGCCTCGCGCGGGTTCGACGAGGTGGATCTGCGCTTCGGTCTCCAGACGGTCGGTTCCAAGTCGGCCGGCCTGAGCGTCAACGGCAAGCGCATCAGCATGCAGGTGCAGGACGGCAAGCAGATCGTCCATAAGGGCGTGACCTGCGAACTGATCCTGCTGGATACGGAGCGCCAGGTGCAGCAGGCCCAGTTCAGCCTCGCCTGCAAGAGGTAATGCCGCCTGGCAGGATGCTGCTCCCTGACGGCGTGACGATCTATTTCGTGCGCCACGGCCAGACAAGCTGGAATGCCGAACGTCGTTTCCAGGGCCAGTTGGATATTCCGCTGAACGACACCGGCCGGGCCCAGGCTGCGCGCAACGGCGCGGCGCTCGCCAGGGCGATCGACAATGTCGCGGGCATCGATTTCGTGTCGAGCCCGCTGAGCCGCGCCACGGAAACGATGGAAATTCTCCGTCGCGCGCTCGCTCTGCCGCCCAAGTCGTACCGGACCGATCCGCGGTTGCAGGAGCTCAATGTCGGCGCGCATCAGGGCCGGCTGACCCGCGAAATACTCGGCGAGGACCCCCGGACCAGCGAGGTGGAAGGCGGCGACCGCTGGCACTTCGTGCATCCCGGCGACGGCGGCGAGAGCTATGCCATGCTGTCCGCGCGCGTGGTCGACTGGCTCGTCAGCGTGAAACGCGATACAGTCGTGACAGCGCATGGCGGCGTGATGCGCTGCCTGCGGCATCAGGTCGAACGGCTCGACACCAGCGAGGTGTTCCGGATGCATGTGCCCCAGGACAAGGTGCTGGTCATCCGCGGCGGCGGAACGGGCTGGATCTGAACGCCGCCCTGCCCGGCCGCGCGATGCGCGTCACCAACGGTCACCGATATCATGTCTCACAATACATTCGGCCATCTGTTTCGTGTCACGACCTGGGGAGAAAGTCACGGGCCGGCTATCGGCTGCGTTCTCGACGGCTGCCCGCCCGGCATCCCGCTGAGCGAGGCGGAAATTCAGCCCTGGCTCGACAGGCGCCGACCCGGACAGTCGCGCTACACGACCCAGCGCCAGGAGGCCGATCAGGTTCAGATCGCGTCCGGCGTGTTCGAAGGTGCAGACGGGGTCCAGGTGACGACCGGTACACCCATCGCGCTCATCATCAAGAACACCGATCAGCGCTCGAAGGATTACAGCGACATCAAGGACAAGTTCCGCCCCGGCCATGCCGACTACACCTATCTGGCGAAATACGGCATCCGCGATTATCGCGGCGGCGGGCGCTCCTCGGCGCGCGAGACGGCAATGCGCGTGGCGGCCGGTGCGGTGGCGCGCAAGGTGATTGCCGGCATGACGGTGCGCGGGGCGCTGGTGCAACTCGGGCCGCATGGCATCGACCGCGCGAACTGGGACTGGGCCGAAGTCGACCGCAATCCGTTCTTCTGCCCGGATGCCAACGCTGCGGCGGCGTGGGCCGACTACCTCGACGGCGTGCGCAAGGCCGGCTCGTCGGCCGGCGCGGTGATCGAGATCATCGCCGAAGGCGTTCCGCCCGGCCTCGGCGCCCCGCTCTATGGCAAGCTGGATCAGGACATCGCTGCCGCTTTCATGAGCATCAATGCTGTCAAAGGGGTCGAAATCGGTGCGGGTTTCGCCGCCGCGGCGCTGTCCGGCGAGGAAAATGCGGACGAAATGCGCATGCAGCCCAACGGGCAGCCGGCCTTCCTGTCCAACAATGCGGGCGGTGTGCTCGGCGGTTTGTCGACGGGCCAACCCGTCATCGCGCGGTTTGCGGTCAAGCCGACATCCTCGATCCTTCAACCGCGCCGGACCGTCGATGCCTCAGGCGAGGATACGGAAATCGTCACCAAGGGGCGGCACGATCCTTGCGTGGGCATCCGGGCGGTGCCGGTCGGCGAGGCAATGATGGCGCTGGTGCTGGCCGATCACCTGCTGCGTCACCGCGCGCAATGCGGCGGTGCGTGATTCAGGCCGGTTTCAGGAACGACAGGCGCGTTGATGGCGGCACAGGCGCAACCACCGCAAAGACCTTCTCAGGAGGACAGCGAGCCATCACCCGAAGAGGTCATGAACCGGGGCTTCGCCCTACCCTATGGCGCGAACCGGGGTGGCTTCCGGTTCTATTTCATGGCCTTCGTCGCGCTGATGCTCTTCGGCTTCTACATCTCCGGAGGGCACCGCCTGCTGCTCCCGGCAGGCATCGCGGCCGCGACCGTGGCGTATTACTTCTATCCGTTGATCGAAGGGCGCCCGCGCATCGGCGCAAACGAATACGGCATATTCTGCGATGGGCTGGGGCTGGTTCCGTGGCGCGAGGTCAACGACATCCTCCTGCGGACCTTTGCCGTGCGCAACATGGAGAACAAGGAGCTGCACATCCAGCTCAAGCGCGATCTGAACCACGCCCTGATCGCCGACTGGCGGCGCCAGCCGCTGTATCGCATTTTGATGAAGCTACCCTGGCAACTCGGGCCCGAAAACGTCATTCGCATCAAGCTGGAGCCGTTCGGTCCGGAGCCGGAGCAGATTCACAGCACGATGACCCGCCTCTGGCAGTATTATCGTTAGCTTTCCGATCTGGAAATCCGGCCGTGCATGGTTATCTTTAACCGACAGCGTGCGCACGCCACGGTCATTTCCGACTAG